>NC_010681.1:2233768-2552878 GCF_000020125.1 Paraburkholderia phytofirmans PsJN
TCCACCGGAATGCCCGCGCCGCGCAAGACCGCAAGCTCTTCGCCGGCGCGTCCGAACAATAGGGCTTCGCCGCCTTTCACCCGCACCACGTGCAAGCCCTTGAGCGCATAGCGCCGCATCAGCCGTTCGATAAAAGCTTGCGGCGTCGAGCGGCAGCCGCCGCGTTTGCCGACGCGAATCACCCGCGCTTGCGGCGCCAGCGTCACGATCTCGGGATTCACCAGGTCGTCGAGCAGCAGGACATCGGCGGCGGCCAGCGCTTTCGCGGCTTTGAGCGTGAGCAGATCGAGGTCGCCGGGGCCGGCGCTCAATAAGGTGACCTTGCCGGTGTTGGTGTTCATCACGGTATCTATCACGGTGTCCTTCACTTCTGTATCGGCCGGCGATCGCTGTCGCGCCGGCGCTCAATAAAAAACGGCGTCCGCTCGTGATGATCACGAGGGGACGCCGTTGTCCGTTTACTGCGTAGTGTGCTGCTGTGCCGCTTCGTTTCAAGTGCGGTGAAACACAACGTTGTGTTTCGTCCGCATGGGTATGTACTGCATCTCGTGACGGCCGCGTTGCCGCCATGAACTCGCCACTGCTTACGCAAGGACTACGCCATGCATCGGCCACGCGTGCTGGACACCTTGCCACGCCTCGCGAATACCGCCGCCGACGCCCGCACCACGCACCGTTCGCGAACGTGCACCCCGCACGCGCAGGGTGCTGCGTCGCACCATCCATGTGCCCCGCTGCATCAAAACGCGTCGTGCGCGCGGTTTGCCGCACACGCGTGCGATTCGCCGCAAACCACCGCGCCACGGCCTCGTCACGGACATTTCGCGCAACTGGCATAGGCCTTGCATTAAGCCTTGCCATCGGATCAACGTGGATCCGGCGCGAGTGCAACACAAAGTACTCGCTGCAGGACAGATCAGGACAACGGCGTCCCCCGAATTCAGTCATCGACTGGGTTCGCGGGACGCCGTTTTTATTTCCAGAGTCGTTTTCGCCACATGCCATACGGCGTCGCTCGCAACCAGCACATTGAGGAAACCGCGCTCATGAAAATCATCGTTATCGGTCACGGGATGGTCGGTCACAAACTGGTCGAGTGCCTCGCACAAGACGCCGCGCACGGACTCGACATCACGGTGCTGTGCGAGGAATCGCGGCCGGCCTACGACCGTGTGCACCTGTCGGAGTTTTTCGCGGGCAAGACGGCGGACGATCTGTCGCTGGTCGAGCCCGGCTTCTTCGAACGTCAGAACGTGTTACTCAAACTGAATGCGAAGGCCGTGGCGATCGATCGCGATGCGCGCACCGTGACGGTATCGACAGGCGAAACATTACCTTATGACAAGCTGGTTTTCGCCACCGGCTCCTATCCGTTCGTGCCGCCGGTGCAAGGCCGTGAACGCGCCGATTGCTTCGTGTACCGAACTATCGACGACCTCGAAGCGATGCGCGAATGCGGCGCGCGCTCGAAGACGGGCACGGTGGTGGGCGGCGGACTGCTCGGCCTCGAATGCGCGAAGGCGCTGCGCGACATGGGTCTGCAAACGCACGTGGTCGAATTCGCGCCGCGTTTGATGGCCGTGCAGGTGGACGACGGCGGCGGCCGTGTGTTGCGCGGCAAGATCGAAGAACTCGGCGTGACGGTGCATATGCAGAAGAACACCACGGCGATCGTCGACGGCGAAGCGGGCACGCACCGCATGCAATTCGCCGACGGCAGCCATCTCGACACCGACATGATCGTATTCTCTGCGGGCATTCGTCCGCGTGACGATCTCGCGCGTGCGAGCGGCCTGACGCTCGGCCCGCGTGGCGGCATCGTGATCGACAACGCGTGCCGCACGAGCGATCCGCACATCTACGCGATCGGCGAATGCGCGCTGTGGAATGGCCAACTGTTCGGCCTCGTGGCGCCGGGTTACGACATGGCTCGCGCGGTGGCGAAGCAATTGCTGGGCGACACGGCGGAATTCGCCGGCGCCGACATGAGCACCAAGCTCAAGCTGATGGGCGTGGATGTGGCGAGCATCGGCGACGCGCACGGCAACACGCCGGGCAGCCGCGCGTACCAGTTCAGCGACGAGCGCAAGCAGGTCTACAAGAAGCTGGTGGTGTCCGAGTGCGGCAAATATCTGCTGGGCGGCGTGATGGTGGGCGACGCCGCCGAATACGGCACGCTGCTGCAGATGATGTTGAACCGCATCGAACTGCCTGCATCGCCTGAATTCCTGATCCTGCCGGCGGCCGACGGCAATGCGAAGCCCGCGCTCGGAGTCGATTCCTTGCCCGCTTCCGCGCAAATCTGTTCGTGCAACAACGTCTCGAAGGGCGAGTTGTGCGCCGCCGTTTGCGCAGGCGCGACCGACATCGGCGCTTTGAAGTGCGCGACGACCGCCGGCACGTCATGCGGCGGTTGCGTGCCGCTCGTCACGCAAGTGATGAAGGCCGAGATGAAGAAGCAGGGACTCGCGGTCAACAACCACGTCTGCGAACACTTCGCGTATTCGCGCCAGGAGCTGTATCACATCGTGCGTGTGGAAGGCGTGCGCAGCTTCGGCGAACTGCTCGCGAAGCACGGCCACGGCCTTGGCTGCGATATCTGCAAGCCGGTGGTGGCGAGCGTGCTCGCGTCGTGCTGGAACGAGTTCGTGTTGAAGAAAGAGCACGCCTCGCTGCAGGACACCAACGACTATTACCTCGCCAACATTCAGCGCGACGGCACCTATTCGGTCGTGCCGCGCATGGCGGGCGGCGAAGTCACCCCCGATGGTTTGATCGCGGTCGGCCAGGTCGCCAAAAAATACGGCCTCTATACGAAGATCACCGGCGGCCAGCGTGTCGATCTGTTCGGCGCGCGCGTCGAGCAATTGCCGCTCATCTGGGAAGAGCTGATCGCCGCTGGTTTCGAATCGGGCCACGCGTACGGCAAGTCGCTGCGCACGGTGAAATCGTGTGTCGGTTCGACGTGGTGCCGCTACGGCGTCGGCGATTCGGTGGGCCTCGCGGTGGAGATCGAGAACCGCTACAAGGGCCTGCGCACGCCGCACAAGATCAAGTTCGGCGTGTCGGGCTGCACTCGCGAATGCGCGGAAGCGCAAGGCAAGGACGTCGGCATCATCGCGACCGAGAAGGGCTGGAATCTCTATGTGTGCGGCAATGGCGGCATGAAGCCGCGCCACGCCGAACTGCTCGCGTCGGACCTCGATAAGGAAACGCTGGTGCGCTACATCGACCGTTTCCTGATGTTCTACGTGCGCACCGCAGACCGCCTGCAACGCACCAGCGTGTGGCGCGAGAACCTCGAAGGCGGCCTGGATTATCTGATCGACGTGGTCGTCAACGACCACCTGGGTGTGGCCGACGAACTCGAGTCGGAAATGCAGCACGTGGTCGACACCTACGAGTGCGAATGGAAAAAGGCCGTCACCGATCCCGAAACGCGCAAGCGCTTCCGTCATTTCGTCAACAGCGGCGAGTCGGACAGCAACGTTGCGTTCGTGGAGGAACGCGGCCAGATCCGGCCGGCCACACCCGCCGAGCGGCGCTCGAAGCTCGCGGCGATTCCCGTTGTCGTCGAAACCGTTTGATTGAACCGCACCATTTACCGAGGATTTCCGTCATGAACAACGATCGCCTGCCACGCTCCTGGACGCCAGTTTGCCCGCTCGACGACATCGTGCCGAACACGGGTGTTTGCGCGCTCGTCAACGGCGAACAGGTCGCGGTTTTTCACGTGAACAACGGTGATGCAGACCCGA
Source organism: Paraburkholderia phytofirmans PsJN (assembly GCF_000020125.1). NCBI lineage: Bacteria > Pseudomonadati > Pseudomonadota > Betaproteobacteria > Burkholderiales > Burkholderiaceae > Paraburkholderia > Paraburkholderia phytofirmans. The sequence goes on from NC_010681.1 coordinate 2,237,527, forward strand.
TCGTGTACGCGATCGAAAACTTCGATCCGGGCTCGCAGGCCGCGGTGCTCTCGCGCGGATTGATCGGCAGCCTCGGCGAACGCATCGTGGTCGCTTCGCCGATCTACAAGCATCACTTCGACCTGCGCACCGGGGAGTGCCTCGAAACACCGGCGCATTCCGTCAGCGCGTTTGCCGCGCGGGTGGAAAACGGCCAGGTGTGGGTCGCGGTTTGAACCGCTAAATTTTTTCTTAACGACGTCGCTCGCCATGTCCTCCACTAACGTAAAAACCGTGTGCCCCTACTGCGGCGTTGGCTGCGGTATGGTCCTGCACGTCGAGGACGGCCAGGTCGTGAAAATCTCCGGCGACAAGGAGCATCCGGCCAATTTTGGACGGCTGTGCACGAAGGGTCAGTCGGCGCACGTCGCGTTGCGCAAGTCGGGACGTCTCGAAGACGCGTTCGTGCGTCACGCGCGCGGCCAGGACCCGGCGCCGCTGCCGATGGCGCAGGCGATCAGCACCACGGCGGCGCGCTTGCGCGGCCTGCTCGATGAACATGGGCCCGACGCGCTGTCGTTCTACGTCTCCGGGCAGATGTCGATCGAGGCGCAGTACCTCGTCAACAAACTCGCCAAGGGTTTTGTCGGCACCAGCAACATCGAATCGAATTCGCGCCTGTGCATGGCGAGCGCGGGCAGCGGCTACAAACTGTCGCTCGGCGCGGACGGTCCGCCGGGATCGTACGAGGACATCGATCACGCCGACCTGTTCTTCGTGATTGGCGCAAATATGGCCGACTGTCACCCGATTCTGTTCCTTCGCATGATGGATCGCGTGAAGGCCGGCGCCAAACTGATCGTTGTCGATCCGCGCCGCAATACGACGGCGGAGAAGGCCGATCTCTTCATGCAGATCAAGCCGGGCACCGATCTCGCGTTGCTCAACGGCCTGCTGCATCTGCTGCACGAAAACGGCCATACGGATGCCGCTTTCATCGCCGACGCCACCGAAGGCTGGGACGCCATGCCCGCGTTTCTCGCCGACTACACACCGGAAAACGTCGCGCAAATCACCGGACTCGCAGTCGAAGATATCCGCCAGGCCGCGCGGATGATCGGCACCGCCAAAGAGTGGATCAGCTGCTGGACCATGGGCCTGAATCAGAGCACGCACGGCACATGGCACACCAACGCGATCTGCAACCTGCATCTGGCGACGGGCAAGATTTGCCGGCGCGGCAGCGGCCCGTTTTCGCTGACGGGCCAGCCCAATGCGATGGGCGGCCGCGAGATGGGTTACATGGGGCCGGGCCTGCCGGGTCAACGCTCGGTACTGGTGGAAGAAGACCGTGCGTTTATCGAAGACCTGTGGGGCATTCCGAAGGACTCGCTCAAGCCGCAAGTCGGCAACGGCACGATCGATATGTTCACGCGCATGGCGGCGGGCGAGATCAAGGCGTGCTGGATCATCTGCACGAATCCGGTGGCGAGCGTGGCGAATCGTCAGAACGTGATCGACGGATTGAGCGCGGCGCAACTCGTGATCGCGCAGGACGCGTTCCTCGACACCGAGACCAACCGCTACGCCGACGTGCTGTTGCCCGGCGCGCTGTGGGCCGAAGCCGAAGGCGTGATGATCAACTCCGAGCGCAATCTCACGCTGATGCAGAAGGGCATTGAGCCGCCGGGCGCCGCGTTGCCGGACTGGCAGATCATCGCGCGTGTTGCGTGTGAAATGGGTTTCGCCGATGCCTTCACTTACGCGAGCGCCGAGGAAGTCTTCGCGGAAATCACTCGCGCATCGAATCCGAAAACCGGTTACGACCTGCGCGGCGCAAGCTATCGCCGTCTGAGGGAAACGCCGTTGCAATGGCCGCTTGCACCGGATGATTCCGCCGATCGCAATCCGGTGCGCTACCTCAACGACGGCGTGAGTCAAACGCTCAAAGAGCGGCCCGACGGTAGCCGTCCGCGGCTCGTGTTTCCGACGGCGAGCGGCAAGGCGATGTTCTTCGCGCGCGCCTACGCGGCGCCGGCTGAACTGCCGGACCGTGAGTTTCCGATCGTGCTGAATACGGGCCGCTTGCAGCATCAATGGCACACGATGACCAAGACCGGCAAGGTCGCGATGTTAAACAAGCTGAACCCCGGCCCGTTCGTCGAGATTCATCCCGAAGATGCCGCCACGCTCGGCATCAAGGCTAAAGATCCGGTGGAGATTCGGTCGCGCCGCGGCCGCGCGGTGTTGCCGGCTGTCGTGACCGGGCGTGTGAACGCGGGGCAGTGCTTTGCGCCGATGCACTGGAACGACGTTTTCGGCGACGATCTTTGCATCAACGCCGTGACGAGCGACGCCATCGACCCGGTCTCGCAGCAGCCCGAACTCAAGTTTTGCGCTGTGGCGTTGAGCCCGGTGCCGGCCGGGCGCGTCGAGCCTTTCCTGAATGACGACGATGTATCGCTGGCTGATGGAGCCGTTGCAGTCGCTGCGAGCGCGGCGCTGGCCAACACCATATCGGCAAGCGCCGAGGATCTGGATATGCCCCGTATCGATGCACTCAGCAGCCTGTTGCAGTTGCCGCCGACACCCGCGCCTTCACTTACCGATTTGGAGCGCGTCTACCTGGCCGGCTTCGTGAATGGACTGCGTTCGGCGGAAGCGCAAGGTATCGACCGCGTGCCGGTTCTGCCGGCAAGCGCGCCGTTCGATGCGACGAACCGCCTTTACGTCGACGGTTTGTTGGCCGGTCTTTATAGCCGCGCTGCGACCACTCCGGCTGCTGCGTTGACAACGCCGCACGGCGCAACGAATGCGGAAACATCGCCCGCGTCGTCCGGCGTGCGGATCGTACGCGCACGGCCGAAGGTCACGCTGTTGTGGGCCTCGCAAACCGGCAACACCGAGTCGCTGACCGAAGGCTACGCCACGCGTTTAATGGAGTCGGGTTTTGAAATCCGCACGTCGTGTATGGCGGATTGTCAGGCGTCGACTCTCGTCAAAGCCCAATACGTACTGCTGATGACGAGCACCTTCGGCGACGGCGATCCGCCCGACAACGCGCAAAGTTTGTGGACGCAGTTGAACGCCGAGGGCGCGCCGCGGCTCGACGGTGTGCGCTTCGCGGTGCTGGCGCTCGGCGATCGCAATTACGACCAGTTCTGCGGCCACGGCCGCCGCCTCGATGAGCGGCTCGCCGGACACGGGGCCTTGCGCCTGATGGAGCGCGTCGATTGCGATAGCGAGTATCAGGAAAGCGCGGATGCGTGGCTCGAAAGCGTCATCGTGCGCATCAAGGAAGAGGATGCCGCGCTGTACGCTGTGCCGCCGGGCGGCATGATCAACGCGGTGGTGCCGGGCACGGTGGCGACCAAAACGCGGCCGGCCGCGTCGCGGCTCGTCAGCAATCTGCGCCTGAACAAGCAGGGCGCGGCGAAAGACACGCGCTACTTTTCGCTGAGTACCGGCGACTCAGGACTCGAATACGAAGCAGGTGATGCGCTCGGCGTCTGGCCCAGCAACTGCCCGGAACTGGTCGACGAATTGATCGCGTTGAGCGGCGTGAGCGCGGATGCCGCGGTGAACGTGGCGGGCGTAGGCGAAATGCGTCTTGCCGATGCACTTGGCAAGCATTACGAGATCGCGCGGCCGAGCCCCGATCTTCTCGCGTTCGTCGCCGCGCGCAGCGATAACGGCGCGCTGCGCGATCTGCTGTCGCCCGAGCGCAAGGCCGACCTCAAGCAGTGGTTGTGGGGCCAGCAGATCGCCGACGTGCTGCACGAATTTCCGGTGAACCTCACGGCCGCCGAATTGACCGGCATGCTCAAGCGTCTGCAGCCGCGTCTCTATTCGATTGCATCGAGCCCGAAAGCACATGCGGGCGAAGTTCATCTGACCGTTGCCGCGGTGCGCTACAGCAATGGCCGCCGTCATCGCAAAGGCGTGTCGTCGACGTTTCTCGCCGACCGCGCAGGCGATGTCAACGTGCCCGTGTTCGTGCAGAAGTCCGCGCACTTTCGTCCTCCTCACGGTTCCGATACGCCGATGATCATGGTCGGCCCCGGCACCGGTGTTGCACCGTTTCGCGGCTTTCTGCACGAACGGCGTGCGCGCGGCGATAGGGGACGCAACTGGCTCTTCTTCGGCGAGCAGCACGCCGCTTCGGATTTCTACTATCGCGACGAACTCGAATCGATGCGCGACACCGGTGTGCTGACGCGGCTTGACGTCGCCTTCTCGCGCGACCAGGCAGACAAGGTCTATGTGCAGGACCGCATGCGCGAACAGGGTGCGCAACTGTGGTCGTGGCTCGAAGACGGTGCGCATTTCTACGTATGCGGCGACGCCAACCGGATGGCGAAGGATGTCGACGCGGCGCTCAAGGAAGTGGTGGCTCGTCACGGAGGCATGAGCGACGAAAAAGCCCTCGAATACGTGAACCGTCTCGCGCAGGAAAAGCGCTACGCACGCGACGTTTATTGATCATCGCGCGGTTTTCAGCGCCACGAGCGCGCTCACGATTTCAAGGTTTCAAAGAGTACGCAGTACAGCTTCAAAAGAAGAGTCCGCATGGCATGGAGGTTGCATGTTTATGCCGGTTATCAATATCGTGATCATTCCGGTGCGTGGCGCGTAGCGCGATCTGCTGGATAGTCGAAAATCAGTTTTGTGAGGATATCTGATGAAAAACGTGATGAGCTCCCTAAAGAGTGGGGACTGGCGCGCGCTGGTGGCGTGTTTCCTCTATTTCGACACGGGCTTTACCGTGTGGGTCCTGTATGGACCGCTCGCACCGTTCATCAGCAAGAGCATCGCGATGACACCCGCGCAACAGGGTTTGCTGGTCGCGGTGCCGGTGCTGTCGGCTGCGATTCTGCGCGTGACGCTCGGTAACCTGTATCAATCCGCGCACGGCAAGCGCATTGCGCTGATGGGCGTGCTGTTGTCGGCGGTGCCGACCATCGTGTTGCCGCTTATGCCGTCCGTGCCGTCGTACACGGTGCTGCTGGTGCTCGGCGTGTTCCTCGGCGTGGGCGGTGCGAGTTTCGCGGTAGCGTTGCCGATGGCGGGCAGCAACTATCCGCCGAAGGTGCAGGGCCTCGTGTTGGGCCTTGCCGCGGCCGGCAATATCGGCGCGGTGCTCGACGGCTTTCTGTTCCCGCAACTGGCGACACACTACGGCTGGCAGATGGCCGCCGGCGGCGCTCTGCCTTTGCTCGCGATCGCCGCGATCACGCTGTATTTCTGGGCCAACGACTCCGGCGTGAAAACGGGCAGCGTGCTGCGCGCATTCGGCAGCTTTGCGGTGACGCTGGTCGGCTTGATCGTGCTGGTGCTGCTCGTCGAAGCCGGCATGTTCGGCTCCGGCAAAACGGGGGTGCTGCTGTTGCCGGTGATCGGCGCTCTGCTGGCGATCGCGGTGCTGCCGAAACGTTATCGCGCGGTGCTTGCCGAGCGTGACACGTGGGCGATCATGCTGGTCTACAGCATTACGTTCGGCGGTTTCGTGGGTATGTCTTCTTATGTCACGCTGCTGCTGACCAATCTCTATCAACTCTCGAAGATCGACGCGGGCCTCTTCATGGCGCTGCTCGCCGCGACCGGCGCGATGGTGCGCCCGCTCGGCGGCCTGATTGCCGACAAGGTGTCCGGCGTACGTGCGCTGACCTTCCTGCTCGCGGTCATCTCGCTGTGCGACTTCGTGTTCGCTGCGGCCATGCCGGCAATGGCCGGTGGCATCGCGCTGCTGTTGTGCCTGTATGTGGCCTTCGGTCTCGGCAACGGCGCGACCTTCCAGTTGGTGCCGCATCGCTGGGCCGGCCGCACGGGTCTGATGTCGGGCATCGTCGGCGCCGCGGGCGGCATCGGCGGATTTTATCTGCCTGTCGTGATGGGTATCGCAAAGGAAAGCACGGGCAGCTATCAAATGGGCTTCGCGACGTTCGGCGCACTGGCGGCCTGCGCGTTCGTCGCAATCGTCGCGCTGCGCCGTCCGTGGATGGCGTGGTCGATGCACACCGGTGTGATGCACGCGCACGCAACGGAGTAATAGAGCGATGCAGTAAAGCAATACCGCAGTAACGCAGTAACGCGGGCGATCCGGCTGCCACGCTGACGTGGCGGTGCGGATCGTGCGACGGGGCCGATCAATAATCATAAGAAGTCACGATGAGCATCACGACAGAACGGGTTCACGCACCGCCGTCCGACGCGGACGTCTCCAGCGAGGTGTTGAGTTCGTTGATCAATATGGCGGGGCGTCAGCGCATGCTTTCGCAGCGCATCGTGTTGAAAGCGATGTTGGCGCTTCAACAGTTCGACGGCGCGCTGACGATCGCACGCGACACGCTGAACACATTCACCGACAGTCATACGGCGCTGATTCAAGGCCGCGATGGCTTGCCCGGCCTGTTTTCGCCAGCGTTGCGCGAAGCATTTCATGGCCGCGAAAATGTCGCCGGGAAAATCTCGGAATTTATCGCGCTGGCTTCGGCCGCATTGGAGGCGATCGGGCGCGCTTCGCCGCGCGCGGGCGATGCACTCAAGGCCCTGGTCGAATCCGTCGATCCGTTGCTCACGCATCTGCACGGCGTCACGGCTGTCTATGAACAGGAAAGCCGGCGCATAGCGCGATTGCAGAAGAAGGAGCAGCAGCAGTTGATCGAGCGGATCAAGGCCATCGCGAAAGAAGCGCACATCGTCTCGTTCAACGGCCAGATCGTGGCGAGCCGCGCGCATGTGACCGGCCGCGAGTTCGCTGTGGTGGCCGGTGTGATGACGTCGATCACGAAGGAACTCGAGGCCGTTGTGAGCGCGTTCGTTCAGAAAACATCGGCGGGATGAAGCACGCAGTGCGGCGTTATTGTCGTATGCTTGGCGTTTTCGGAACGTCGGGCAAATGTAATGGACAACTGGTGGCACGCGGTGTGGGCAACCGCCCGGGGAGAGTTCTCCGATCTCGGCAGCGCGGCCGACGTCACTCAGGTTCTCATGCGCCTCGGGCTGGCGTTGATACTCGGCGGCATACTCGGTTTCGAGCGTGAGATGTCGCGTCGTGACGCCGGCATGCGCACGCACATGATGGTGTCGGTCGGTGCGGCGCTGTTCGTAGTAGTGCCGCTACAGGCCGGTTTCTCGCAGGACAACATGAGCCGGGTCTTGCAGGGACTCGTGTCCGGGATTGGTTTTCTGGGCGCGGGCGCCATCATCAAGCTCAGTGCCGAGCGCGAGGTGCGCGGTCTGACGACGGCGGCAGGCTTGTGGCTCACTGCGGGCGTCGGCGTGGCGGCGGGGCTCGGGCGCGAGGCGACGGCGATTCTCAGCGTGGCGATCGCGCTGGCCATTCTGTCGAGCGCGCGGCTGTTCAAAAGTCGGGAACAGGAAGAGAAGTAGAGGTACGGCGAGCTGTCGATCCAAGAGAAATCGCCGTGAAAAAACATGCAGGCAATGACTTGCATGTTAACCGGCCAGTCCATTTGGGCATTGTGGCGAGGCCGGCACGACTGCAACAATCCACGCGCGCCAGCCTCCACTGTTTAAAACTTATGCCGCAGCGCAACCCGCACAGCGACCTGCGTGCCCGTCGAAGACGGCGCCTGCACACCGGGAATAAACGCGTCGTCGAGAATCGAGTGAGTCGAATCGCCCGCGACCTTCTGATACTCGCCCTGCACATACACGTCGATGCGCCGCGACAGGTCGTAATCCGCCATCAAACCCACCGAGTGAATCTTCGGCTTCACGCTGCCTGACGACGCATCGTAGTTTTCCATCGTGTACACGTACTGGGCGCCCACGAAAAACGCCGGCGTGAACTGGTATTTGCCGTTCAGCTCGAAGTTCTGGTACTTCAGCGTATTCAACGTCACACCCGGCGCGGCCAGCGGAATACCGATATAGCCGTTGCCCGTCGGATTCTTGTAGTTCGAGTTGGTGTAGGCAAAACCAGCCGTCGCCGAGCCGAACGTGTAGTTGATGCCGCCGCCGTACACGCGCATACGTCCCGCGATAAAACTCGCGTCGTTCGCGGTAATCGCGCCTGTCGAGCCCACGCCAGGGTTGTCCGCCTGCATATACGCCGCGGCGATCAGCAGGCCGCCATTCGCATACTGCCCGCCGAAGCTATACGCGCGGTTGTTCGCGAAGTTGGTGTCGTTACTGAAAGCGTAAGCGCCGCCGAACTGGAAGCCCGCCATTTCCGGGCTCGCGTATTTCACGCTGTTGCCGAGGCGGAACGAGTTGTCGGTGTTGTCGTTGTCATACGGATGCGCGAACAGGTAGCCGGCCCAGTTGCCGTTGGCCGTGGTCTGCGCGAGATAATCGACCACGGAATCATACTGGCGGCCTAGCGTGACCGTGCCGAAGCGGCCGTCGCTCAGACCCACATACGCCTGGCGGCCGAACATGCGGCCACCCTGGCCGAGCCGTCCCGAACTCACGTCGAAGCCGTTTTCGAGTTGAAACACGGCCTTCAGACCGCCGCCCAGATCCTCCGAACCCTTCATGCCCCAGCGGCTGCCTTGCGCATAGCCGCTCGCCATTTCCCAGACCGCGCCGTGCCCCGCGTTGTTGGTGTAGTCGATGCCTTCGTCGAGCACGCCGTACAGCGTGACGCTGCTTTGAGCGAAGGCCGGCGACGCCGCCAGCGAGGCGAGTGCGGTGAATGCGGCGGCAGCAATGCGGTTCTTTTTCATCATGAGCTCCAGACCTTGGTAGTGAGCGGACCGAACGCGCCGGTCGATTCCGAACGCATCTGCAGCCCGCTGCTTTTTGGCAAAGCCCGGATTCTGCTATTCGGGATGCGGATCGCGAATGAGGCACATCCCTGGATAAACGTGATTTTTTCGAATGTTTATCCCGCGAATTATTCGCTTGTGGCGAGCAGTGACCCAGAGAAAAATTCCGTTCATGCACCTTTGGCATGAAGACCATAGCCGAGGGCAATGCGTTTTTCGCACCACGCTTTTCAGGAGACGACCATGCGACTCGATCGGAATTTTGCTAACGGCCGGTTCATCGAACCGGCGGCCGACACCGCTAGCCGCGAGCTCATCGCCGTTTGCAATCCGGCCACCGAGGCCGTGATCGCCCATGTCACGGGCGCGACTCAGGCCGAAGTCATTGCCGCTGTCGATGCCGCCGCCGTCGCGCAAAAGGGCTGGCGCAAGCTGCCGCAGGCCGAGCGCGCGGTCTATCTGCACAAGCTCGCCGATGCGCTGACCGAATGCGCGCCCGCCATCGGCGCGGCGCTCGCGCTGGAGTCGGGCAAAAGCGTGGCCGACGCCACCAACGAGGCGATCTACGCCAGCCAGATCACGCGCTATCACGCAGAGTGGGCGCGCCGCATCGAAGGCGAAGTGATTCCGAGCGATGCACCCGACGAAAACCTCGTGTTGCATCGCGAGCCGATCGGCGTGGTCGCGTGTCTGATCCCGTTCAACTATCCCGTCTACACGTTCATGCGCAAAGTGGCGCCGGCGCTGATCGCCGGCAACACCGTCGTCGTGCGCCCGAGCAACAACACGCCGACTTCCGCGTTCGAAATTGCCAAGGCAGTAGAGAAGGCCGGCTTGCCTGCGGGCGTCGTGAACATTCTCGCGATGAACCATGCCACGGCCGAGGTACTTTGCACGCATCCCAAGGTCGGCATGATCACACTGACGGGCAGCGTCGGCGCGGGCCGCAAGGTGCTCGACTATTGCAAGGCGAACATCGCCAAGCCGTCGCTCGAACTGGGCGGCAAGACGCCCGCGATCATCGAGGCCGATGCCGATCTCGAGAAAGCCGCGCGCGATCTGGTCGCGTCCAAGACGACGCATTGCGGCCAGTTGTGCACGGCGATCGAACGCGTCTACGTGCAGGAAAGCGTGCATGACCGCTTCGTCGCGCTGCTGAAAAAGCACATGAGCGCAGTGGAAAGCGGCGATCGCAGCGAACAGCCTTCGCTAATGGGTCCGCTCGTCAACGAGGCGTCGCGCCAATCGATTCACGCGATGGTGGAACGCGCGGTCGCAGCGGGCGCCACGCTCGAAACCGGCGGCAAGCTGCCCACACCAGGTCAAGGCAAAGGCTTCTTCTATCCCGCCACGTTGCTGTCGAATTGCCGTCAGGACATGGAAATCATTCAGGAAGAAACCTTCGGTCCGGTCATGCCGGTCGTCAAATACCGCACGCTCGACGAAGCGCTGGAGATGGCCAACGATCATCAATTCGGCCTCTCGTCGGTGCTGTATACGGAGAACTATCGCGGCGCGATGAAGGTCGCCAACGGCATCGAAGCCGGTGAACTGTACGTGAACCGTACGCCCGCCGATCCGTATCAGGGCTTTCACGCCGGCTGGAAACGTTCGGGCCTCGGCGGCGACGACGGCAAGCACGGCATGCTCGAATTCACCCAGACCCGTCTGGTGGTCATGAAGTACTGAAGCTGAACCGGCACGCGTCGCACGTCAAAATCGATTGCGCGTGTCTTCCTTGCAATCTGAAAAACGCAGCGATTCTGCTGCCAGTCCATAACAAAACATATTGGAGACCGGGCGGCCCGATGGGCCGGCGCTGTGTCTCTGAGGAGCGCTCACGTGTCATCCCAACCCGTTCGAACCGATGCTTCGCTCGCGTTACGCGACGAAGAGGCCGCCCTGCAAAACAGCAAGACGCAGCGTTATATCCAGCTCGTCCTGCTGGTGATCGCAGCCGGCGCGATCTATCCGATTCTGTATCTGCGGCAGGTGTACCAGCCGACGATGCTCGAAGTGTTCCACATCACCGACAGCCAGCTCGGCTACCTGTATTCGTCGCTGGGCACGATCTTTCTGTTGAGCTATCTGCCGAGCGGCTGGCTCGCGGACCGTATCGCGCCGCGTTTGCTGATCTGTTTTTCTCTGATCGCCACCGGCGTGCTCGGGCTATGGTATTCGACCGCGCCTTCTTTCCCGATGCTGATGATGATCTTCGGCGGCTGGGGTTTGTCGACCGGTTTGACGTTCTGGGCCGCCGTCATCAAACGCGTGACGATGATTGCCGGCGCGCATGAGCAGGGCCGTTTCTTCGGCTTGCTCGACGGCGGACGCGGCCTGATCGAAGCCATGCTCGCGACCATCGCGATCACGCTGTTCGCATGGGTGACGCAGACCAAGGGCGAACCGGTCGCGGCCGGTTTCAAGCTGGTGGTCTACATGTACGCGTTTCTTTGCATCGCGCTCGGCGTAGTGCTTGCGCTCGTCAAGGACCCGCAAGGCACTGAAGACGCGGCCGCCAATCGCGCCGCGCGTCAACGCAACAACGTACTGACCGATCTGAAGACGCTCGCGAAGATTCCCGAACTGTGGCTGGTTGCCGCCATTGTGTTCTGCGGCTACCAGGTGTTCTGGGCGACCTACAGTTTCTCCGCCTATCTGCATGAAGGCGAAATCGGCCTCACGGTCGTGATGGCCGGCACGATCACCACGCTCAAGTTGTGGATGCGCCCGATCGGCGGCATCGGCGGCGGCTTTCTCGGCGATCGCTATTCGAAGGTGTCGGTGCTGGTGATCGCGCTCTTTCTCGCCGCGCTGTCGCTCTTGGGCCTGATGGCGGCGCCGCGTATTTCAAGCCACGTGTTGCTGGTGTTCCTCGTGCTGTTCATCGGCATTCTGACTTACGCGATTCGCGGCCTGTACTGGTCGCTGCTGGACCGCTGCAATATTCCGGCTGCCACGATGGGCCTCGCGATCGGCCTGATCTCGGTGCTCGGTTATTCGCCGGACGTGTTCCTGCCGCTCATCAACGGTTATCTGACGCAGACGTTCCCGGGCGTCTTCGGCTACCAGCTCTACTTCGGCTATGTGGCCGTCATGGCGGCGCTCGGCGGCTTTGCCGGGCTTGCGCTGAGAAACATGCTCAATAGAAAAGAGGTTGCGTAAATGAAAGTCGTCTCGCTCGAAACGCATATCGTCGCCGTACCGCCGCCGCACGTGGGCGGCATGTACTGGATCTTCGTCAAGCTCAAGACCGATTGCGGGATTGAAGGCGTCGGCGAAATCTATTCGGCGACCTTCCATCCGAAAGCGATGACCCACATCATCGACGACGTATTCGGCCGCTATCTGCTCGACAAAGACCCGCATCACATCGAGCGGCTCTGGCGCGAAGCGTATTCGAGCGGTTTCACGCAACGCCCCGATCTGACGATGATGGGCGTGGTCAGCGGTTTGGAAATGGCGTGCTGGGACATTATCGGCAAGGCGGCTAACAAGCCGGTGTATGAGTTGCTGGGCGGCATGGTGAATCGGCGCCTGCGTTCGTACACGTATCTGTATCCGAAGAACAGCCGCGGCGAGTACGACTACGACGATCCCGATCTGGCGGCCGAATGCGCGCTTGAAAACGTCAAGCGCGGCTTCACGGCCGTGAAGTTCGATCCGGCCGGACCGTACACGGCGTACTCGGGCCATCAACTGTCGATGGAAGTGCTGGACCGTTGCGAAACCTTCTGCCGCCGTGTACGTGAAGCAGTGGGCAGCAAGGCGGATCTGCTGTTCGGCACACATGGGCAGATGGTGCCTTCGTCGGCGATCCGGCTCGCGAAACGGCTCGAAAAATACGATCCGCTGTGGTTCGAAGAGCCGGTTCCTCCGGGCCAGGAAGGCGCGATGGCGAAGGTCGCGCAGCACACCAGCATTCCGATCGCGGCTGGCGAGCGCCTGACCACCAAGTACGAATTCTTCAAGCTGCTCGAAGCCGGCGCCGCGTCGATTCTGCAACTGAACGTGGCGCGCGTGGGCGGCCTGCTCGAAGCGAAGAAAGTCGCGGCGCTGGCCGAGGTGTACTACGCGCAGATCGCGCCGCATCTGTACAACGGGCCGATCGGCGCGGCGGCCAGCATCCAGCTCGCGACGTGCACGCCGAACTTCCTGATTCAGGAAAGCATCGGCACGTGGGACGGTTTTCATGCGGCCGTGCTGAAGAAGCCGATTCAATGGGAAGACGGCTACATCATTCCGTCGCAAGAACCGGGCCTTGGCGTCGAGCTGAACATGGAAGTCGTCAGGCAGCATACGCCGTACACCGGCGAGCGTTTGCATCTGCAAATGGCGGCGCAACCGGCCGATGTGAAAGATCTCGCGCCGGCCAAGGGTTGAGTGCGCCTTGCATCTGGCGGATTTCACCACTACGTTTCAATGGATTGAGCGCCGTCTGGCGATATAGAGCATGAACTACGATTACATCATCGTCGGCGCGGGTTCGGCGGGCTGCATTCTCGCTAATCGCCTGTCGGCGTCGGGCCAATACTCGGTACTGCTGCTCGAAGCGGGCGGCAAGGACAGCTCGTTCTGGTTCAAGATTCCGGTGGGTTTCACCAAGACGTATTACAACGAAACCTACAACTGGATGTACTACAGCGAGCCGGAAAAGGAACTCGACAACCGGCCGATCTATTGTCCGCGCGGCAAGGTGCAGGGCGGCTCGGGCTCGATCAACGCGATGATTTATGTGCGCGGCCAGCCGCATGATTTCGACGATTGGGCCGCCGCCGGCAATACAGGTTGGGCATTTCGCGACGTGCTGCCGTATTTCCGCAAGCTCGAATCGCATCCGCTCGGCAATACGGACTATCACGGCGCCGACGGACCGATACGTATTTCGCCGATGAAAGACGCGGTGCATCCGATCTGCCACGTGTTTCTGAAAGGCTGTGATCAGGCCGGCTATCAACGCAGCGACGACTTCAACGGCGCGCAATTCGAAGGCGCCGGCATTTACGATGTGAATACGCGTAACGGCCAGCGCTCGTCGAGCAGCTTCGAGTATCTGCACCCGGTGCTCTCGCGCAAGAACCTCACCGTCGAGCGCGACGTGCTGGCAAGCCGCGTTCTATTCGACGGCAAGCAACACGCGATCGGCGTGAGCGTCATGCAGAACGGCACCACGCGGCAATTCATGGCGACGCGCGAAGTAATTCTGTCGGCGGGCGCGGTCGATTCGCCGAAGCTGCTGCAACTCTCCGGCGTAGGCGACAGCGCGTTGCTGGCGAAGCATCGCATCGCGATGGTCAAGGAACTGCCCGCCGTGGGCCAGAATCTGCAAGACCATTTGTGCGTGAGCTTCTACTATCGCGCGAATATGAAGACGCTGAACGACGAAATGCGGCCGCTGCTCGGCAAGCTCAAGCTCGGTCTGCAATATCTGCTGACGCGCAAAGGACCGCTCGCGATGAGCGTGAACCAGTCGGGCGGCTTCTTCAAAGGCAATGATCTGCAAACGCAGCCGAATCTGCAGTTGTACTTCAATCCGTTGTCGTACCGCATTCCGAAGAGCAACAAGGCGAATCTCGAACCCGAACCGTACTCGGGCTTTCTGCTGGCGTTCAATCCGTGCCGGCCGACCAGCCGCGGTTCGATCGAGATCGCATCGAATCGCGCCGAAGACTCCGCGAAGATCCGCATCAACGCGCTGACCACGGAGAAGGACATCGACGAAGTGATCCAGGGGTGCGAACTGGTGCGCAAGGTGATGGCGTCGCCGGCGTTGAAGGCGATCACGGTCGAGGAAATCTCGCCGGGGCCGCAGGTGAATACGCGCGAGGGCTTTCTGCAGTACTTCCGTGAGCAATCGGGCTCGATCTATCACCTGTGCGGTTCGTGCGCGATGGGCGACGATCCGCGCAGCTCGGTGGTGGATGCGCGATTGCGCGTGCACGGTATCGCGGGCTTGCGCGTGGTCGATGCGTCGATCTTCCCGAACATCACGTCGGGCAATATCAATGCACCGACCATGATGGTGGCGGAGAAGGGCGCCGACATGATTCTCGAAGACGCCGCGAGCGAAGTTGCGTATCGGCCTGTAACCGCGGAGATGGCTGCGGCTGCGTGATCCGGTAACGCGCGCTTCAACCGGCTTCAACCGGCGTCGCTCAAAGGCGCCGATTCCGACGCATCGAGCGCCCGTCCGCTCAACCAGATTTCCTGCTGCAACCAGTCGCGAAACAACGCGACGTGCGGCAGTTCGTCCTGTTCGGCTCGCGTCACGAACCAGTACGATTGATGCCCGTCAACGTGCACGTTCAATACTTGCACGAGTTGGCCCTCGGCCAGTTCGCGCGCAATCATGTGACGGTCGGCGATGGTCACGCCGAGCCCGTCGATTGCCGCGCGAATCGCGTGATCGAGCAGATCGAATTCATAACCGCCGCGCGTGTCCACGTTTTCAATGCCCGCGGCCTTGAGCCAATGCTGCCAGGTAAGGTAGCGCTGATCGGCGCTCGCAAGCACATGCAACAGCGTGAACTGATTCAGATCGATTGCCGCGCTGCCTGCTTGGCGCGCGAGCAAGGCGGGCGAGCACACCGCGATATGGCGCTCGCTCATCAACAGACGGTTTTCGACACCTTCCCACTCGCCATTGCCGAAACGGATCGCGCAATCGAGCACGCCGGATTCCGCGAGGTTGTCGTCGACGCGCGTCGACAGACTCAGTTCGAGTTGCGGATGTGCATCACGCAAGCGGCCAAGGCGCGGCATCAGCCAGCGGCTCGTGAAGGTGGGTGGCGCATTAATGCGCAGGCGATTGCGATGGGTCTTTTCCTGCAGGCCGCGAACCGTGAGTTCGATACGGTCGAAGGATTGCTGCAGTGCTTGCAGAAGAACGCGGCCGGCAGCCGACAGTTCCAGATGATGATGGTGACGCTGCAGCAGCGTCTCGCCCAATTGCGCCTCGAGTTGCCGAACCTGGCGGCTCACCGCGCTTTGCGTGACGTTGAGGAGTTCCGCGGCGCGGGTGAAGCTGCCCGTGCGGCCGGCGACTTCGAAGGCTTTCAGCGCATTCAGCGCGGGCATTTTGCGTTTCAAGATGTTCGACCGGGAGTGAGCGCGCAGACGCGCGATGTCCCGGCATTTTACTGGTTTGCCCGCGCGGCGCGCCGCCCATGAATGCGCCGCGCAGGCGTTGCAGCTTCAATAAGCAATACAGACCGACTTGCTTTCCGTATAGGACTCGATGATCGACTTGCCGTGTTCACGACCTATGCCCGACGCCTTGAAGCCGCCGAACGGCATCGCCGGGTCGACCATGTTGTGCGTGTTGACCCACACCGTTCCGGCCTCGATGCCGTCCACGAGCCGCAGCGCCTTGTCGAGCTGATTGGTCCAGACGCTCGCGCCGAGACCGTACTCGGAGGCGTTCGCCTGAGCCAGCACTTCGTCCAGATCGTCATAGGGCATGGCGACCAGCACCGGGCCGAACACCTCTTCCTTGACGACGGCAAGCGGCTTGCAGGCGCGATTGGCGATCACCGTCGGACGCACGAAGTAGCCCTCGCGCTCCACGCGCGCATCGCGCGACACAATCTCGCCGCCTTCGTCCTTGCCCTGCGCGATCATGCCGGCCACTTTGTCGCGATGCCGCGCGGAGACCATCGGACCCATCTGCGTCGCGGCGTCAAAACCGGAGCCGAGCGTGATACCGTCGGCGACGGCGGCAATGCCTTGCACGACTTCGTCATAGATGGAGCGCGCGACATACAGGCGCGAGCCCGCCGTGCAAACCTGGCCGTGGTTGAAGAAGATCGCGCCGGCCGCGCCTTCAATCGCCTTGCGCGGATCGCAGTCGTCGAGCACGATCACCGGGCTCTTGCCGCCCAGTTCGAGCGACGCGCGCTTCAGATCGTCCGCGCATTGACGGCCGATGATGCGCCCGACTTCGGTCGAACCCGTGAACGTGACCTTCTTCACCAGCGGATGCCGCACGAGCGCAGCGCCGGCTGTTTCACCACGGCCGGTGACCACGTTGAATACGCCCGCAGGGAAACCCGCTTCGTGCGCGAGTTCGGCGAGACGGATGGCCGTCAGCGGCGTTTCTTCAGCGGGTTTCAGCACCACGGTGCAGCCGCAGGCCAGCGCCGGGGCAATTTTCCATACCGCCATCAGCAGCGGAAAATTCCACGGGACGATCGCGGCCACCACGCCGGCGGGCACGCGTTTGGTCGATGCGTTGTAGCGCGTGCCCGGCGGGAACGGAATCGACAGATCGAACGTGCTGCCTTCGATCTTGGTCGCCCAGCCGGCCATATAGCGCAACCATTGCACGCTGCCCGCCACTTCCAGCATCTTCGAGAAACCAATCAGCTTGCCCTGATTCAGCGTTTCCAGCGTGGCGAGTTCGTCGCTATGCCGCTCGACGAGGTCGGCGAGTTTCAGCAGCAGACCCTCGCGGACGGCCGGCGGCATTCTGCGCCACGCGTCGGATTCGAAGGCTGCCTTCGAGGTTCTGACCGCGTGATCGATATCCGCTTCGGATGCGTCGGGGATCTGCGCGATTTCTTCAGCAGTGGCTGGGTTGAAGACCGGAAAGGTTTTACCCGCGGCGCTGCCGGTTTTTTCGCCGTTGATGAACATGGTGTGCGGCAATGTGGCCGCTAGCTTGTGTTCGGTCATGGTGGTTCGTCTCCGTTGGGGTTGAGTGGCCGTGGCGCTAGCCGGAAGGGTTCGTCTGACGGCGGTAGGGGTTCAGGTGCGGGTGGACGTGCTGCTTTGTGCGCCAACGCGTTGCTAACGACGCGGCGCAGATTACATTCGCCGTCGCGCTCAATGCGTACAGCAAGACGAATCCATCGCCGAAAAAGTAGGGGGTCGTGGATAACGCCGCGCCGAGCACCATGCCGATGTGATGCGCAACGCCGGGGCAACTGGCGCTCAATAAGCTCGTCGATCTGCCGCGCAAGTTCATGAGCGCCGGAATCGTCAGGCAGTCGAGAATCAGAAAGACCGCTGCCGCGAGTGGCGCGAGCGCGGGATTGTCGTTCGCCGCGAGCGAGCCGATCAGCGTCGCGCGCGCGATGTACAAGGCCATCAACATGCGATTGCCGCGCAAGTGTTCGGCGATCAATGCCAGCGCGCAGACGGCTGCAAGCGAAAGCAAGATTTGCCACAACGGTTGTGCGCCGCTGACGCCGCAGATTGCAAAGAGCTGGAAGCGGGCGAGACTGCCGCTGGATAGTCCTGCGAGCAAGGCGAGGAGAGCCGTTGCAGTTGACGGTGTCGCTACCTTGATCGAATCGGGATCTTGGTTAATGCCGCGATCCCTGTAGTGACGCGATTCGGTGTTGACGTGCAGCGCATTGAACAACATGCCAACGCCCGTCGCGATCATCAGCACGGCAATCGCAATACCATGCGCCGAACCATTCAAATACGACGGCACGCTATTCATTGCGCCGATCGTCACGATAAGCGTCGCGGCGCGCGCCAGCAGCGTGGGTCGGCCCGACGAGCGCGACATCAACAGCGGCACACTCATCATGGCCGCCAGCATCAGCGCGCTCATCCATAGCTCGGTAGCATGGCGGCCGAGGCCGGCCTGCATCACCAGCGCAGCACTGCCGCCCGCGAGGCACACGCATGCCGCACTCGCGCACAGCATGCGTACCAAAGCGGCGTGCCGCGCACGTGGCCTGAGCGGATCAGTGCTTGCAGCAGCCATGATCCGTGGACTTGCCGTCTTCGACGCTGTTCAGATCACGCTCGGCCGGCAAGTCCATCGTCGGATTGGCCGAGAAGAAGTTGTTCGGCTTGAGCATGAAACCGGCGTACTCCACCGGCATCACCGGGAAGTCCTCGGGCTTGCACACATGCGTGTGGCCGAAGCTGTGCCACAGCACGACATCTTCGTTCTCGATGTTGCGGTTCGCTTCGATATAACGCGGCAGGCCGTCGCCGCCCGAATGCTGATTCGGATAATCGCCGCTTGCATAGCGCTCAGCCGGATCGAACGGCGTAACCCACACGTGACGCGTGGCAAAGCCGCCGCGTTGACGCACCTTCGAACGCTCGTCGGCCAGCATCAGCGGCGAGTCGTTCACGACCAGTTTGTAGCCCGGATTCGCGCCGACGGCATTCTTCACATTCGGGTTGCTGACCTTCCAGTAACGGCCTGTGCTGCCATTCGCGTTGCGGGCAGCTTCGCTTTCGGTCTTCAACACGCGCTTCGTCGTATCGAACACATTGCCGTACGGATTGTTCTCGCCCATGGGACGCGGCACGAACTCGTGTTCGGTCACCGTGTTGCGCTCGCCGTCCACCATCATGTGCATGCGAGCGTTGAAGAAGTGCTGGTGCGTCGGGCCGCCCAGGTTCTCCGTGATCATGCCGCCCCACGGATAGGTGTCGCCATCGGCCACGGCCGACGTTTGCACAATGCCGGTCAATTTGCATTCGAGTTGAATCGTGCCGTCCTGGTACAGATACCAGTAGAAGCCGTAATCGTAATTGCCGACCGTGGCGAAGAAGGAGATCACGAGGCGTCGCGAGCGGCGCATTTCGAATACGCCGGTGCGGAATTCATAGTGCTTCCACAGCGTGCCGTAGTCTTCTTCGTGCATGCAGACGGCGTTCTTCATCACGAACGGGTTGCCGAAATCGTCCGCGGACGGAATGTCGAAATAGCGGATCGTACCGAGGCAATCGCAACCGAGTTCGAGCTGATTTGCCAGTTTGCCCAGCCCGTATTCACCCGCGTCGAACGCACTTTTCCAGTAGTGGTTCGTGGTCGGGTCGGAATAGGGCACGCACATTTCCGTGACGCTCGCACGGTAGATGATCGGGCGCGTGCTCTTGCCGTCGTCCCATGACAGTTGATGCAGCACCAGCCCTTCGCGCGGCGTGAAGCCGACGCGGAAATTCCAGTTCTGCCAGTTCACATGCCAGCCGTCGATCGTGAAGCTCGGGCCGTCGGGCTGATCGATCGACAGCGGTTTGAGCGTGCTGCGCGGCTCGCCGAGACTTGGTGTGTCGTAGTTGTGCTTGGCGCGTGGAATCGGAATGATGCGGCCGTCGTCCACCAGTTCGATCACTTTCTTTTCGAGCAGATCGACCACGGCCATCACGCCTTCGATTGGATGCGCGTAGCCGTTATCCGTCAACGTCTCGCGGTAGTAGCTCACGCAACGCACGAGACGCCGGCCGTTTTCGTTCTCGCGATCGAAACAGCCCGCCGAGAACGGGTCGACCTGAACGCGTTCCAGATCCTTTTCGCTGAGGCCGCGTTTCATGACAGCCACGCGCCAGGCTTCATCGCTCTTGACAATCTGTTCCGCGTTCATGAAGTCGTCGATCATGATGGGCGGCTGGCCGTACGGCGCCTCGCCGAACGGCATCACACGGCGCGCGGCGATTTTCTTTTCTCTCAGGTCCACCTCGAATTCGATCGTCGCGCCATTCGTACGATCGATCGCGAGCACGAAGGCCGTGCGCGAAAAATATTCACCGGTCTTGAATGCCACCACTTCGGCTTTCGGCGGCTCGCGCAATTCGACCATCGGAAAACGTGCGTGCGAGTCGAGTTTCTCGGCGGCTTTCACGAGGTCGCACGCGAGCTGCATTTCTGCGCCGCTCAGCGGATCGAGCGGATGAAAGGGGGCGTGGGCGGCTGTCGTGGCATTCGTGTTCATAAGATTCCCGTAAGGAGTTGCTGGACCGGACAGCGTGCTCGCGAGGTGAACGAGGCGCGGCGAACGCTGAGTCGATGGCAAATCGTAGGAACCCAATAATATTTTCGCGCTTGCGTATCGCGCCAAATGAACGATAAAGTGCGCCAGGAGGAATGACTCGAGCCACCATCAGCGCAGACTGCAGAGGAGACGCTCAGCATGAAAAAAGTCACGCTCAACGGCAGTTTCCCGATGATCCGCGCCGCGGTCATGGGGCCGGTTGTGCGCGCACTCGACGCATCGGGCGCGCAATGCGACGGGCTGCTGGAGGAGTTCGGTATGAGCCGCAAGCTCCTGTCGAATCCGTATGAAATCCTGCCGCTTACGCGTTATGTCGCGGCGTTCGAACGTGCCGCGGAGGTCGTCGGCGAATCCGCGCTCGGCCTGCGTTTAGGCAGTGAAGTGCAATTGACGGAACTCGGGCCTGCAGGTCTGGTGTTTCTCTCATCACCCACGTTGAACGCGGCCATGCGCAAGTTCGTGCTTGCGCTCGCGTCGTGGCAAAACACCACGACCTGCGAACTGCTGCGCGATGACGAATGGCCGATCTGGACCTACCAGATCGCCAGTCCGCAAATCTGGCCGCGCCGGCAAGATGCAGAATACAGTCTCTCGACCATGTGTCACATGGTCCGGCTCGTGCGCGGCGCAGCGTGGAATCCGGTCGAAGTGCATTTCGAACATGCCGCGCCGGTCGATCTCAAACCGTATGCGCGTATCTTTCGTGTGCCGGTGCGCTTTCAGCAGCCTTTCAACGGCTTGATTCTGCGGCCGCAAGATCTCGACGCTTCGCTCAAAAGCGCCGACTCGCAAATGGCGCGCATGATGGAGCGCCACGCCACCGATCTGATCGCGCGGGATGCGATGCCGCACAGCATTACCGAGCAGGTTCGCGATCTGGTGACGCGGCGGCTCGCGCGCGAAAAACTGATCGTCGCCGACATTGCAAAGGATCTCGGTCTCTCGCATCGCTCATTGCAGCGGCACCTTGCGCAAGAGGGCACTTCCGTGCGGCAGATCGTGCGAGAGGAGCGGCAGCGCAGCGTCGAAGGCCTGCTCGAACGGGAAGAACTCACCAATGCGGCGATTGCGCGCGCTGTTGGCTATGCGGATGCCACTGTCCTGTGGCGCGCCACGCGTAGCTGGAAGAAAAATAACCCGTGACGTGCTTGCCTTTTCTTTCAACGCGAAAGTATTGCGCGAGAATAGTTCAGGCTCCTAAATATCCGCTCAAAACGGCCGTATTCGGGCTTCCCCGCATTGGCGCAAATTATCGAAAATTTGGCGCGGTTCGCGAAGTCGCTTTATTTTTTAGCTACCTACCATGCGCTCACACCGAAGCATTGGAGATCGGTCAAGCGAGCGTCTGGATCAGCAGTGCAGGGTTCAGGCGAGTCCCAGACTAGCCAACACAACAGAGGCTGCGATGAGTGAACCCTATTCTCCGACCGGAGTGGTCGACGCGGAGAACCCCGTGGAATTGAAAGGCAATACGCTGGGCTTATGGCAGATCGTGTTCCTGGTGATTTCGGCGGCCGCGCCGCTGACGGGCATGCTCGGCGCGGTGCCGCCCGCGATCAGTCTGGGCAACGGCGCGGGCATTCCGGGCGCGTTCGTGATCGCCGGCGTAGTGCTGCTGATTTTCAGCGTGGGCTTTGCGTCGATGAGCCGGCACGTGGTGCGGGCCGGCGCCTTCTACGCGTACATTACCGCCGGACTTGGGCGGCCGTTGGGCATGGCGGGCGCGCTCGTCGCGCTGATGTCGTACACGTTCATCCAGATCGCGCTGTACGGCCTGTTTGGTTTCTTCTGCACGGTGATCCTTTCGCCGCTCCTGCATACCGCGTTGCCCTGGTACGGGTATTCGCTGATTTGCGTCGCCGTGGTGCAATTCACCGGCATTCGTGGCATCGATCTGAATAGCCGCCTGCTCGGCGTGCTGATGTGCCTCGAACTGGGCATTCTGCTGGTGCTCGCCATCGCGATCGTCGTGCATGGCGGCGGACCGAACGGGCTCACGCTCGCACCGTTCACGCCGCAGCATGTGTTCAGCGGCCACCTCGGCATTGCGGTGATGTTCGCGTTTGCCTCGTTCATCGGCTTCGAGGCGACCGCGATCTACGGCAAGGAATGTCGCGATCCGAAGGTGACAGTGCCGCGCGCTACGTACGTGTCCGTGATGCTGATTCTCGTGTTCTTCGCTTTCGTTACATGGACCATCGTCTGCGCGTATGGCCTCGCCGATGTGGTCACGGTCGCGACCAAACAGCCAGGCGATTTCTGGTTCATTCAGTCCGCCAAATATCTGGGCAATGCAGTGACGACGGTGATGAGCCTCCTGCTGCTCAGCAGTATCTTCGCGAGCCTGTTGTCGTTTCATAACACGCTGGTGCGTTATATCCATGCGCTGAGTCTCGAAGGCATCTTGCCGCAGGTCCTCAACCGTGTGCATGAAAAATATCGTTCGCCGTATGTGGCGAGCTACCTGCAGACGTTTTCCGTGTGCGTGTTGCTCGGCCTCTTTATCGCGGCAGGCAGCGACGTGTTCAACATTGTGTTCAGCTGGAGTTCGGCGCTTGGCACGATCGGCATTGTGATGTTGCAGGCGGTGACGAGTTTTTCGGTGATCGCGTTCTTCCGCAAGACGCGCAAGGACACGCGCGTATGGCACTCGTTCGTTGCGCCGCTGGTGGGTGGCCTCGGCCTGTTGTATATCGGCGTGATTCTGGTGCGCAATCTCGACGCGCTCAGCGGCTCCGATAGTCCGATCGTCAAATCGTTTCCCTGGATCGTGTTCACGGTGGCGCTGGTCGGCGTGCTGATCGGTCTCATCCTGCGCAAGAAGCGCCCGGATATCTACGCACGCTTCGGCCAGTAAGACAGAACCGCGCGAACCACGCGAATCGCGCCAACCCGGCGCGACAACCCGCTACCTCACTTCTCGACAAGACAATCATGGCAGACACTTTCGTCAAGCGCTCGGCGCTTGCGCTGGCCGCGTTCGGCCTTTCGATGGGCGCGCACGCGCAATCTTCGGTGACGCTTTACGGCACGGTCGACGCCGGCCTCATCTACACGAGCAATCAGCAGACGACCCTCGCCAACGGCAGCACCAACGGACACGCGAACTATCAACTCGGAGGCGGCAATCTGGTGCCGTCGCGTTGGGGCTTGATGGGCACGGAAGATATCGGCGGCGGCACGACGGTCAACTTCGCGTTGGAGAACAGCTTTCTGATCGGCAGCGGCGCGATGCTGCAATCGAATACGCTGTTCAATCGCAATGCGTGGGTCGGTGTGAACAACGCGACGTATGGCGCGCTAACGTTCGGCCGTCAATACGATCCGTTCTCGGATTACATGGGTGCGTATGCATCGAGTAACAACTGGGCGACGCTGTACGGCTCGCATTTCGGAGACGTCGATAACTTGAACGAGGCGTTCAACTTCAACAATTCGATCAAGTACATCAGCCCGAGCTTTGGCGGTTTCACGGTTGGAGGATTGTTCAGCCTTGGCGGCGTAGCGGGCAATTTTTCGCAGAACAAGGGCTGGGCGTTGGCGGCGAATTACGCGCAGGGGCCATTGTCGTTGAGCGCGGGGTATCTGGAGTTGAATCAGCCGTTGCAAGCGGCGCTGGGTGGTACGAGCAGCTATATCGGCGACTTCAGTTGCGCGAATGCGGACGCGTCGTACTGTCTGCTGCAGGATGCGAGCAAGGTGCGGATCTTTGGGGCAGGGGGTTCGTATTCGTTCGGCAAGGCGAACGTGGCGGTGACTTATACGCACACGCGGCTGTCGCAGAGCCAGTACTTTGCGAGCGCGGCACGGCCGGGCGGCGCCGATGTTTCATTCGATATCGCCGAGTTGAACACCACCTATGCGCTTGCGCCCGATTTGCAGCTTGGGCTGGCCTATATCTTCAACGATGTGAAGCCGAGCGGAAGCGGCTCGACCCGCGTGCATCAGATCAATCTCGGAGCGGTGTATAGCTTGTCGAAACGGACCGCAGTTTATGCCGTGGCGATTGGGCAGAAGTCGTCCGGTGCCGGGTTAGGGGTCGACGCGGTGACCGGCGCGAGTGAGAACCTCGCGCAGATTCCGAACGTGGTGAATTCGGATACCGATCGGCAGGTCTCGGTGGTTGTGGGGTTGCGGCACAACTTTTGAATTCACCCTTTGAACGTCGCCTGCTCGAGGATCATATCGTAGAGCGCCTGCGCGGCAGGCGACAACTGCGCGGTCTTGCGCGCCACGAGCACGAGCGTGCGCGATACGGCCGGCTGCGTGAGTTCGACGATCCGCACCGTCGGATACGCGCCTTTTTGCAATGCAAGCGCCGGCACCACCGCCGCGCCCACACCCTGCGCGACCAGCCCGACCGCCGTCGAACTGCGCTGCACTTCGTAGAACGAGCGCAGCGCCAGTTGGCTCGGCTCCAGCGCGACGTCCAGTAACGCGCGGTTGCCGCTCACCTCGCCGGCAAAAATCAGCGGATACGATTGCAACTGCTGCCAGGCGATGCGGCGCCGCTTTGCCAATGGATGATCCTCGTGGCAAATCAGAACATAGCGGTCTTCCGTGAGCGGCACGCTCGCCAGATCGGGATGATGCTCGCCGGCGATATTGATGCCGAATTCGACTTCCCGGCGCAGCACGGCCGCTTCCACCGCGGACGAAGCGTGATCGAGAATCCTGATGCGGTTATGCGGATAACGCGCCGAATACGCCTGCAGGATACGCGGCAGATACTGCACGCCGACCGTCGGCACGCAGGCGATGGATACATCGCCGCGGCGCGCCACGCCCGTCTCGCGGATTTCGACCAGCGCATCGGCAAGTTCGCCGAGCAAGCGGCGCGCTTGCGGTAGAAACCCTTGCCCGATTTCGGTGAGCGTCATGGAGCGCGTGGTCCGTTCGATCAGCGTTACGCCGAGGTAGGTTTCGAGCTTGCGCAGACGCTGCGTGATGGCCGTTTGCGTGACGTGCAGCGAATCGGCGGCGCTCTGGAAGCTGCCGCGATCCGCGATGGCGACGAACGCCTGAACGCCGAGCGTGTCGATTTTCATCAGTAAAATTGAGGAATCGGAGTGATAAATTCATTTTACTCCGCCCGTCGAGCAGCCGAGAATGGACGGATTGGATCGGTTGAGATGCCGCGCAGTTCAGATCGGCCGTCAGCGATCCGGCCACCTCGAACACAAGGAGTCCCAGATGACGTCGAACAAGGATTGGCACGCGAAGCAGTACGTGTTGTTCGAAAGCGAGCGCACGCGTCCGGTCAGGGATCTGCTGGCGGCCGTGCCGCCGACGGACGTGAAGACAGCGGTGGACATCGGCTGCGGACCCGGCAACTCGACCGAAACACTCGCGGCGCACGTGCCGGGCGCTGCGGTCAGCGGCATGGACAGTTCGCCCGACATGATCGCGGCGGCCCGCCAGCGTCTGCCGCAATTCCGCTTCGACGTGAGCGACATCGCCACGTGGGACGCACCCGGACCCTACGACCTGATTCTCGCCAACGCGGTGTTGCAGTGGGTGCCCGACCACGAGCGGCTGTTTCCGTCGCTCGTCGGCAAACTCACGCCGGGCGGCAGCCTCGCGGTGCAGATGCCGGATAACCTCGACGAACCCGCGCACCGTCTGCTGCGCGAGATTGCCGCCGACGGCCCGTGGGCGCACAAACTCAAAGGCGTCGAGCGCACCATGCGCTACGGCGCACAGTGGTATTACGCCTTGCTCGAACCGCTGTGCGCGCGGGTCGACGTGTGGCGCACCGTCTACCATCACCCGCTCGCGGGTGGCGCGGACGCGGTGGTCGAATGGTTCAAGGGCAGCGCGCTGCGGCCGTTCCTCGCCGAACTCGACGACGCGGAGCAAGCCGCTTTCCTCGGGCGGTACCGCGAGGCGATCGCCGCGGCTTATCCGGCGCTCGCCGACGGCACGGTGCTGCTGCCGTTTCCGCGCCTGTTTATCGTCGCTACCCGCTAGCGGCGCCGGCTCGCGAGCGAGGCGCGGTGCGGCCCGCGAGCGGGTTGCCGTGCCGCTTTGGCGGCCGCCGCGCCAGGGTACTCAGGAATTGCCGCGCTTGAATTCTGCGTGATATTGTTCTATCGAAGCGGGGGCCGGCGACACGCCGTCCTCACCGGAACGCAATCCACCGCAGCGAGCGTCGCCATGAGTGATGTACGCCATCATCTGAGTCCACGGGACCGTCTGGAGCTGTTGTGCTGGCTCACGTGCGGGAGTCTTGGCGCTTATTACCTGAATGAGGACTGGCCAGACGCGGCGTTCCACGTGCAGGCCGCGCACAAGTGGCTCGACCGCCGGGCGCGGGAGGCCGACTGGCTGACGGTCGCCAAGCTGAGCGCTACCGCGGTGGAGATCGCACGGCGCCACGCGCAGTTTGTCGAGGCGGACTGGGCGAGAGATGCGGTCGAGGAGATTCTCGATACCGATGAACTCGATCCTCAGGCCCGGCTCGTTCGGCAGGTCCTTGCCGATTGTCAGACCGCTTTGGCGGATAAGAGGTTGGCGGATTAGCGTTCTAGCGTTCGCTTGCGCACACACGCCATCAAGTGATTGCCTCGTACTAAAGCGCTTGCAATCTCGTTGCCGCCAGGCCCGCGAATTCGCGTCGGATTGCCCGTCGCGCGCTCACAGGCACTGCTCGCGCAAACACTTCGCCGCATGATTCAGATCGCGCTCGATCGCGCTCCGCACGCCGGCCGCGTCGCGCGCTTTCGCGGCAGTCAGCAGATCGTCGTGCGCTTCGTTGAGCGTATCGGCGAATAGCGCCTCGCCAAACAGCAGATTTGAAATCGGGCCAACCTGCAGCCACACGGTTTCGATCAGCTCCAGCAGCAGCGGTGACCCGGCCGCCCGGTACAGAATCAGGTGGAATGCCTCGTTGGCGTCGAGATAGCTTTTGGCGTCGGCGGTGCGCAACGCCTGCGCCATTTGCGCGTTCAATGTTTCCAGCGTATCGAGATCATGCGCCGTGAGATGCGGCACGCCCAGTTCAGCCGCCTGGCCTTCGAGGATCAGACGCACGCGCAGCACATCGTCGAACTGTGCCTTCGATAGATGCGGCACCGTCACGCCGCAATTGGGCACGTTGACGAGCGCCGATTCGGCCGCTAGGCGCTGCAACGCGGAGCGCACCGGCATTTCGCCCACGCCGAGTTCGGCGGCGACGTGGCGGATCTTGATGCGCTCGCCGGGCACGAAGCGCCCGATGGTGAGCCACTGCCGCAGCGTGTCGTAGGTCTGGTCCTGCAGCGTGTGATGGCGTGAAGTTTTCATAAAGCTCGATGCAAAACCCCGTGGAAAAAGGGGTAAAAAAGCCGGTGCGTCGGCACCGCTCAGATCAGTTCGCCAAGACAGGCGTCGAACGCGGCGACCAGTTTGTCGACGTCTTCCACCGACGTGTCCGGGCACACCAGGATCATGTTGTGAAACGGCGTGATCAGCACGCCGCGATTCAGCAAGTACAGGTGCAAGACGAGTTCCAGCTCCGGATCGAGCCGGCGTCCGGCCTCGCTGCCGTTGCGCGGCGGCGTCGGCATGAACTGGAATTCGTTGCGCGCGCCGACACGCGTCACGCACCACGCCAGGCCGTGCCGTGCAATCGCGTCGCGCAGTCCGTTCTCGATACGCGCAGCCAGCGCGAACATATGCGCGTAGGCCGCGTCGGTCATCACCTCGGCTAGCGTGGCGCGGATCGCGCTTATGGCGAGCATGTTCGCGGTGAGCGTCGTGCCGATGCCGGAATGTCCTGGCGGCGCACTGCGCTTCGCCTGTTGCGCACGCGCGGCGAGTTCAGCGCTGAAGCCGTACACGGCGCACGGAAAGCCGCCGCCGACTGGTTTGCCGAGAACGAACAGATCGGGTTCGAGCCCGTGCGCCTTCGTATAGCCGCCGGGGCCGCAACTGATCGTGTGCGTTTCGTCGATGGCGAGCAGCGTGCCGTAGCGGCGCATCAGCGCTTGCGCCTCGCGCCAGTAGTCCGGTTCGGGCAATACCATGCCGATGTTGGTCATCGCGGGTTCGGCGAGCACGCAGGCCACGTTGCCGTCTTTCAGCGCGTGTTCCAGCGCGGCGAGGTCGTTGAATTCGATCACGCGCGTACTGCCGAGCAGGTCGTGCACCTGGCCGATCAGACTGTCGCGCTGTTGCGGCCGGCCATCGACCAGATCGACGAAGACGTCGTCCACGGTGCCGTGATAGCAGCCGTTGAAAATCATGATCTGCTTGCGCCCGGTGGCCGCGCGCGCCCAGCGCAGCGCGAAGCGGTTGGCGTCGCTCGCGGTCATCGCGAACTGCCAGTACGGCAGCCCGAAACGGCGCGCGAGTTCTTCGCCGACCCACGCGGCGTCTTCGCCCGGTAGCATGGTCGTGAGGCCGCGTTGCGCCTGCGCGGCGAGCGCCCTTGCGACCGGCGCCGGCGAATGGCCGAACATCGCGCCGGTGTCGCCGAGGCAGAAGTCGGCGTAGCGGTGGCCGTCCACGTCGGTGAACGCGGCGCCGCGCGCTTCGTCGACATACAGGGAGAAGGGCGTCGACCAGTCGTTCATCCAATGCAGCGGCACGCCGAACAGCAGGTGGCGCGCCGCGCGTTCGGACAGCGCGCGCGACTTCGGCATAGCCTTGACGAACGCGTGGCGTTCACGCTCGACAAGCGCCTGTGCGCGCGCCCAATTGATGCCGTGACGGGTATTCGATGGCAATTGCTCGCTCTCCAATCGGGTTATCGGCGGTGTTCCGTGCGTCGCGTTCCGCGCTTCGCGTTCCGTGGTCCGCGCTCACACGAGCAATTGCAGATGCTCGCGTTCCCACGCAGTAATGCCTTGCGAGAAGGTCTCGAATTCCTTTTCCTTCACCGCGCAATACGCCTGCACGAAGCTGTCGCCGAGCACCTCGGCCAGTTCGGTGCATTTCGACAGCGCCTTGAGCGCGTCTTCGAGACCGCGCGGCAATTCGTATTCGAGGTC
This sequence comes from Paraburkholderia phytofirmans PsJN, assembly GCF_000020125.1. Taxonomy (NCBI): domain Bacteria; kingdom Pseudomonadati; phylum Pseudomonadota; class Betaproteobacteria; order Burkholderiales; family Burkholderiaceae; genus Paraburkholderia; species Paraburkholderia phytofirmans. The sequence continues at coordinate 2,266,957 of NC_010681.1, forward strand.
GTAGGCGCTTTCGATCATCGGCGCCGACGCTTCCTGCTGTTCCACCATGCCGAGATAGCCGCAGGCGAGGGTGGCCGCCATGGCGAGATACGGGTTCACGTCGACGCCGGGCACGCGGTTTTCGAGCCGCCGTCCGTCCGGCTCTGAGTTCGGCACGCGGATTCCGCAGGTGCGGTTGTCGTAACCCCAGCGCACGTTGATCGGTGCGGCCGTGAAGCGCGACAGGCGCCGATACGAGTTCACGTACGGCGCGAACATGGGCATGGCTTGCGGCATGTACTTCTGCAAGCCGCCGATATAGTTGAAGAACAGCGGGCTAGCCGAACCGTCCGGCAGCGAAAAAATGTTCTGCCCGCTTTCCCGATCGACGATGCTTTGATGAATATGCATCGCGCTGCCCGGTTCGTGCTCCATTGGCTTGGCCATGAAGGTAGCGAAAATGCCGTGTCGGAAGGCCGTTTCGCGTACCGCGCGCTTGAACAGAAACACGCGGTCGGCGAGATCGAGCGCGTCGCCGTGCGAAAAGTTGATCTCCATTTGTCCGGCGCCGACTTCGTGCACGAGCGTTTCGACGCCGAGCTGGGTCATTTCGCAGAAGCGCGACAGGTCCTGGAAGAACGGATCGAATTCGTTGACCGCGTCGATCGAAAACGACTGGCGGCCGGCTTCGTGGCGCCCCGCGCGGCCGAGCGGTGGGCGCAGCGGTTCATGCGGATTCTTGTTCTGCGCGATCAGATAGAACTCCATCTCAGGCGCCACCACCGGCCGCCAGCCGCGCGCTTCGTAAAGCCGCAGCACGCGGCGCAACACCGCGCGCGGCGAGATGCCGATCGGCTTGCCGTCCAGCCCGACGCAATCGTGAATCACCACGGCAACCTGTTCGATCGCCCACGGCACCAGCCGCACGGTGTTGGGATCGGGAATGCAGACCATGTCCGGATCGCTCGGCCCGACAAAGCGCTCGAAATTCGCGAATTCGCCGTTGACGGTGATCATCAGCAGCGCATTCGACATATGCATCTTGCCTTCCGAGAGAAACAGGTTCTTCGGCACGATCTTGCCGCGCGCGACGCCGGTCATGTCCGGTATCACGCACTCCACCTCATGGATCCGGTGATGCTCCAGGAATTCGCGCAAATCGCCGCGCAGATTGCTTTGCAAGGTTGACTCCAGTCGGTTGGTGACAGCGGCGCGAGGCGCTCTCGACAACGGAGCGCGCTGAGCCGCCTGTTCGGGAAAGCTGGATTTTTTTGTATCGTGGGATTTGATCAAATCATGACACGGCTTTCGCGTTTTGTAAAACCGGAAAAAACGCGCGCTCGCCTCGCAATTTTGCAAGCCCGACTGAGTCTCTTTCGTTTCAGGCGAAGTCAGTCGAGCGTGACAGCGTTTCCCACTGTTCGATCTCCTGGTTGAGCGCCGTCAGCTTCGTTTTTACCAGGTCGAGCGCATCGTTGCCGAGCAGCAGATGCACCGGCGGATTCGTTGACGCGACGATTTCCAGCAGCGCCTGCGCGGCTTTGCGCGGATCGCCCGCCTGCTTGCCGCTCTTCGCCTCGCGTGCCTCGCGGATCGGGTCGAACAGGGCGTCATAGTCGGCGATGCTGCGGCCGGCGCGGACCATCGAGCGGCCGGCCCAATCCGTGCGGAACGAGCCGGGGGCGACGGCCGTGACCTTGATGCCGAAGCCTGCTACTTCTTTGGCGAGCGCGTCGGTGATGCCTTCGAGCGCGAACTTGCTGCCGCAGTAGTAGGCAATGCCGGGCATCGTGATGAAGCCGCCCATCGACGTAATGTTGACGATGTGGCCCGAGCGCCGCTCGCGCATGGCGGGCAGCACGGCCTTGATCATCGCGACCGCGCCGAACACGTTGACGTCGAATTGACGGCGCAGATCGTCGAGCGGCGATTCCTCCAGCGTGCCTTCGTGACCGTAGCCGGCGTTGTTCACCAGCACGTCGATCGGGCCGACCGTTTGGGTGATCGCGGCGACGGCGGGCGCGATCGCCTCGAAATCCGTGACGTCGAGCACGACCGCGTGCGCCCGTTCGGCGGCCAATGCCGTGAACGCATCGCGCGCCGCCTCATTGCGCACCGTGCCGACGACGGTATGGCCCGCGTCGAGCGCCGCCTGTGCGAACGCGCGGCCAAAGCCGGAACTCACGCCGGTGATCAGAAACGTTTTGCTCATGGTGATCCACTCCTTGATTGAGTCCGTCATCACATGGCGCTTTCGGGCGAAAACGCGTGGCATCGACGGCAACAGTTCAGGACTGAATGGTAGGCGCGGCAGGGCCGGACGCAAATGTCGGGACGTCTGCATTGATTGCCTAATCCTATGAGCGGATGGATTTTCCGGCACGGCGGTGGCACAGTGCAATCTGCCTAGCCATTGAGACAGTGACCGGAATGAAGCACAAGCATCAGGATCCTGGCGCGCGGCAACGCATGGTGGCCTTGCTTGAAAATCTCGCGCCGCTTGAAGGCTACAACCTCACCGTGCTGCCCGACGTGCGCTTTCTGCGTTCGAACCGGCCGCTCAGCCGCACGCCGGTGCTGTACGACCCCGGCGTGGTGATCGTCTGCCAGGGACGCAAGCGGGGCTTTCTCGGCGAGACGGTTTATGTGTACGACGCGCAGCATTATCTGGCGGTCTCGGTGCCGGTGCCGTTCTCGATGGAAACCGAAGCAAGCGAGGCCGAGCCCTTGCTCGCCATCTATTTCCGCCTCGACTTCAAACTGGCCGCCGATCTGATGCTGCAACTCGACGAGCGGGACGCGGGCGTGCCGGCCGAACCGCGCGGCATGATGTCGACGCCGCTCGACCCGAAGCTAAGCGCCACCGTGTTGCGCTTTCTGGAAGCGATGAGCGTGCCGTTGGAAGCGGAGCTGCTAGGCCCAGCGCTGGTGCGCGAAATCTACTTCCACGTGCTGACCGGCGAGCAGGGCGGATCGATGCGCGCCGCGCTGACCGCGCAGGGTCAGTTCGCCCGGATCGCCAAAGTGATCCGCAAGATTCACGCGTGTTATCGCGAACCGCTCGACATCGGGCAGCTCGCGCTGGAGGCGAACATGAGCGTGCCCAGCTTCCATTCGCACTTCAAGGCGGTGACGCGTACGTCGCCGATGCAATATCTGAAGTCGACGCGGCTTCATCAGGCGCGCTTGCTGATGGTGAGAAACGAGGTGACCGCGGCGCACGCGTGCGTGCAGGTGGGCTATGAAAGCGCCTCGCAATTCAGCCGCGAATTCAAGCGCCTGTTCGGCCGCAGTCCGGTCGAGGAGGCCGAACGGATGCGCAGATCCTTCGCTGTGCCGCCGCCCGCGCCGGGGTCGATCTTCGTCGCGTCGCACTGAGCGGGGCTGGCCTGGTGCGCACAGTGCAAACTGTGCCTGTCCGTTCCATCGAGCCGTCGATAGGCTTTGAACCCATGCTAAAAATACTCGGCAAGACCTCGTCCATCAACGTGCGCAAAGTCCTCTGGACCTGTGCCGAACTCGCGCTTCCATTCGAACAGGAAGACTGGGGCTCCGGATTTCGCGCGACCAACGTGCCGGAATTTCTCGCGCTGAACCCCAATGCCATGGTCCCGGTCATCAGGGACGGCGAGTTCGTGCTGTGGGAGTCGAACTCGATCATCCGCTATCTGGCCGGCCGCTATCACGGCGAGTGGTTGTATCCGGTCGATCCTTGCGAGCGTGCCCGCTGCGATCAATGGATCGACTGGCAGGCGAGCGAGCTGAACCGTTCCTGGAGTTACGCCTTTCTGGCGCTGGTCAGGCAATCTCCGGCACACCAGGATCCTTGGCAAATCGAGCAGTCGTGCGCGAACTGGGCAAGGCATATGGCCATGATTGAAGACCAGTTGCAAAAGACCGGGGCGTTCATCGCCGGAGACGCCTTTTCGCTTGCGGACATTCCGCTCGCGCTGTCCATCAACCGCTGGCTGGAAACACCGCTGCAACACGGCGATTTGCCGGCGGTTGACGCGTATATGGCGCGCCTCGCCACGCGCGAAGGCTACCGGTTGTATTGCCGCAACGGTACGCCGTAACGCTTGCGCAAACATCCACGCGGCTTACAACAATCCGCACACGATGCTTACGGATTCCAGGCCACGCACACACTGCTGCGCGGCGCGCCTCGACTCGCCTACAATGGCCACTTTTGCGACACCGATTGAAGGTTCCACGATGCGTGTATCGAAAGTTGCGCTGGCGTTGCTGGCCGCGTGTTTCACTCTGAATGCGAGCGCCGAGATGACGGCCGCGCAGTACAAACAATGGGCGCATGCCGATAACAACTCGATCTACGCCGCGTACATCACCGGCACGATCAACGCGTTCGGCTGGGCGAATGGCGAACTGGTGTCGAAGAAAAAGCCGGCACTCTTCTGTCCGCCGCCAAATCTGGCCATCGGCAACCAGAACGTCTATCCGTTGCTCGACACGTTCTTCACCAACCATCCGGGCCTGTCGGACGATTTTCCGATCGGCCTCGCGATTCTCCGTTCGCTTCAGGCGGCGTTTCCCTGCTGAGGTCCAGCGCGACCGCGTAAGTGGCGCGGTCGGCGCGGTTCAAGCCGCCGTCAGCACGCCGCGCTCGTCGTTCTTCGCATAGCCAGTACGAGCGAACACTCAGATTTAAAACTCGCCTTCCCGACATGGCCAAATCCGCTTCCACGCAGCGTCTGAAGCCTCGTAAAACGCCGCTTCAGCAGCGTTCGGCGCAAACCGTCGAGACCGTGCTCGAAGCGGCGGCTCGCATTCTGGAGACGCGCGGACTCGAGGGCTACACGACCAACGCGGTTGCGGAACGGGCTGGGGTCAGCATCGGCTCGCTCTACCAATACTTTCCGAATCGCGATGCGTTGACCGTGGCATTGATCGAACGCGAAACCGCGCAACTGGTGGCGGACGTCGAGGCGGCGTCCCTGCTGGAGAACTCGCGCGACTGCGTGCAAGCAATGGTGCGCGCGTCCGTCGCGCATCAGATGCGCAGGCCGGTGCTGGCGCGCATCATCGATATGGAGGAGCGCCGCTTGCCGGTGGACGAGCGCAATCAGCGCATCGCCGACACGATTCATGCGGCGCTGGTCAGCGCGTTGACGGAAAAGACGCAGGTGCCCGAACTGGACGATGTGGATCGCGTCGCGCGCGATCTGCTGGCGATCGTGCGCGGCATGGTCGATCAGGCGGGTGAGCGCGACGAGCGTGACGCCGCCGCGCTGGAAGTGCGCGTGATGCGCGCGGTGGACGGCTACGTGGCGCAGTCGAGAAAACCGGACGGCAGCAACACGTTATAACGGGCGCAAGCCCGAAGCGGGGCCACCCAAGGCCCCGCGCTTGATCAAACCTGCACGAGCTTCGGAATCTGCACGTCCGGATTGACGTCCGCTTCGTAATCCACACCCGCGATCTCGAAGCCGAACAGACGCAGGAAATCCGTCTTGTAGCCGCTGAAATCGGTGAGTTCGTAGATATTGTCGTTGGTCACCTGCGTCCACAGTTCCTGTACGCGGTTCTGCACTTCGGGGTCGAGCTCCTTGTAGTCCGCGCGCAGACGGCCTTCTTCGTCGATGTGCGGCGCCGCGCCGTACAGGCTGTCCTTGTACAGGCCGTAAACCTGTTCGATGCAGCCTTCGTGCGTGCCTTTCTCCTTCATGACCTTGAAGAGCAGCGACAGATACAGCGGCATCATCGGGATCGCGGAACTCGCTTGCGTGACGACCGCCTTCAGCACGGAGACGCGCGCGTCGCCGCCCTTGGCCGCCAGCTTCTCGCGAATGCCCAGCACTTTCTGGTCGAGGTCCTTCTTGGCCGCGCCGATCGAGCCGTTCCAGTAAATGTCGTGCGTGATCTTCTCGCCGAGATAGGTGAACGCCGTGGTCTTCGCGCCATCGGCAAGCACGCCGGCTTCGAGCAGCGCGTCGATCCACATCTGCCAGTCTTCGCCGCCCATCACCGCGACGGTGTCGTCGATTTCTTTCTGGGTGGCGGGTTCGAGCACGGTTTCCTTGATCACTTCCTTGTCCGTGTCGATGCCGCGCAGATTCACCGCCTTGCCGACCGGCTTCAAGGTCGAGCTGAACACTTCGCCGCTCTTCGGATGCGTGCGCTTGGGCGCGGCGAGGCTGTAGACGACCAGGTCGACCTGACCCAGATCGCGCTTGATGACTTCGATGGTGCGCGCTTTGACTTCGTCGGAGAATGCGTCGCCGTTGATGCTGGTCGCGTACAGGCCTTTTTCCGTGGCGAATTTCTCGAAGGCGGCGGTGTTGTACCAGCCGGCCGTGCCGGCCTTGGTTTCGCTGCCGGCGCGCTCGAAGAACACGCCAAGCGTGGCGGCGTCCGAGCCGAACGCCGCGCTGATGCGGGCGGCGAGGCCGTAGCCCGTGGATGCGCCGATCACGAGCACCTTCTTCGGGCCGTTGGCGATGGGGCCGCGCGCCTTGACGTAGTCGATCTGTTCGCGGACGTTGGCTTCGCAGCCGGTCGGATGGGTGGAAACGCAGATGAAGCCACGCACGCGCGGTTTGATGATCATGAAGCACCTCTTGTCGGAATTGGCGACATTATAGTGGGCCGCGTACTGGGCCGCGATGGTTGCGGGCGCGCCGCGGCGGTTTGGTTTCTGGCGGCACTCCGGCCACGCGCCGCGGGCAAAAAATCGGCCGCCGCTGTGCAACTTGGTAGGATTGCGCCTTTCCCGTCCGACGATTGGCTAGTGTGAAGCGCCTCATCCCCTCATTTCTGGCGGCCCTCGATAAAGGGCTGACCCTCGCCAACCCGCTCATCGCCCAGGCGCTGTGGCACCTGCGCCATCCTACGCGCCGTGGCGTGCTGAAGGCTTGCGCGGCGCTTCCGCTGCTGCTGGTGCTGTACGTGCTGATCCTGATTCCGTTCACACCGGGCATCGGCGATATCCGCAAGGCCAAGATCGAGCAGCCGGCGCAGATCCTGTCGGCGGACGGCAAGCTGCTGGCCGAATTCAAGCCGTCCAACCGCGAGTGGGTCAAGCTCAAGGACATCTCGCCGAACGTGGTGAATGCGCTGATCGCCACCGAAGATCACCGCTTCTACCAGCATTGGGGCCTCGACTGGCGGCGCACGGCCTCCGCCGCGCTGCATACGTTTTCCGGCGACCGGCAGGGCGGCTCGACCATCACGCAACAACTCGCCCGCAATCTCTATCCTGACGAAATCGGTCGCGCGCCGACGCTCACGCGCAAGCTGAAGGAAGCGATCACAGCCTTCAAGATCGAGGCGCTCTACAGCAAGGACGAGATTCTCGAGACGTATCTGAACACGGTGCCGTTCCTCTACAACGCCTATGGCATCGAGATGGCGGCACGCACCTATTTCGACAAATCGGCGTCCGACCTGAATGTGCTGGAAAGCGCGACGCTGACCGGCATGCTCAAGGGCAACAGCTACTACAACCCGGTGCTGAATCCCGAACGGGCGCTGCAGCGGCGCAATACGGTGCTCGGCCAGCTGGTCAAGTATGGAAAACTGACGCCGGCCGCCTACGCGACATTGAGCCGCCGGCCGCTGCGCATCGATTTCGAGCGCCAGACCGAACCGCCCGGACCGGCGCCGCATTTCGCGCAGCAACTGCGCAAGTGGCTGGCGTCGTGGGCGGACCGGAACGACTACAACATGTATGCCGATGGGCTGGTGGTGCGCACCACCATCGATTCGCGTCTGCAGACCATGGCGACCCAGGCCGTGACCTTGCAGGGCAACCAGTTGCAGAACATTGCCAACGCGGCGTGGGGCACCCGCGCGGGCTGCTCGAACGGCCGCGATCTGCTGCAGACCTTCCTGCGCGAAACGCCTGACTACCGCGCAGCCAAAGACGCGGGCCTCTCCGATGACGACGCGCTCAAGCGCGTCTCGGCCGACCGCGATCTCGTGAAGTCGGTATGCGAGTCCAAGACGCGCGTGCAGGCCGATTTTCTCGCGATGGACCCGCGCAACGGCCAGATCCGCGCGTGGGTGGGCAGCCGCGACTTCAGCCAGGACCCGTTCGACCATGTCCAGCAGGCGCGGCGCCAGCCGGGCTCGACCTTCAAGCCGTTCGTGTACGCGGCGGCCTTCGAGTCGGGCGCCAAGCCCGCCGATACGTTCGTCGACAAGCCGGTGGAAATTCCGCTGGCAGGCGGCGAAGTCTGGCGTCCAAGCGACGAGGACGAGCCGAGCGAGCGCAAGATCAGCCTGCGCGACGGCCTTGCGTACTCACGCAACCGCATCACCGCGCAACTGATGGAGACGGTCGGGCCGAACAAGGTCGCGCGCCTCGCTCGCGCAATGGGCGTGCGCGACAGCGAGCTGGATCCGGTGCCGTCGCTCGCGCTCGGCACGAGCCCCGTCACGCTGAAGGAAATGGTTTCGGCTTACGGCACGATCGCCAACCTCGGCGGCTACGTCGAGCCGGTGATGGTGACGCGTATCGAGAACCGCAAAGGCGAGGTGCTGGCCGAATTCGCGCCGGTGTCGCCGAAACAGGAACTGCCCGCCGACACCGACCGCGTGCTGATCGACGTCATGCGCGACGTGGTGAACCGTGGCACGGGGTCGAGCATTCGCAGCCGCTTCGGCGTGCGCGGAGACGTCGCGGGCAAGACGGGCACGACGCAGGGCAACGCGGACGGCTGGTTCATCCTGATTCATCCGCAGCTCGTGGCGGGCGCGTGGGTCGGCTTCAACGACAGCCGCGTGACCTTGCGCAGCGACTATTGGGGGCAGGGGGCGCACAGCGCGCTGCCGATCGTCGGCGATTTCTTCCAGCGCGCGCAGCGTTCGAGGCTGGTCGACAGCCGCGTCAAATTCGCCACCGACCAGGAGCCGGGCTGGTTCGCCGAGCGCTCAGGCAGATTGCGCGACTGGTTCCTGAATCTGTTCGCGGGGTCGCCGGCTAAGCCGGAGGCGGCGGTGGTGCAGCGCGGGACGACGCGTCGGCCGCCGGCTGCGGTGCCGGAACGACCGGCCGTTGCGCAGTCGGCTTCCGCCGCGGTGGCCGAGCCGCGCGCATTGCCGCAGCCGCCGATTTTGCCGGCGCCGGGTTCGGCGCCGCTGGCGGCGAGCGGGGCGGTCGATGGTGAAGCGCGCGGCGGCGGCGAACCGGCGCTGGCGCCGACGCCCACGCCGGACGACGTGGTGCCGCCGGACGCCGGCAGTCCGGCCAACGCATTGCCGGAGACGTCGGCGGGCGGGCGCGGGTCGCCTTGAGCGGTGTTGCGCAGCGCTGCGTGATTGAGCCGAGGCAGCGCTTTTCGCCGGTGAGGCTGGACTCGAGCGGCTCATTCCACGAATGCGCCTAAGCCGCACATATTGTTTTTCACCGACGCGGCCGGCCTCACGCCACGCTTCATTATCATCAGTGTGACCTGACGCGCTTCGCTTCGCTTAGACCGCACCCAGCCAGCGTCGCTACGACCTCGCCGCCTCGCCTGTCCCCGCCACCTCCCGATCCGATCCCCCCGCCGATGCCTCAAGCGAAGGATCGTGATGCAGCAACAGCACGGCAGCGACGCCGACCAGCCCCGCGCCCGCCAGGCACAGCAAACCCGCGCCGAAGCCGCCGGTGCTGTCCTTGATCCAGCCCATCGCATACGGTCCGAAGAAACCCGCCAGATTGCCCAGAGAATTGACCGCGGCAATGCCGCCCGCCGCCGCCGCACCCGAGAGGAACGAGGCCGGCAAGGTCCAGATCACCGGCAGGCAGCCGAAGATACCGAACCCGGCGATCGACAGCGCGATCATCTTCTGCACTGGATTGTCGAGCCCGGCCGCCGCCGCGATGCCGCCCGCCGCCACCAGCAACGCAATCGCCACATGGCGTTTGCGTTCGAGCTTGCGGTCCGAATGCCGTCCCCAGAACACCATGCTGATCACGCCGACGATATACGGCAGCGACGTCACGAAACCTGTCTGCAAGTTGGTGAGCCCGAACGATTTGACGATCTGCGGCAGGAAGAAACTCAGCCCGTAGTTGGTTGCGTTCGCACCGAAATAGATCAGCGCGACCGCGAGCACGCGCGGATTGAAAAGCGCCTCTTTCACGCTGAACGTGTGCACCGCTTCGCGATGCGCGCGCTCCTGCGCCTGGCGCGCGACGAGCCAGCCGCGTTCGTCGGCGGCGAGCCAGGTGGCATCGGCGGGCTTGTCGGTGAGGTAGGAGAGCACGACGAACGCGAGCACCAGCGCGGGCGCGGCCTCGATCAGATAGACCCACTGCCAGCCGGCCAGTCCGGCGAAGCCGTCCATGGACAGCAAAGCGCCCGAAATCGGGCCGCCGATCACTGTGGACAGCGGAATCGCCGCCATGAAATAGCCGACTACGCGACCGCGATACGCAGCGGGAAACCACAGCGTGAGCAGGAAGATGATGCCCGGAAAGAAACCCGCCTCGGCCACGCCGAGCAGAATCCGCAGGCCGTAAAACACGTGCGCGGCGGAGAGCCCCGTGAAGCGCGCAATATCTGGGATATACGCCATCGCGCCCGCGAGAATGCCCCACGTGAACATGATCCGCGCAATCCAGCGGCGCGCGCCAAATTTCTCCAGCAGCAGATTAGATGGGACTTCGAAGAAAAAATACGCGATGAAAAAAATCCCGGCGCCGAAGCCGAAAGCACTCGCGGACAGGCCGAGCGCCTTGTTCATCTGCAGTGCAGCAAAGCCGACGTTGACGCGGTCGAGATAGGCAATGAAATAACACAGAATCAGGAACGGCACGAGCCGAACCGTGACGCGTTTCATGGTGCGTGCTTCGAGATCCATCGATGTCTCCTCCGGTTCAGCGTCCGGGTGGTTTAAATGATGTCGTTACAGACTAGACGCTGAAAACCGATTCCGGAAGATTTTTGCGCCGTGAGCGATGCAAGCGATGCGGCGCGCTCAGGTCCACGGAATGTGAACCTTGTCGAGATTGCGGTCGAGCTGGTACGCCGCGCTGATCAGCGCGAGATGCGTGAGCGCCTGCGGAAAATTGCCGAGCGCTTCGCCGCTGGTGGCGACTTCCTCGGAAAACAGGCCGACGTGATTCGCGTATGCGAGCATCTTCTCGAACACAAGGCGGCCTTCGTCGACGCGTCCGGCGCGTGCCAACGCCTCCGCATACCAGAACGAACAGGCGCTGAAGCCGCCTTCGATGCCGGGCAAACCGTCGAGCGTCGTGCCGCGCGTGTAGCGGAAGATCAGCGGATCCACTTTCAGTTCGCTGCCGATCGCGTCGAGCGTGCCGAGCCAGCGCGGATCGGTCGGGCCGATGAAGCGCACGAGCGGCATCATCAACGCGGACGCATCGAGCCGTTGCGAATCCGGCGTCTGCACGAACGCGTTCAGCTCTTCGTTCCAGAAGTGCTCGTGGATATCGGCGTGGATGGCGTCGCGCGTGTCGAACCAGCGTTTGAGCGGCGCAGGCAGAGAACGCTTTTCCGCGAGACGTAGCGCGCGGTCCACCGTGACCCAGCACATCAGCCGCGAATGGAGCAGAGGCCGCAGGCCGTTGCGAAACTCCCAGATGCCGTGGTCCGGTTCGCGCCAGTGTTCGACGACATAGTCGACCGTGCGCGTGACGTCGCGCCAGCCGTCGTGCGAGATCGCGGCGCCGTACTTGTTATACAGATAGATCGCGTCGAGCAGCGCGCCGTACACGTCGAGCTGGACCTGGTCGCGCGCCGCGTTGCCGACGAGCGGCACGCCCGCCACGCCATTCCCGTTCGACAGCGCCGTGATTTCGGTTTCTTCAGGCGGCTCCTTGCCGTCGATGGTGTACATGACGTTCAGCGAGCCGTCCGAATCGCATAGCCGGCTGCGTCCGGCGATCCATGTCATGAAATGCCGCGCTTCGCCGGTATAGCCGAGACGCAGCAGCGCGTACACGGAGAACGCGGCGTCGCGAATCCATGTGAAGCGGTAGTCCCAGCGGCGCGAACCGTCGAGCGCTTCGGGGAGCCCGAAGGTCGGCGCGGCGACGATCGCGCCATGCTCGCTGGAACTTAGAAGCTTCAAGGTCAGCGCCGAGCGCATGACGACTTCGCGATAGCGGCCGCGATAGGTGGATTGCGCCGACCAGCTTCGCCAGTAGCGGATCGTATCGGTCAACGCCGCTTCGCAATCGAACGACTTTTCGCGCAAGCCTTCGGCATCGCCGAAAACGAAGCCGGCCGTCTCGCCATGGCTCAGCTCGAATTCTGCGTGCGCGGCGCCGTGGTCGAGCGCGAGCGGCAAGGTGCTGTTCAGGCGCAGTTGCGTGCCGCTTTCACTGCCGGCGTTGGCGGCGGCGTGGAAGTCCACGCCGCCGTTCTTATCGATGTGAGCCGTGTGCGCGCCGCGTGCATAGTCGAAGCGCGGCTCGCAACGCATCCTGAATGCCATGCGCCCATGCACGATCCGCACGACGCGGATCACGCAGTTGGGCAGCGGCGCGGCGGCATCGGCGCCGCTGCCGTCCTCGGGCACCGGCATGAAGTCCAGCAGCTCGCACACGCCCTCGGGCGTCATGAAGCGGGTCAGCAGGACGTTGGTGTCGGGCAGATACATCTGCTTGACGTTGGCGCCTTCGAATGTGGGTTCGATCGTGAACGCGCCGCCGCGCGACGGTTCGAGCAGGCCGGCAAAAATCGCCGGCGAGTCGATGCGCGGAAAGCACATGAAGTCGATCGAGCCGCGCAGCGAGACGAGCGCGGTGGTCTTCATGTTGCCGATCATGCCGCGGGCGTCGGTCGGCAGGGCGGGTCTCGGTGGAACAGGTCGTTGGTCCGGCATGTCTGCACACTCCGTGAAGCGAGCCGCGATGCGCTCATACGAAAACCCGTCAGCAACGCCCGTGCCGCGCAGTTCGCGCGGGCCGGGTGGGGATTGTTCGGACGCACGCAACAGTGTTTTCGGGTGGTGAGGCTGATCTCTCGCGCGTGATTGCGGATAATTTAACGATTGGTCAATCCGCAAAAATGTGCAGGTGATACATGTTCAACACTGTCTCAGGCCGCATGCCCGAACGGGGCGAGGCACCCGGGGCGCTCGCGGCGCGAAGCGCATTGTCGGGACGGGCCCGTGCCTTCATCGCGGGTGTGGTCGCGTGCGCGAGTCTGGTGGGCTGCGCCAGTTCAAGCGACGTGGTCGCCACCAGCAAAGCCAATACCTATACGGTCGCGGCCAGCGCGACAGGCGGACGCCTGGCGTGGGCCCGCGCGCATGAGCAGGCAATGAGCGAGGCGCGCGATTACTGCGAGCGTCGCGGCATGCAGACCAGCGTGACGAAGGAAACCGTCAGCGGCGTGCAAGGGCTGACGGAGCATGGGTCGTCGATGAGTTTTGAATGTCATCCGAAGTTTTAGGTGTGTTTTTCCAGGCGTGTTTTAAGCGCCGCCGTGAAGTCGGCAAGCAGACAACTTAGGCGTAAGAGCTCCGCGTTAGCCCGCGCCGATCACACATTCACCTCAACGCAGTTTCACTTCTTGTCGAACGTCACCAGGTTCTTGTCTTTCGTATCAGCCACGAAAATCGCCAGCAATCTGGCGGGTTCGGTATCGCTCGCGTTTTCGCTCACGGTGTGATGCACGCCGGGCTTCTCGGTCCAGTGTTCGCCGGCATGGTAGACGCGTTCTTCGCCGCTATTCACGCGGCTGCGGATCGCCCCCGACAACACGTAGCCGACCACGAAAGCCTGGCCGTGCCGATGCGGCGTCGACTTGCCGCCGGGCGCATACTCGACGACGAGCGCCGTCATCGTTTTGCCCGGCACGTTGGCGATCGCCTCGGCGAACGCGGGCGTGATCGTTTCGTGCGGCGCGCTTGCGTCAGCGGCGAATGCGGAGTGCGCGGTCAAGAGAAGGGAAAAGCTGGCGAACGTGGCCGCCGCGATCAATGTGCGGATTTTCATGCTGTAACTCCAGACAAAGCGTTAAAGGTTTCATCGCTCGAATCCGTTGGGGTCGACGCCCAGCTCGACGCCACCGCGTCCAGTTCGGCACGCGCGCGCTGAAGCGCTTCAATGCGCGCTTCAGGATTGGCAAATTGCAGCGGCTGGGCATCGACAAAGGTCGGATCGGCCACGCCGAGAAAGCCGAACGCGGCCTTCAGCGATGGCGTAAGCGCATCCATGGCTTCATAAGGCGAACCCGCGCGCAAATCCGCGCCGCGGCTCGTAATGAAGAGCACCTTCTGACGTGAAAGCTGACCGACCACGCGGCCGTCGTCCGCATTCACATAGGTCAGGCCCGTACGCGTGATGCTGTCGATAAACGCCTTGAATGCCGAAGGCATCGACCAGTTGTACATGGGCATGGCGAAGACGAATGCATCGGCGTCGAGCAGGCGTTGGCACAACGCATCCGAACCGGCCAGCGTCGCCTTCATGGCAGGCGTGCGATCCTGCGCGGCCGTGTACGTGGCGATGGCAAACGCCTCGTCGACATGAGGCGGAGTGTCGATCGCGACATCCAGATAATCGACTTCGAACTGCGCGCCTTCTTCGCGCAGGCGTTCCAGAAAATAGCGGCTCAATGCGCGGGAGTTTGATCGCTCGCGTTTCGCGCTGGCGTCGACGTGCATGATTTTCATGATTTCCGTCCTTCCGGGAGTGACTGGGTGGTTTAGCCTGAGAGCAGATTAAATGCTCGACTGGCTTTGTGAAATGACCGATTTTCGGGAATTCAAGGTAACCACTTCGACTGGCCCACGTAGCTGGCGCGAGAGGGAATAGGGCATCTAAATGAAACAGTCATATGCCGGAAGCGACTCTTGAGAATATCTGACTTTGCAGATAAAGTTAAACGCACTGAACAAGGGGGCACGAATGAACCACTACACGCCGGACAATTTCAGCCTGACGCTGAGCGTGGGTTTCTCGATCAACAAAGCACGCAACCTGTTGATCAACGAAATGGACGCCGCGTTGAAGGATCTGGACATTACGAGTCAGCAGATGGGCATTCTGCTGTCCATGCGCCGCGGCGTCGCCACCACGCCGTTCGAACTGTCGCGGCTGCTCGGCATCGACACGGGCCTGATGACGCGCATGCTCGACAAGCTGGAAATCAAGGGCTTGCTGGAACGCTCGCGCAGCATCGAAGACCGCCGCGTCGTCAATCTGAAACTGACTGATGAAGGCGAGGCCATCGCCGAGCGGCTTCCGGAGATTGCGCCGGTGGTGCTGAACCGTCGTCTGAAGAAGTTTACGAAAGCTGAATTCGAGGAGTTGCGCCGTCTGCTGAACAAGTTTCTCGCAGAGTAGGCGAGGCCGGCCAAACAGGCTGCGAACGCTCGCGGCAATTTTTTCAACCTTATATCTGACAAGTCAGACAATGAAACCACAGTTAATTCCACGGATAGCCGGCTCGCGAATCGCGAAGACCGGCGTGACGGTGATCTTCGCGGCCGTTTTGTCCGCCTGCGCGAATTACGCCGGTATCTCGAGCGACAAGCAGATGGCGCAGCCGCAGACCTACGCGACTCAACAAAGCATTCCGCAGGACAACGGTCACTGGCCGGCCGCCGATTGGGCGGACCAGTTCGGCGACGCGCAACTGAAGGCCTTGCTCGCTGAAGCGTTGAAGGGCAACCCGTCGGTCGAACAGGCTCGCGCTCGCGTCGCCGCGGCCGCCGCGTACAGCGACACGGCGAAGGCGAGCACCCTGCCGAAAGTCGGCGCGGACTATTCGTTGACGCGCCAGCAGTATTCGGGCACGGCGCTCGTGCCGCCGCCGTACGGCGGTTCGTGGCAAACGGAGAACAAGGGCTTGCTGTCCGCGTCATACGACCTCGATCTGTGGGGCAAGAATCGTGAAGCGCTGAAAGCCTCGCTGTCGCAGTTGCAGGCGACCCAGGCGGACGAGGAAGTCGTCAAACTGTCCCTCACGTCGGCCACGGCCCGCGACTACAACCAGCTTGCACGGCTCTATACGCTGCGTGACATCGCGCAGGAAGAAATCACGCAGCGCGAACAGATCGACCGCATTACAGCCGGGCGCATTGCAACGGGCCTCGACACGCAAGTGGAACGCAAGACCGCGCAGGCGAACCTCGCCACCAGCCGCGCGACGCTGGCTGCGATCGACGGCAGCATCGTCACGACGCGTTATCAGTTGGCCGCTTTGCTCGGCGCCGGACCGGATCGCGGTCTCGCCATCGCGCGCCCGACACTCGGCGTGGGCGACGAAGTGCGCCTGCCCGACAACCTGCCGGCCGATCTCGTGAGCCGCCGCCCGGACCTGGTCGCGGCGAAATGGCGCGTCGATGCACTCACGCACGACGTCAAGGAAGCCAAGGCCGAGTTCTATCCTGACATCAACCTGAGCGCCGCGATCGGTCTCGACGCGTTCGGTTTCGGCCGTTTTCTGACGGCGGCGAGCCGCACGGCGTCGGTCGGCCCGGCGATTCATTTGCCGATTTTCGATGGTGGTCAATTGCGCGCGCAATTGAAAGGGCGTTACGCCGATTTCGACTACGCGGTCGCCACATATAACCAGACGCTGGTCACCGCCTTGTCCGAAGTCGCGACGCAACTCGCGCAAATCCGTTCGACGGACGAGCAGCTGGCCGACGCGCAAGCCGCTCAGGAAGCCGCCCGCGGCGCCGATCAGTTGGCGCTCGTGCAATACAAGGCCGGCCTCACGAATCAGCTGACGGTGCTGAACGCCGACACCACGGCGCTCGCCGCCGACCAGCAGGTCGCGAATCTGAAGATGAACCGGCGCGATCAGCAGATCGCGCTGGCCGCAGCGCTCGGCGGCGGTTATGTCGATAGCGCCGCCTCCGTCGCCAGCAGCGGCGCCGCTGTTCCAGCCGCTTCCGCCCATCCCGTCGCCGCCGCGCGTTAAAGCGCCATCGCGACACTTTCCCAATCTGTCAGGACCCACATCATGAGCGACACGATCAAAACCAGCCGCACGGCGGCGGAAGCGGACCAACCCCTGCAAGCACAGGCTCCCACGAAGCGCAAACTGCTGCTTTCCCTGCTCGCCGCCACCGTCGTGCTGGCCGGCGCGGGCTACGGCGCGTACTACTACACGAGCGGCCGCTACTACCAGTCCACCGACGACGCCTACGTGAGCGGCAACCTCGTGCAACTGACGCCGCAAGTGAGCGGCACGGTGGTCGCGGTCAACGCCGACGACACGCAGATCGTCAAGCAGGGCGCGCCGGTCGTCACCCTGGATAACGCCGACGCGAAGGTCGCGCTGTCGAACGCGGAAGCAACGCTTGGCCAGACCGTGCGCCAGGTGAGCGGTCTCTACGTGAACAACGATTTCTACGCGGCGACCGTCGCGCAACGTCAGTCGGATCTGGCTCGCGCCAACGACGATCTGAAGCGCCGTCAGGCAGTGGCCGAAACGGGCGCTGTGTCCGGCGAAGACATCGCCCATGCCCGCGACGCCGTCAGCTCCGCGCAGGCCGCGCTCGACGCCGCGCGTCAGCAAGCCGAGGCCAACCATGCGCTGACCGACCGCACGTCGATCGAACAGCACCCGAACGTGCAGGCCGCGGCCTCGAAAGTGCGCGACGCCTACCTGAGCTACGCGCGCAACACGTTGCCTGCGCCCGTGACCGGCTACGTCGCGCGCCGTTCGGTGCAGGTCGGCCAGCGCGTCGCGCCGGGCACCCCGTTGATGGCGATCGTGCCGCTCGACGGCGTGTGGGTCGACGCGAACTTCAAGGAAGGCCAACTGCGGCACATGCGCATCGGGCAACCCGTCACGCTCACCGCGGACGTGTACGGTTCCAGCGTCAAGTATCACGGCCGGCTCGAAGGCTTTTCGGCGGGCACGGGCGCGGCCTTCGCCTCACTGCCTGCGCAGAACGCCACCGGCAACTGGATCAAGGTCGTGCAGCGTCTGCCTGCGCGAATCCTGCTCGATCAGAATGAATTGAACGCGCACCCGCTGCGCATTGGCCTGTCGATGGACGTGGAAGTGGACACGCACGAGGAAACGGGCCCGCAACTCGGTGCGGCGATCAACACCTCGTATCACACCGACGTATTCGCGCAGTACGGCGACGAAGCCGACGCGGAGATCGCCCGGATCATCGAGCAGAACATGCCGGCGAAGCACGAGCTGGCCGCGAGCCCCACGCAGAAAAGCACTGCACGCAAGGCCGGTTGAATCCACGACCACCGAGCGCTTTTTTTTCGCGCATTTAACTGATAAGTCAGATAGTTTTTTGCCTTCCTCGACAGGTGATGAAATGAATGGATCGACGCAGCCCGCCACGCTGCCGCCGCTGACCGGCGGCAAGCTGGTGCTGGCGACGCTTGCCGTGGCGCTCGCCACGTTTATGAACGTGCTGGACTCATCGATCGCGAACGTGGCGATTCCGACGATCGCCGGCAATCTCGGCGTCTCGGTGGACGAGGGCACGTGGGTGATCACGCTGTTCGCCGCCGCCAACGCCATCGCGATTCCGTTGACCGGCTGGCTCGTGCAGCGCGTCGGGCAGATCAAGCTGTTTGTCTGGGCGATTCTGTTGTTCGTGCTCTCGTCGTGGCTGTGCGGGATCGCGCCGACTCTGCCGGTACTGCTCGCCGCGCGGATTCTGCAGGGCGCGGTGGCGGGTCCGTTGATCCCGCTCTCGCAAGCCATTCTGCTCGGCTCGTATCCGAAGGAGAAATCCGCGACCGCGCTCGCCTTGTGGGCGATGACCGCAACGGTCGGCCCGATTGCCGGCCCGGCGCTCGGCGGCTGGATTACCGACAGCTACTCGTGGTCATGGATCTTCTACATCAACATTCCGGTCGGACTCTTCGCAGCCGGCGTGACGTGGGCGATCTACCGCACCCGCGAAACCCCGACGAAGCGCTTGCCGATCGACAAGGTGGGTCTGCTCTCGCTGATCGCATGGGTCGGCTCGTTGCAGATCATGCTCGACAAAGGCAAGGATCTCGACTGGTTCAACTCGCCGGTGATCATCGCCCTGACTGTGTTCGCGGCGATCAGCTTCGCGTTCTTCGTGATCTGGGAGTTGACGGAAAAGAATCCGATCGTCGATTTACGCCTGTTCGGCAAACGCAATTTTCTCGGCGGCACGATCGCGATTTCGGTGGCGTACGCGGTGTTTTTCTCTAACCTGGTGCTGTTACCGCAATGGATGCAGGAGTATCTGAACTACCGTTCCGTCGATGCGGGTCTGGCCACCGCGCCGCTTGGCATCTTCGCCGTCATTCTCGCGCCGGTCATGGCCAAGATCATGCCGAAGTCCGATGCACGGGTGCTGGCGACGCTGGCTTTTGTCGGTTTCGCCGGCGTGTTCTTCATGCGCTCGAACTACACCACCGGAGTGGACACGTGGACGCTGGTTTTGCCGACGCTGTTGCAAGGCATCCCGACAGCGCTCTTCTTCGTGCCGCTGACCGCGATCATTCTGTCCGGCCTCACGCCCGACCGGATTCCGGCGGCGGCGGGGCTGTCGAACTTCGCGCGGGTGTTCGCCGGCGCGGTGGGCACGTCGCTGGCCTCGACGGGATGGAACGACCGGACGATCCTGCATCATTCGCAACTGGCCGAGCAGACGAGCGTGAACAATCCGACTTACACGGCCGCGCTGGATGCGCTGCAAAGTACTTTGGGCGGCAGTCACGCTCAGGCGATGGCGTTCTTCGAGCGCTCGATGACTACCCAGGCGGCCATGCTCGGACTGAACGATATCTTCTGGCTGTCGGCGGTGATCTTCGTCTTGATCATCCCGCTGATCTGGGTGACTAAACCGGACCGCTCCAGTTCGGCCGCGGCGGCGGGAGCGGGTGGTCATTGAGGGCGGCCATTCAGGGCGGTACAGGCGGCGAGCGGCATGGTTACCCGTATTTACTATTGCCTGTTCGCCGCCTACGATAGATTCAGATTTCCGGCAAAAAAAACGCGTGAGCGTCATGGCTGAAATCCGATAGGCGGCTTATAGACCAACTTACAAACTAACTTATAAACCGGCTTGCAACGGGTTCAAGTCGAACCGATGCAAGCTTTCCGACAGGCATCGTCGATACATGAGCGAACTGGCTCGTCGCGGTGACCCGAGCGGAAGATCCGAGCGTAGCGCGCAACAGCGGTTGCCATAAAAATACCGCGCGGTTCGAGGTCTTCCGTTGTTCCTGTGCGTCTTACGGCACTAACGTCTTGCGGGAGAGCGCCATGATTCGCGCCGAACGTCGGATCGTATTCGCGGCCATTGCAGTGTTTGTCGCGCTGGGTGGCATGGCGACGGTCATTCACGGTGTGCTGTTCGACATTCGCAATGCCATGTTGTATGGCGGCATCTCACTGGTGCTCGGCGTCGCGGTGCTGGCGCTGATGCTGACGCCGCGACCGACGGATAGCTCCTGAAATCAGACTCGTAATCGCAAACTGAAATATTGCCGAGCCGACAAAAACGGCGCGCCACCGGGTTTCCGGTTGGCGCGCCTTTGAGCTTTGCATCGGCCGGCCCGTAACGCGCCGGCCGTTTGCGCGGATCGTTATTCCGCCGCGGCTCCGTGATTGCATCCCGCGTGATGGACGTGACCCGCCTCGCTGTCATCCCATGCCGAACCGAGAATGATCTTGCAGAAGTTCAGCCGCTTGTAGCTGGGATCTTTCATCTCCAGCACATCGGCTTTGACATTGCCGAACGTGGTTTCGGGCTTGCTGATCGTGCCTTGCGCGAACGCGTCGATGATCAGGTTCTTGAAGTCCTGCTCGCGCGGATGCGCGGCCACCACGCTGACCCGCTGCGCGTCGTCGAACTCGTGATACCGCATGCCGAGCACGTCCATCTCGACGCCCGCGGTCACCAGCGAAACCACCGGCTTCAGATGCTCCGGAACACCCGGCGTGGTGTGAAGCGCGATCGACAACCAGACCTGTTCGATGTCGTACTCGTTGACGTCATGGCTCTTGAGAAAATCGCGCGCGGCATTGGCGCCGTCGACTTCGAAGCGATCGGTCTTGCTGGCGTACCCAGGCGTAAGGCCCATGTCATGAAACATCGCGCCGATATACAGCAGCTCGGGGTCGTACGCGAGGTTGCGGCGCGCACCGGTCAGCGCACCCCACAGGAACACGCGGCGCGAGTGGTTAAACAGCAGATCGTTCTCGGTGTCGCGGACCAGATCGGTTGCGGCTCTTGCGAGACGGCTGTCTGGAATGTGGATGCCGGCTATGGTCGTACTCATCGAATTTCTCCTGGACAAAGATAGTGCCTCGTGAGGCGATGGACTTCGTGTCGTTCGGGCAATGTCCATGCAGCGGTGTCGATCGGTTCGCTGTGAGCACTGTCCGGGGATGTCCAAGTATCCGTCGGAGTCGTATCGGGATGAGTGGTAATCGACCGGCAAAGCGTGCCAGTGATACGCCGTTTTCTGCCATCCGCGCGCGTGGTTCGTAGCGGACGGCAATTCGCGGCGCGCCTCGTGCGCAGCCGCCGCTTATTTCGCGGCCGGTGCCGGCTTGCTGACGATCGGCGAGGCCGTTATCGAAGCCGGGTTCGATAAGTCGATGCACGCCGACGCGCGCGGGTCCGAACGTTGCTGCATCCAGGCAAGCCGCCGCGTGCTTTTAGCGCCCCGCGTATGTCCATTCCCGCTTTGGAGATTGTCATGACCGACACGCAACGTCCCACGCCACCTTTTCAGAACCAGCAGCAGGACCAGACACCCGGGCAAACCGCGCCCATGAAACCGCAACCGGATCACGGCGAGAAGTCGTATAAGGGCTCTGGACGTCTCGCCGGCAAGGCCGCCATCATTACCGGCGGCGATAGCGGAATTGGCCGCGCGGTCGCGATTGCATTCGCACGCGAGGGCGCCGACGTGCTGATTTCCTACCTCAACGAAGACGACGATGCGCGCGAAACCGCGCGCTGGGTCGAGGACGCCGGCCGCAAGGCGTTACTGCTGCGAGGCGACATCACGAACCCGGCGCATTGCAAGGAGATCGTCGAGCGGGCGTTCGAGGCGTTCGGCCGGCTCGACGTGCTGGTCAACAATGCGGCCTATCAGATGAGCTATCCGTCGCTCGAAGACATCAGCGACGAAGAGTGGGACAAGACCTTCGATACCAACATCGGTGCGATGTTCAGGATCACGCGGGCGGCGGTGAAGTATATGAAACCGGGTGCGTCGATCGTGAATACGTCGTCGATCAATGCGGATCATCCCAATCCGGGCTTGATCGCCTACGCGACCACCAAAGGCGCGATTCAGAATTTCACCGGCGGCCTTGCTCAATTGCTGGCGGAGAAGGGCATACGGGCGAACTGCGTCGCGCCGGGGCCGATCTGGACACCGTTGATTCCATCGACCATGCCGCCCGAGAAAGTCGAGAAATTCGGTGAGCAGGTACCGATGAAACGCCCGGGTCAGCCCGCCGAACTGGCCGCTGCCTACGTGATGCTGGCCTCCGACGAAGCCAGCTATATCTCGGGCGCGACGATCGCGGTGACGGGCGGGGCGCCGATTATCTGAGCCGATGAGCCGATGACGCGGGTTGCGATCCGCGTCGTGTCGCTTCGCGGCGCGGCCCGAGATTTGCTACTGCGTCGTTATTCCAGCGCTGCGTTTTACGCGCGGCATGCCGATTTCAGGTCCGTCGGCGGGGGCCATCAGGAGACATGAATGCGATCGACGACAGCTGTTGCCCAGCGAGCTCTTGTCGGCATTCCTTGCGTCGTTTTGACTTTGTCGGCCACGAGGGCTCAGGCGAGTCCGAGCGCGCCGCTCAACTATTTCCTTCACGCTGCGGGACCGGCCGCCGCGCCGACCATGCATTTAGGCTGGGCGATGGCGGGTGTTTCGGTCACCGTGACAGTCGTCATTGCAGGATTGCTGATTGCCGCGATCGTTCGCAAGCGTCCTTCGGCAGCGAGCGACTCGCTCGATGCCGAAGCCGGCGGCATGCGCTGGATTTACATTGGCACGGGCGTGTCGTCGGTGGCCTTGCTCGCGATGCTGGTCTATGTCCTCATCACGCTGGAGTCGGTTGCAACGCCTGCCACGCACCCCCAGTTGAGCATCACCGTGACCGCGTACGACTGGTGGTGGAAAGTCGACTACGCCGACGATCCCAATCCGGCGCGCAACTTCAGCACCGCCAACGAGATCCACATTCCCGTTGGCGAGCCTGTGAAGATAGCGTTGAAAAGCGCGGACGTCGTGCACGCTTTCTGGGTGCCGCAACTCGCGGGCAAAACGCAAGCGATCCCCGGCCAGACCAACGAGCAATGGTTCCAGGCCGATCGGGCAGGCATCTATCGCGGGCAATGCTCACAGTTCTGCGGCGCCCAGCATGCGCACATGGCTTTTGAAGTGGTCGCGCAGAGTCCTGCCGATTTCAACGCGTGGCGCGATGCGCAGGGACGAACGGCGGTAGCCGCAACCGACAGCAGTGTCGCCACGGGCCGCCGTCTGTTCGCCGAGCGCTGCGCCGGTTGCCACACGATTCGTGGCACGGATGCGAGCGGTCTGCAAGCGCCCGATCTCACGCATCTGAACTCGCGTCGCCTGATCGCGGCGGGTGCGCTGACCAATACCCCGGATCATTTACTCGACTGGGTTCAGCACGCCCAGTCGATCAAGCCCGAGGCGCTGATGCCGAGCATCGCGCTGAGTGCCGCCGACGCCGCCGCGCTGTCGGCCTATCTGGCCACGCTGCATTGAAAACTTAGCCGGCAATCAGGGAGCGTCTTTCAATGTCCGACCACGCGAGGCCAGATTCGACACCAGGCGTACGGCAAGCCGCAATACAAGGTGCGGCAACGCCACTCACGCGCACGCCGCGCTACGGCCGCGTCACGCCCGGCAGTGCCGAAGAAAAGCGTCTGCGCGAGATATGGGAAGCGCCGCCGGGTTGGCGCGGCTGGCTCTCGACGGTCGATCACAAGACCATCGGTCTGCGCTATCTGGTCACCGCGTTCATCTTCCTGCTGATGGGCGGCATCGAAGCGCTCATCATGCGCATCCAGCTGGCGCGGCCCAACGCGACGGTTCTCACGCCCGAACAATACAACCAGCTTTTCACCATGCACGGCGTGACGATGATTTTCCTCTACGCATTGCCAGTGTTGTCCGGCTTCTCGAACTATTTGTGGCCACTGGTACTCGGTTCCCGAGATATGGCATTTCCACGTTTGAATGCGCTCTCGTACTGGGTGTTCCTGTTTGCCGGCATCTTCCTGTATGCGAGTTTTCCGACGGGGCAGGCGCCGAATGCAGGCTGGTTCAATTACGCGCCGCTCTCCGGGCTCGAGTACAGCACCGGCCCGAATATCGATGTCTACGCGCTCGGCATGGTGCTGCTCGGCATCTCCACGACGGTCGGCTCGATGAACTTCGTGGTCACGCTGCTGCGGATGCGCGCGCCCGGCATGTCGCTGGACCGCATGCCGGTGCTGGTGTGGGGCACGCTCACGGCGTCGGGCGGCAATCTGCTGGCGGTGCCGTCGGTGAGCCTGGCGTTCTTTCTGCTGTGGCTCGACCGGCGCATCGGCACGCATTTCTTCGACGTGCTGAACGGCGGACGTCCGCTGCTCTGGCAACATCTGTTCTGGATCTTCGCGCATCCGTGGGTCTATGCGGTCGTGCTGCCGGCCATGGGCATCGTCTCCGATGCGTTGCCGGTATTTTGCCGGCGGCCGCTGGTCGGCTATGGGCCCGTCGCGCTCTCGACGGTCGCGACGATGGTGATCGGTTTCGTCGTGTGGATCCACCATATGTTCGCGACCGGGATTCCGGCGCTTGCGTTGTCGTTTTTCGGCGCGGCCAGCATGGTGATCGCGATTCCCAGCGCGGTCGCCACCTTCGCGTGGATCGCGACGATCTGGACCGGCCGGCCGGTGTTTCGCGTGCCGTTCCTGTTTTTCGCAGGCTTCGTGTTTCTGTTCGTGGTGGGCGGCGTGTCTGGCGTGATGACCGCAGCCGTTCCGTTCGACTGGCAGCTCACCGACACGTACTTCGTGGTCGCGCATCTGCATTACGTGCTGCTTGGCATCAACGTGTTTCCGGTGATCGGCGGCATCTATTTCTGGTTTCCGAAATTCACCGGCAGGATGATGAGCGAACGGCTCGGCAAGCTCGGTTTCTGGGTGCTGTTCGCCGGTTTCAATATCGCCTTCTTTCCGATGCATATCGCAGGGCTGCTCGGCATGCCGCGGCGCATCTATACGTATCCCGCCGACATGGGCTGGAATACGGTGAATCTCGTTACGTCGCTGGGATCGTTTCTGTTCGCGGCGGGCGTGTTGATTTTCATGATCGATCTGCTGGTCAGCCTGAAGCGCGGCAAACCGGCCGGCGACAATCCCTGGGACGCGCCCACGCTCGAATGGTCGGTGAGTTCGCCGCCACCGCCGTACAACTTCGCGGTAGTGCCGACGCTGGCGAGCCGTCATCCGCTATGGGAAGGCCGTATCGAGGAGCCGGGCGTCACGCTTCACACGCGCTCGCAACTGCATGAAGGCTATCTGCTCGCGCAAGGCCGCGAGGCGCTCGGTACGAGCGCTCTCGAAGCGAATCCCGACGTGATCCTGAAGATGCCGGGCGATTCGTATGCGCCGTTCTGGCTTGCGGTGTTCGCGACGCTGGTGTTCGCGGGACTCGCGATGAGCGCGTGGACATTTGCAGGCGCGATGCTGATGGGGTGTGCAGTGTCGATCATCGTCTGGCTGTGGCCCGAACGTGCGTTGATCCAGCGCGCGCCGGCCACGGTTCATGACGCGGGGGGAAAGTGACATGAGCGACGCCGCCGATTTGAGCCAGACGTCCGCCCAGCCGGCCGAGCCTTTGCCGATCGGCAGCGCGGGCGAACGTTCGGGCGGCTGGTGGGGCTGCCTCACACTGATCGCAACCGAAGGCGCGTTGTTCGGATACCTGATCTTTTCATATCTCTATCTGGCCTCGCAGAGTACGCAGCGCTGGCCGCCTGAAGGCCTGCCGAAGCTCGGTCTCGGCATTACGAACACGGTGATTCTGTTGTCGAGCAGCGTATTCGTCTGGTTGTGCGAGCGTTGTGTGAGGCGCAGGCGCTTGAAGTGGGCCGTGGCCTCGATGGCGCTGGGCGTCCTGCTCGGTATCGTATTCGTGGGCATTCAGTTGCTCGAATGGCACGATCATCCGTACGGGCTGACGACGCATCTGTATGGCTCGCTGTATTTCACCATCACGGGATTCCATATGGCGCACGTCGTAGTCGGGATCGTCGTGCTGCTGTTTTTGCTGTTGTGGACCGCGCTCGGCTATTTCGACGAGAAACGTTGCGCGGCGCTGACCATCGGCGGCCTGTACTGGCATTTCGTCGACGTCGTGTGGTTGTTCATCTTCAGCACGCTGTATCTGACGCCTTACCTGTTTCGGAATCTGTCATGGCCGGCAACATGAAGCCGCCACTGGGCGTCGAATCGTCCGCCGCTTCGGCCGTGTCCATGCGACATGTGCTGGTCGGCCTGCTGGTCGCGCCGTGCGCATGGCTCGCGCAGATGATCATCGCCGAGACGCTGGCCGCGCAGAGTTGTTATCCACTCGATCAGCCGCTGGCGTCGCCGGCGTTGCCGTGGATGAGGCCGTCGCTCGTCGTCATCAGCGCGCTATGTCTCGCGGCAGGTGCGTTCGGCGCGCTGACGGCCTGGCGAAACGTTCGTCGCCTTGAAGCGGCGAAAGAGGGCGCCTCCGGCGGCGTAGGCCAGAGGCGAAGCGGACTCGACGCTTTCCTGACACGCATCGCGATGATGTGCAGTGGGTTGTTTCTGTTCGCGTTGATTGCAACCGATATCGCATTGGCGCTCGTGTCGCCGTGCAAGTGGTGGTGACGATGCGCGCGCGTAATCCGTTTGTTTCATCAGGCCGCGAAAATGCGCATAGGCGATGGCTTCGGCATGGCCCACGCGTTGCCGCCGCGACGCTCGCCATGACCCTCGGCGCGCTTGCCTCCAGCTACACAGCAGCCAGCGCCGCACCCGGCAGCGCAACGTCAGCCGATACCGCGCAGATCGCGCGCGGCGCCTATCTCGCGAAGGCCGCCGACTGCGCAGGCTGCCATACGGCCGCGCCACGCGTCGTGCGGCCCGGCACGGCGCCGATTCCGGCGGCGCCGTTCGCCGGCGGTCTCGGCATGGCCTCGCCGTTCGGCACGATCAATTCGTCGAACATCACGCCGGACCCGCAGGCGGGTATCGGTCTCTACAGCTACGACGATTTCGCGCATGCACTGCGCGACGGCGTTGCGCGCGGCGGCAAGCGGCTTTATCCGGCGATGCCGTACCCATCGTTCGCGAAGATCGACGATGACGACATGCACGCGCTCTACGCCTATTTCATGCATGGCGTGCGGCCGGTCGCCACGCCGGCTCCGCCAACCCGATTGCCGTTCCCATTCAACCAGCGCTGGGCGCTCATGTTCTGGGACTGGGCGTTCGTGCCGGGCGAGCGTTTCAAGCCGGAAGCAGGGCGCGACGCGCAATGGAATCGCGGCGCGTATCTCGTGCAATCGTTGGGTCACTGCGGCGCGTGCCACACGCCACGCGGGCCGGCTTATGAGGAACGCGGCTACACCGAGGCGAGTCCGCTTTATCTGACCGGCGGCACCAACGATCACTGGTTCGCACCGAACCTCACCGCCGACACCGGTTCGGGCCTGGGCCGGAGCTCCGCGGAGGATAT
This sequence comes from Paraburkholderia phytofirmans PsJN, assembly GCF_000020125.1. NCBI lineage: Bacteria > Pseudomonadati > Pseudomonadota > Betaproteobacteria > Burkholderiales > Burkholderiaceae > Paraburkholderia > Paraburkholderia phytofirmans. Next base: position 2,294,585 of record NC_010681.1, read on the forward strand.
CGCCGCTTTCCTGAAGCACGGCCACGGCGGCGGCCTGGTCACGTTCGGCAGCATGGTTCAAGTGGTGGAAGACAGCACGCAGTATCTCGACGATGCCGACCTCGCGGCCATCGCCACGTATCTGAAGAGCCTGCCGCCGCGCGCTCAGAGCGGACACTTCAATGCAGGTTCGCGGGGCGCGCTGCAGAGCGTGGAGGCGCTGAAAACAGGTGAACTCGAGCGGCCGGGCGCGGGAATCTATGCAACGTATTGCGCGCGCTGCCATCAGTCCGACGGTGCGGGCGTGCCGCAAAAATATCCGCGCCTTGCGGGCAATCCGGCCGTGCTCGCTCCGCAAACGACCTCGTTGGTGCGTTTGCTCGTGGAGGGCGGGGGCAGTCCGAACACGGATGGCGGCCCTGAGCCGCGCAAGATGCCGGCCTTTGCGGACAAACTGACCGACAGCGAACTCGCGCACGTTCTGACTTTTATCCGCAACACGTGGGGCAATGCGGCAGAACCGGTCACGACTCGTGACGTGTCCGCGGTGCGGCATGCCTTGCACAAATAGCGGCCGCGGAAGGCATGCATGTAGCGTCGGCAATTGCGCGATCGCTTATCAGCGTGCGCGGCTCACTTTTTCACCGAATCAGGAGGAATCGGGTTTTTGTCCTGAGACGAGTCGAGTGTGTTCTCCGATGCCGGATGCCGCCGCTTTTCCTTTGCGTCTTGCGCGCTTTGAGCGGTGTCTTTTAGTGACGCGTCGCTCCTGGCTGCTTCGTCAGAAAGGGGCTTGCGATGCCCTTGGTGTTCCGCGGCATCGTCCGGGGTCTGTTGAGCGGTGTGCTTCATGGTTTGCCTCACTTAAAAGACGACGGCGTCGGCCGAGCCGTCATGACACCTGGTCTATTTGTCGTGATGGCCGGGCAGCACCGCGCCGAGCACCTGTTTGGCCGTCTCGACGATCACGTTGCCCTGGTCCGGGTCGCCCTTCATCAACGTCGACGCGAACGCCTTGGCTTGCGCGAGCGTGATATGCGGCGGCAAGGGCGCGATATTCGGATCGGCTTTGACTTCGATCACCACCGGGCAATTCGCGGCGAGTGCTTCGTCCCACGCCGCGCCCATCTGCTCGGCGTCGTCGACATAGATGCCCTTCAGGCCGATCAATTCGGCAAACTTGTGATAGGGCACCGAGGGAATATCCTGCGATGCCTCGAACTTGGGATCGCCTTCCATCGCGCGCTGCTCCCACGTGACCTGGTTGAGATCGCCGTTGTTCAGCACCATGCAGATCCAGCGCGGATCGGCCCAGTTTTTCCAGTACTTCGACACCGTGATCAATTCCGCCATGTTGTTCATCTGCATTGCGCCGTCGCCGACCAACGCGATCACGGGCCGTTCGGGATAGGCGAACTTGGCGGCGATCGCGTACGGCACGGCCGCGCCCATCGACGCGAGTCCGCCGGACAGGGAACACATCATGCCGCGCTGCACCTTCAGGTCGCGGGCGTACCAGTTCGCGCACGATCCGGAATCGCTCGTGACGATGGCGTTGGCGGGGATGCGTTTGGACAACTCCCACACCGTGCGCTGCGGATTGACCGCGTCCTTGCCGGGTTGATGCGCGCGCTTCTCGAGCGTCTTCCACCAGTCGGCGGTCCAGCCTTCGATCTTCTTGCGCCACGCGCGGTCCGGCTTGTCTTCGAGCAGCGGCAGCAACGCGCGCAGGGTTTCGACACTGTCGCCGACCAGGTTCACTTCCATTGGATAACGCAGGCTCAGCATGTCGGCCTTAAGGTCGATCTGCACGCCGCGGGCCGCACCTTCTTTCGGTAGAAACTCCGCATAAGGAAAGCCCGAACCGATCATCAGCAACGTGTCGCATTCGGTCATCAGGTCGTAGCTCGGCTTGGTGCCGAGCAGGCCGATCGAACCCGTGACCCAAGGCAGATCGTCGGGCAGGGCGGCTTTGCCGAGCAGCGCCTTGGCGACGCCGGCACCGAGTTTTTCGGCGACGGCGATGACTTCGTCGGTGGCATGCAAAGCGCCGGCGCCGACGAGGATCGCGACTTTCTTGCCGGCGTTGAGGACATCGGCGGCTTGCTGGAGATCGTCGGGATAGGGCACGAGACGCGGCGCGCGGTAGCCCACGCCTGAATGCAGCGTGCCGTGCTTGCGGCCGGGGGCTTCGTAGGGGAGATCCTGCAGATCGTTGGGCAGCACGATAGCGGTGACCTTGCGCTCGGAGAGCGCGACGCGCACGGCACGGTCGACCAGATGGCGCACCTGAGCGGGAACACTGGCCTGTTCGACGAAGGCGCCGGCGACGTCCTTGAACATCGAGACGAGGTCGAGTTCCTGCTGATAATGGCCGCCGAGGGCCGCGCGAGCTTGCTGGCCGGCGATGGCGAGGACCGGCATGTGATCCATCCGCGCGTCGTACAGACCGGTAATCAGGTGGGAGGCGCCGGGCCCCGAGGTGGCGATGCACACACCGAGCTCGCCGGTAAATTTCGCGTGCGCCGCGGCCATGAAGGCAGCCATTTCCTCGTGACGGACCTGGATGAATTCGATCGGAGCCGGCGCTTCGTTGTCTTTGTCTTTGCGATGTTTGCAGGCTTCGGTCTGGGCGCGGTTGAGGGCCCCGAAGACGCCGTTGATGCCGTCGCCCGGATAACCGTAGATGCGGCGAACGCCCCAGGCATGGAGCCGTTCGATGATGAAATCGCCAACGGTGTCGGCCATCACTCTCTCCTTGAAAACGATTAGAAGCGGCGACGTTCCCGGCGATGCAGCGGTGCGCTCCCGCCGTTCGTCGCGTATTCCTGCTTCGCCTGTCGCAAGTCCCGTTCCGCGGTATTGCAGGCTGTAATCGTCAAGGATGGTGTTCGATGAGCGCGTCCTGCGCGCGACACGCGGCGCCAGTTATTTCACTGACCTTCCGCGGTCGACCTGCGAACCGCTGCCGTTTCCGTGAACTTCAGATCGCGGCGCACGCTCCGCCTCCTGGCTGATGAGGTGCGGCGAGGAGAGGGTGAGGACGTAGCAGCGGGGCGCCCGCTTTCCACGAGTTGATGAGACAGCGCTTCGAGCTTTTTGCGAAGGAGTTCGCTCGCCGCTATCTGTTCGTCGAGCGCAATTTCCCGCGACGCCAATTCTCCTTCGACGTCCGCACAGCGTGTCAACGACGTCGCCAACTGGGTTTTCGCCGCAGCAAGGGCATCACGCAACTGGTCTCGCTCCACTTGATGCGCGGCTTGAGCCTCGGCCATCCGATCGGCGGCGGCTTGCAGCTCCTGGCGCGTCTGGCGCGCGGCCGTTCGCTCGCTGTCGATCTCGAGAAGCGCCCGCTTTTCAGTCGCGGCGAGACGCTGTTCGCTTTGATTGTGCATGACACGCAGCTTGCTCAATTCGTCGGCGAATTCCCGTCTGGCATCCGACAGCGCCGTGGAGGCGGTCGCGCTTTCCTTTCTGGACTGCGCGAGTTGCTCGGTCAGCATGGTTCTGGCGGTTTCCAGTTCGACCAGGCGAGCGCGCAGTTTCGCGTTTTCAATCCGGACGTCGGCCGCGTCGCGCGATGTCTGCTCGGCAGCAGCGAGCGCCGTGTCGCGTTCCGCGGCCAACCGTTGTGCGTGTTCGCGTGCCTTGGCAATTTCGCGCTGGGCGTCCTGCCTGAAGGATTCCAGCGCCGCATTCGCCGCGTCGCCGGATAGCCGCCAAAGCGTCGCCGCCAATTCGCCGGCAGCCGTTGCGACTTCGGCTGGCAAATCCGGCTGCCCGACGTCGACCCGCGTCTTGTCTCTGACTTCGGTCCAGAAGTCTCGCAAGGCTTTAGCCGGCGCGCTCATGCTGCCTTTGCGAACCAGTTGATAGAGCTTGTTCGCTGTCGGCGTTTCTCCGTAGCGGAAGAACATCAGCGCGCAAACCTCACGGTAAAGCTCCTGCGTGTCAGGGACGCGTTCACGCAGCGCTTCAATGTCGGCTTCGAGAGGCATGGGAGTCCTTTGGCGGCTGATTCGTCTTGGTGTGTTGATAATACAACGTATAACGTTGAATAACTAATTATTCGCTATTCGCTACACGACATTAGTACTATAATGTCGTGTAGTTCGTATAGGACGCTTTTCGCGTCGAACCTTGCCTTTGGGACCTCTAAAACCGTGCCTGATGCTCAACTTGTCACCGTTAAGCCAGTCGAATCGCTCGTCGTCCCCGAAATTCTGGACGGTCGCGACGGCACCAATCGCGGCGCTGCCGGTGGCTCGCAGTTGTCCGCCACCAACGATCTCGACGCTGTCCGCGCCTGGCTTTCGAACTACGCCGACACCAAGACCACGTTCGAGAACTACCGCAAGGAAGCTGAGCGGCTGCTGCTGTGGGCCGTGGTGCAACTCGGCAAACCGCTGTCGTCGCTGACGCACGAGGATCTGCTGCTATTCAAGGGCTTTCTCGTCGATCCGCAGCCGGCAGCACGCTGGGTGTCGAGCACGGGCGGCAAGTTTCCCCGCGGCGACGAGCGCTGGCGTCCGTTCAACGGGCCGCTGTCGCCGGCCAGCCAGCGCCAGGCGTTGATCATCCTGAACGCGATGTTCACGTGGCTGGTCAACGCCGGTTATCTGCGAGGCAATCCCATGGCGCTGCTTCGACAGCGCGCCAAACGCTCGGCGCCGCGAGTAACGCGTTACCTGTCGACGTCGCTATGGGATGAAGTGAAGGTATTTGTCGAGCAACTGCCGCGTGAGAGCGCCGAGGAGCGCGCCTATTACGCCCGCAGCCGCTGGCTGACGACGCTTTTCTATCTGCAAGGCATGCGCATATCTGAAGTCGCGGGCGGGAAAATGGGTGACTTTTCCCGGCGGCTAGGCGCCGATGGCAAGGATCAGTGGTGGCTCGAAACGCTCGGCAAGGGAAATAAGGAGCGCATTGTCCCCGCCTCGCCCGAACTGATTCAGGAAATGCGGCTTTACCGGATTGAAAATGGTTTGGCGCCGCTGCCTACTCGCAGCGAAGAAACGCCCTTGGTAATCCCATTCAGAGGCCGCAACCGATGTTTGTCCCGTTCCGCCATTCACGACGCGATCAAGAGCATTTTTGGCAATGCGGCTAGCTGGTTGCGCTCGAAAGGCGCTGAGTTCTCCGATCGGGCGGATGAACTGGAGCGAGCCTCGGCGCACTGGCTTCGCCATACCGCGGGTTCGCATCAAGCGGATGGCGGTGTGGATCTGCGCACGATCCGTGACAACCTGGGCCACGTGTCGCTCAACACGACCAGCCTCTACCTGCATACCGAAGACGATGCGCGCCATCGCGAAACGGTGGATCGCCACCGCATGAACTGGGACGATTCCAAGCCTGAAGGAAAGTGAGGCTGAGTTCCATGGGCAGCGCTGGGAATCGATAGACACCTCTCTGCCTATCGATCCCTTCCGGCCCCGGCCGCCCAACAGCGAGCGCCAGAGCCGTCCCGCATCACTTGCGCTTGAGTTGCGACAGATCCCGCACCGCGCCACGATCCGCCGAGGTCGCCAGCGCGGCGTAGGCCTGCAACGCTTGCGACACTACGCGTTCACGATTCGCCGGCTGCCAGGCTTTGTCGCCGCGTGCCTCCATGGCTTCGCGACGGCGCGCCAATTCCGCGTCCGACACCACCAGGTGCATCTTGCGGTTGGGAATGTCGATCTCGATCACATCGCCCTCTTCCACCAGGCCGATCGTGCCGCCCTCCGCCGCTTCCGGCGACGCATGCCCGATCACCAGCCCCGACGAACCACCCGAGAAGCGGCCGTCGGTGAAGAGCGCGCAGCTCTTGCCTAACCCCTTGGACTTCAGATACGACGTGGGGTAAAGCATTTCCTGCATGCCGGGGCCGCCCTTCGGGCCTTCGTAGCGGATTACGACCACGTCGCCCGCCACGACCTTGTCGCCCAGAATCGCTTCGACGGCGTCGTCCTGGCTCTCGAAGACGCGCGCGCGTCCGGAGAAAATCCACTGCGATTCATCGACACCGGCGGTCTTGACGATACAGCCCTTCTCCGCGAGGTTGCCGTAAAGCACGGCGAGGCCGCCGTCTTTCGAATAGGCGCTCTGCTTGCTGCGGATGCAACCGGTGTTGCGATCGGTATCCAGCGCGGCAAAGGTGGCTTCCTGGCTGAACGCAACCGTGGTCGGAATACCGCCCGGCGCCGCGCGGAAGAACTTCTGCGCTTCCTCGCCCGCGCCACCGGCGACGTCCCATTTGGCGATGGCGTTGCCCAGCGTGCCGCTGTGCACGTTGCCGCACGACAGATCGAGCAGTTCCGCGCGCGCCAGTTCGCCGAGAATGCCGGGAATGCCGCCCGCACGATGCACGTCTTCGATATGGAACTTGTCGGTGGCGGGCGCCACTTTGCACAGGCACGGCACCTTACGCGAGATGCGATCGATGTCGGACATCGTGAAATCGACGCCACCTTCCTGCGCGGCGGCCAGCAGATGCAGCACGGTATTGGTCGAACCGCCCATGGCGACGTCGAGCGCCATGGCGTTCTCGAAGGCCTGCTTGCTGGCGATGCTGCGCGGCAGGACCGAGGCGTCGTCTTCCTGATAGTAGCGGCGGCACAGGTCCACCACGAGACGGCCGGCCTGCTCGAACAGACCCTTGCGCCAGGCGTGCGTGGCGACGATCGTACCGTTGCCCGGCAGCGCCAGACCGATCGCTTCGGTCAGGCAGTTCATCGAATTCGCGGTGAACATGCCCGAGCACGAACCGCACGTCGGGCAGGCGCTGCGCTCGATTTCCGCCACTTCGGCGTCGCTCACGCGGGAGTCGCCTGCCTTGATCATTGCGTCGATCAGGTCGATCTTGGCGATCACCTGCCCGTCCGTCGGCGATTTGACCTTGCCCGCTTCCATTGGACCGCCGGAGACGAACACGACGGGGATGTTCAGGCGCATGGCGGCCATCAGCATGCCGGGAGTGATCTTGTCGCAATTGGAGATGCAGACCATGGCGTCGGCGCAGTGCGCGTTGACCATGTACTCCACCGAGTCGGCGATCAATTCGCGCGAAGGCAGCGAATACAGCATGCCGCCGTGACCCATGGCGATGCCGTCGTCGACGGCGATGGTGTTGAATTCCTTGGCGACGCCGCCGGCCGCTTCGATTTCCTTCGCGACGAGTGCGCCGAGGTCGCGCAGATGCACATGGCCCGGCACGAACTGCGTGAACGAGTTCACCACCGCGATAATGGGCTTGCCGAAATCACCGTCCTTCATTCCGGTGGCGCGCCACAAAGCGCGCGCGCCGGCCATGTTACGGCCATGGGTCGAAGTTTTCGATCGATAGTCAGGCATCTGTGTCCTCAGGTATTGGGGTCGTCAAATTGGAATTGTGCCCAGACTGGCCGCAGGTTGCCGTTTGCGGACAGCGACGGCGCAGCGATTGCCTGCGGCTGGCGGCTCGCGGCTCGCGGCCGGCAATGACACGCGCGCGCTGGGAAGGTACGAATAGTGCGAGAGGACGCGTAAGACGTCCAATATATTTTTCCGGCACGATTAGGTCGGAAAAGATATTAATGGACGATCGACGAAAGCGAGGAAGCGGCGCGCGTGTGAACTTGCCCGGCAGTGCGCGCCGTCAGCGGAAACCATATTCGGGGTTGCTGCGATCGAAAACCGATTCGCTCCAGTGGCGCGGTTCGACGTCTTCGAAACGGATCAGCTCCAGCAGACCGCCCTGCTCGTCCCAGGCGGCTTCGCCGCTGGGCCACGTGTGCTGAAGATCGAACAGCAGCCGCACACGCGGTGCGTAATGCGCGGGCGGTCCTGACGGAGCCGTCCATGTCCACGCCAGCAGCCGCGTGCCATGCGCGTTCATGAGTTCGATACGGCTCGGCTTTTCGCTGAGGCCTTCTTCACGAAAACTGCGCGCATCGTGCTCGACGGTGCGCGCGATGAACTGCAAGCCCAGATCCCGGACGCTATGGCGGGACTGCGCGTGCGCGAACGGACCGTCGACGGCGACCTTGCCCGACACGACATGCAAGCGGCCGCCGAGATGGCCGACGATACTGCCGGGGTCCGTGGTTTCATCGTAGACGATCTCCTGACCCGCATGGGCGCCGTCGGGCAGCCACTTTACGTAGACCCTTCGCGGGCTGTCCTGATATCGGATCACCATGTGATCGGGCCGCTCCGGCCATCTTCCGGAGATGCGCTCCTGCCGGAACATGCTGTATTGGTAGGCGTCGTCGGTAATCATCTCGGATTTCGCGTACTCGACGAAGGCGTCTGGCTTCATCGCGTCCATCAAGGCAAGGAGCTGATCGTCGGTCAGCGTCAGAATCGAGTGGTTCTCGATCCGTGTGCGCAACGATGCTGCCTGTTCGCGAGCCGTGAGACAGCGGAACTCGTCGATGTCCGCGTTGACGGTATCCGACGCGCCGGCGTCCGCACATCCCACCGATGCGGCGGACGAAGCCGGCGCCATCGGGCCGTCCGGTTGCGCAAACGCGGCCGTCGAGGCAACCAGGCATGTCAATGCGAGCACGTACAGCAACATCCGCGCGAAGGCGGAGCGTCGCGCGGCAGGCAGCGTGCGCCGCCGCATCGGATGAAAGGGAATGCCAGACCCGCGAAACGTCATGGATTTTGATCCGTGCTCGATAACCGGCGTTTGAAGGATTGCCCGAGCGCGCTGCACGCGTCGATCGCCATGGGCCGCAATTGCGCCTCAGAGAGTTGACCGGTCAGCGCGCACCCCGTTCCCTGACTGCCCCAGTAGAACGTGCTTCGGTCACCGTCGCGAAACAGGCGGAATGCCGCCGCATCTTTCGGAACCGCTTCGACGTACATCGTGAGGCGGGCGCCGGCCGTGTTCTGATACATGAATTGCGCGGCAGGTCCGGATTTGCCGGGCAGCAGGCGACCGCCGATCAGCGCGTACCCATATCCCCGCAGCGAAGCCACCGGCAAACGTCGATCGAGGCGCCGCGACAACCAGTTGACCAGCTGATCGCGTGGCAGCGCCGCGACCTCCACGGGGTGGCGTTGGTCGGACGTGTACAGCGCGAAAGCGAGGTCCGCGCGCTCCGCGAACACGGGCGTATCCGCCGCGAATTTCGCCGACACCCAGGCGGATGACGAGCCGAGCGCCACGCCCATCGCCATGCAGGAGGCGGCAAGGCCGGCCCGCCGCCATCTCGGCGCGAGGCGGCAGACGACGATGTAACGCGCGTCGTCTCGCGGCTCCCGGAACAATGCCGTCAGCGCGGCTTTTTGCGCGCGGTAGTCGGCCACGCGTGCAGCCGCCTCGGGGTCGGTCGCCAGCCAGACGAGCGTGGCCGCGCGCTCCGACGCGCACAGTTCATTGTCAGCAAACGCCGATAGCGATCGCCAGTCCATCCTGCCCACGCCTCGCCTCCCGCGGTTGGTGTCGTCGTTCATGGGTGAGGTGCGGTTGCATCTCCCCTGCCCTGATGCCGGACTCGAAAGACCCAGCGTCGATACCCTGAATAAACGCCCGGCAGGCTCGCTCTATTCCAATCGTGTGATGTGAAGGTTTGCGCGAAAGATGGAATAGGCGGTGACGCCGGATCGTTTAGATGTCATGTCCGAATCGACGGCAGACTTCGATGAACATTCGACAGCAGCACTTCATTCGACCTGTCGGCGCAACGCTGCTGATGGCGGGCGTCGTGTGGCTCGCGGGCTGCGGAGGCGATGGTGGTGGCGGCAGCAGCGGCACGTCGATGGTTTCGATCGCCGGCACGGCGGCAACGGGCAAGGCCCTGGCGAACGCGACGATCAACATCGACTGCGCACGGGGTTCGATGTCGGTTGCAGCGGATACGAACGGAAACTTTCGCGCGACGCTTAACGCCGCGATGCCATGCATGATCACCGCGACCTCGGGCGTAACGATGCTGCATTCCGTTGCGTTCGCCGGCGGCACGTACAACGTCACGCCGGAGACGGATCTGCTGGTGTCGTATCTGGCGGCGCAACTCGGTACAAATCAGACCGGACTCATCGCCAGCTTCGCGGTGAACTCACAGTTCCAGCAACTGCTGGCGAATCAGGCCGACGTTCTGACTGCGCAGGCCGCGGTCGTCCAGAATCTGCAGCAAACGTACGGTGTCACGTTGTCCGCGCTCAATTTCCTGACGACCGCATTCGCAGCGGGTCAACCTGGCGAGGACAGCGATCTCGAAGCGCTCCTTACTCGCGGCGCGATCGACGCCAACGGCCAACCCGACGCCGCCGCAGTCGCGCTGATGGCCAGGACCGGGGCGGCGCATCCGCTTGCTACATCGCCGAATAACAGTGCGGGCGGCACCGGAGTCGGCGGCATTGGAAGCTCGGGCGGCATGATGTGAGAGCCCGCCTTCCGTCTTGTCTCGACGCACCCGCTTCCGGAAAGCCGACGATTTGCGTTACCCGGCCGAGACAATGTAGAATCGCCCCTCTCATTGGGGAGTAGCCGCCTCGAGCGCAATGCTCGAGGGTGCCCGTCAACATACTTGGTGGTCGACAGACCGCCATGGCGTGCACAGCACTATGCCTGGCAAGACCGATGACTCGCATTCCGACCTGACCGGGTCGCCGGAATGCGCGTCATCGCGTACGTACTGCGCGGCCCGGCTCACAACCTATGCAATCGTTCCTCGTTTCGACCAGCGTGGTCGGTCTAGCCGAAATCGGCGACAAGACCCAACTATTGTCCCTGGTGCTGGCCGCCCGATATCGCAAACCCATTCCAATCATTCTCGGCGTCTTTGTCGCAACGCTCATCAATCATGCTGCGTCCGGTGCTCTGGGCGCATGGCTTGCCAGCGTTCTGAGTCCATCGATTTTGAACTGGGCAGTCGTCGCGTCATTTGCCGTCATGGCTGTGTGGATTCTGATTCCCGACAAGCTCGACGGCGCCGAGGCGGTGTCGACCACGCATCCGATGGGCGTGTTCGGCACCACGGCGTTGACGTTTTTTCTCGCTGAAATGGGCGACAAGACGCAGGTAGTCACGATCGCGCTGGCCGCGCGGTTTCACGAATTCTTCGGCGTGGTCGCCGGCACCACGCTTGGCATGATGCTGGCCAACGTGCCCGTCATCTACCTGGGGCACAAGTTTGCCGACCGTCTGCCGACCAAGGCGGTCCACATTCTGGCCGCGGTCATCTTCGTTGTCCTAGGTGGCTTTGCCCTCAGGACGGCGCTGTATCCGCACGAGCACCCACTGTTCTAGTCCGAAGGGTTGGCTTGGTACGCTCGCGGAGTGCGCCACGCCGACTCCGCTGATGTCAACTTTCGACGGTCTGCCGGACCGGTTCCTCCACCGTGCCGCCCTTTGCGGGCGAACCCGGAGCATCAGCGGCAGACTGAGTGGACAAACGCAGGTAGGCCGCTGCAAGCCTTCGGAGTTCTTCCTCGGATGCGTCCTCGATACCGATCAAATCGTTATTCGCGGCTCGATGCGAGGAAAGCAGTTCATTCAACTTCAGGTGCAACGCCACACTGTCTTTGTTCTGACTCTGCTGGATCAGAAAGACCATGAGAAAGGTGACGATGGTGGTGCCGGTGTTGATGACCAGTTGCCATCCGTCCGAATAGTGAAAAATGGGCCCTGTGACCACCCAGGCAGCGACTGTCAGTACAGCAAGACAGAAGGCAGCGGGTGAGCCGGCCCACCGCGTAACGAGGCTTGCAAAGCGGTCGAACAGGCGCGCCAATGGATGACGGCTGGCGTACGCAGGGCTCGATGTGTCTGGAACGGTATCGAGTTCGTCAGTTGATGAAGACGCGGCGGGTTGTGTCGTCATGACCGGCTCCAAAAGGTTCGACAAGCGTCATGGCCTGTCTTCGTTATATTCAGTGCGCACTCCGGCGGGCAGCCATGGCTCTTTATGGCAACACCAAAGCTCGTAACTCGGCTCATACAGGCCCACGCGGTCAAAGGCGCCAAGCGGGAGATCCAGTTCGTCGCTGTCGTTGTGTTCCATGAACGCGACCGACCCGCATGTCGGGCAAAAATGCCTTCGCGCCTCGGGCGAACTCTGCCACGCCTGTGTAGGACCGGACCATTCGACGGCGGCACGCTCGAACATGGCATAACCGCCAAACACGTTGCCGTGTATTCGCCGACATGTCATACAGTGACATATCGACACTCGCCGGGGGCTCGCGGTGACGCGAAATCGCACCGCGCCGCAGGCACATCCGCCGGTTTGTTCGACTGATTCACTGTTCGTCATCGCTGCGCCCTCCTTCGCGGAGTCGGGGGACTGTGCGCGCTAATCCCTTACTTATCTTTCTTCCTCGGAATCTTCGCGCCCGACTCGTGTTGACGTTCTTCGACTGAGCAAACGGTATGCCCACTTATCACGAGAGTTGCTGAAGCAATTAGCTGAACGTCCAAGGGTGTCCGCGAGTTGCGCGACTGCACGAATGTACAAAATCGCAGCCCGACAGGTATGCCCGTTGCGATCCCTATCAGGGATGAACTGGACAACCGTTATTCGATCGGGCACGACATGAAAAATCCATGGATGAAAAAGAACCCCTTCCTCAGCATGTGGCTAAGCGGAGCTAACGCAGTGGCGGGCTCAGCGCGCGGTCACGCGACGGCGGCGGCAAAGCGTGGCACCACCGCTTTCTGGACCGCTGCGCTCGCACCGCCGAAACCCAAAAAGAAAAGGCGTACGCGTAGCTGACTCGAACTGCATGTGGCATGTCGAGCCGGCGTGCCTCATTGCTGCAAGCGTTCCAACGTTAGCGGATCGCCTTGGCCGTGGAAATACTTCCTGAGCGCCTCAGCAAAGGGCGCCTTGTCGACAGCCGCGCGCTCGAAAAGCGTCATTGACGAATGAAACTTCAGATAATCCGGATACCCGAAAATGTCCTCGATTGAAGACCCCTCGACATCGTTGACGTATTGGGTCGATTGCCTCAGCCGTTCCCCCAGTACCGGATGGCCCAGGTAAGCATCGGCCTCGGCCAACGACGAAATCGCGAACCGCTGCGCCATGGCACTCGTCCCAAGCCCCTGTATCTGTGGAAACACGAACCACATCCAATGGCTTCGCTTACGGCCGTCGCGCAGTTCGTCGCAGACTTGTGCGTAGAGTGGATCCTGCGCGTCGACAAAGCGCTGCAGGTTGAAAGGATCGTCCATTCGCTCTCCGTTCTGCCGTTTCGTTTCTATAGCGCTTTCAAAGCGTGAAACGATATGAATGCCTCGCCGCCGATCAATCATATAGCTCGACGTGCGAGACCTTCAATATGCCCGAATCCGTGTGAGAAGTCGCCACCGTGCAGCGCCCGTTGCGGACAGTTCATGCATGAGTTGGGCAAAACCTTCCGGCCTCGACGAAGGCCGCCGCGTTCACTGACCGTACACGTCGAAGTCGAAGTACTTTTTCGCGATCCTGTCGTATGTGCCGTCCGCGCGCGTGTCGGCGATCGCCTTGTCGATCTGCGCCTTCAGGTCGGTGTCTTCCTTGCGCAACCCGATCGCCGTGCCGCTTCCAAGCGTCTTCGCGTCGTAGAGCGCGTTGCCGGCAAACGCAAAGTCCTTGCCTCGCGGCGTGCGCAGGAAACCGACGTCGGCTTGCACGGCGTTCTGCAGCGATGCATCGATGCGGCCAGCGAGCAGGTCCGAGTAAACGAGATCCTGATCCTGGTAAGCCACGATCACCGCGCCGGCGGGCTCCCAGTAAGTCTTTGCATAGGTTTCCTGGATCGAGCCCTGCTCTACGCCGATTCGCTTGCCCTTCAGCGCTTCCGGCGTGGGTGTGATCGTCGAACCCTTCTTCGCGACGAGACGGGTCGGGATACGGAATACCTTCGAAGAAAATGCGATCTGCGCCTGGCGCGCCGGCGTCATCGACATGGTCGACAGCACGCCGTCGAACTTGCGCCCCTTCAGCGCGGGAATCATTCCGTCGAACGCGTTTTCGACCCACACGCATTTCGCGTTCAGGCGGCGGCAAATTTCATTGCCCAGGTCGATGTCGAAGCCGACCAGTTTGCCGTCGGCGGATTTCGATTCGAACGGCGGATAGCTCGCGTCGACGCCGAACCGCACGGTCGACCATTCCTTCGCGATCGCGTTGCCGGACGAGATAGCCAGCAGCGCAATGCTCAGGCTTGCAAGCAGGGATTTCATGTTTTTCCTTTTATGACTTTTTAAACGAATGAGCGGCGGGCACCGCTGCCGGAACCGCATCCGGCGCGCAGCGCCCGCCATTCGACCGTAATTCGTCCGGTCTTACCAATTCATTAAAAAAATCAACTCATGCGTACGGCGCATGGCACCGCGCATGGCGCCACGTCAAACAGTCTGACCCGAACCGAGGTCCGCGCCTGTCGTCGGATCCGAGTCCGCATCCGACGCGGTTCGCGCTGCCATTGCCTGCAACACCTTCACATCACGTTGTGACACGTTGACGGTGGCGAGGCCATCGCCGCCGTCAACGGCCGGCTCCGGCGACTCGACGAATTCCCAGTCCGGACCTTCGTTCCATGGCCCGCGCGGCGCATCATCGCCTTGCGACATGTTGTAGTACACACTCGTGTATTCCGGCACGCCAGGAAGCTTGCCCTGCGGAAAGTTCGGCTGGATCGAATGCAGGGCCTTCTCGAACGATTTCTGGTGGGCGATTTCCCGTGTCATCAGAAAGCCGAGCGTATCCTTGATGCCCGGATCGTCGGTGACATTGATCAGGCGTTCGTAGACGATCTTCGCGCGAGCCTCGGCGGCAATGTTCGAGCGCAAGTCGGCCGTCGGATCGCCGATCGTGTCGACATACGACGCGCACCAGGGCACGCCGGCCGAGTTGGTGAGGGCCGGGCCGCCGCCGTATAACAACGCGGTGGTGTGGGAGTCGTTTCCTCCGCCCGTCATCGAACGATAGAGCTCTGCCTCCGCCTCCACGGCTTCGGCAAGTTGACCCTTGGCGCTCTTGTTCAGCATCGCCACGATCGAGCCGACGATTTCCAGGTGACTCATTTCTTCCGTTGCGATATCGAACAACAGGTCCTTTCTGCCAGGATCGTCTTCGCCGATTGCCTGCGTGAAGTATCGGCAGGCGGCGCCGAGTTCGCCTTGGGGCCCGCCGAATTGCTCAAGCAGCAGATTCGCGAGACCCGGATTCGGCGCGGCCACGCGCACGGTGTACTGGAGGCGTTTGTTATGGATGAACATGCGACTTCTCCGGTGATTGGCCGAAGCAACTCCGTACGGGTGCGGACATGGACTTGCTACGTCCCTGTACCCGGCCAGAATCGCGTGCGACCATGGATCAATCCGGACAGCGGTGCAACCGAATGGCTGCCCGCACCCAACGGTGGGCGTCCGGCTCTCAGAGCGGACGCTCTGGCGGATGCGCGGCGGAAATGCCGTGCATGGCAACGCATTGCCGCTGATTGTTCAGCATGCGCTGTGCCCATCGCGCGAATACGATTGTTTGAATGGCCGTGCGGCGCCAGCACCATGGTTCTGCGGAGAACCCGGAGAAGCGAAGCGGCCTCTTCGCGAGTTCGATTGCTGGGTGCGTTCGCAGGTATGGAAGCGGTATTTACTTGCTTGCCTTCAGGCATCGGAACGGCGCGACGGTGGATCGTGACCCGTTGCTTTGCAGTTCCGCTGCGCAAACGAAAGCGCGTAGCGCGGCAAAATATGCCGTCGTGTGTTTGGCGTAAATCTCGCGGTCGATAAAGAGTTTCACCACTGAACCCGCGCAACGCTCCGCGCGCGAGCCTGGTCGATCACAGCAACGGCAGCGTCAGCCGGATGTGCTCCGCGAATACCGTGATCAGAGGGGACGGGCGCTTGCGCTCGAACTTCAGCGTAATACCTATGGTGGGCAAAGGCGGGAGCGCGGGATCGCCGTTGAGTACGGAGAGATCCGGCGCGACGGCAGTCTGCGTGATGACGGCGACGGCCTGCCCCGAGCGCACCAGGGCCGTGAGGCCGGCAAGACTGCTGCTCGCATAGGCGATGCGGTACGCCCTGCCCGCGCGTTGCAGCGCTTCGCAGGCCGCCACATGGTCGAGCGTGTCCGGATCGGAAAGCGCCAGCGGCAACGGATCGAAATGCGCGCAATCCAGCCCCGCATAGCCGACCCAGACTAGCGGCTCACGGCGAATGATGTCGTCGTTCGCGGCGTCTTCGGGCAACGAGATCATGGCGAGGTCCAGCGCATGCATGTCCAGTTGTTCGAGCAGGCGCGGCGTGGGAGCACAAATCACCTCGACCAGTGCATGCGGATGCTGGCTCGAAAACTGACGCAGCAAATGCGGCAGGAAAACCGCGGCGTAATCGTCCGGGCAGCCGAAGCGGATCGTGCCCGACAGCCCTTTGCCGGACAGATCGGCCATCGCCTCGTCGTGCAGCCGCAGAATGCGTTGCGCGTGAATCAACAGGCGTTCGCCGGGATTCGTCAGCACCACCCCGCGACCCGTGCGCTGGAACAACGGCTGGTCGACGATCTCTTCGAGGCGCTTCATCTGCTGGCTCAGCGCCGATTGGGTGCGGCCGATGCGGTTCGCCGCGCGACTGAGCGCCCGAACTTCGGCGACGACGATAAACGAGCGCAGCAAATCGATTTCGAGTGAAAGACTCAAGGTATTAGGCCCGCTTCTATCTTCGATAAGAACTATTCGATTCTATGAAACCAGAGCGCCATCTAGACTGCAAGTTATTCCCGCTAGCCGTCAAGGAGAAGCAAGTGTCGCGAAACAATGATGCAGTTTTCTGGCGCAACGCCAAACAGCACCTCATCCGCTATGGCGGCACCTTCGAGCCGATGATCATCGAGCGCGCCCAAGGCAGTTTCGTCTACGACGCAGACGGCCGCGCGATTCTCGATTTCACCTCCGGCCAGATGAGCGCGGTGTTGGGACACAGTCATCCGGAAATCGTCTCGGTTATCAACGAATACGCCGGCAAGCTCGACCATCTTTTTAGCGGGATGCTGTCGCGACCGGTGGTGGACCTGGCGACCCGCCTCGCCGAGATCACGCCCGACGGACTCGACCGCGCGCTGTTGCTCAGTACGGGCGCGGAGTCGAACGAGGCCGCCATTCGCATGGCGAAGCTGGTCACGGGCAAATATGAAATCGTCGGGTTTGCGCAGTCATGGCACGGCATGACGGCGGCGGCGGCATCCGCTACCTATAGTGCCGGTCGCAAAGGCGTCGGTCCGGCTGCGGTCGGCTCGTTCGCGATCCCCGCTCCGTTCCTGTACCGGCCGCGTTTCGAGCGCCATGGTGATTACGATTACCTGGCGGAGCTGGATTATGCTTTCGATCTGATCGATCGTCAGTCCAGCGGCAATCTGGCCGCTTTCATTGCGGAGCCGATCCTCAGTTCCGGCGGGATCATCGAACTGCCGGAAGGCTACATGACCGCGCTGAAGCGCAAATGCGAGGAGCGCGGCATGCTGCTGATCCTCGACGAAGCGCAAACCGGCGTTGGCCGCACGGGCACGATGTTCGCCTGTCAGCGCGACGGCGTCACGCCCGACATTCTCACGCTATCGAAGACACTGGGTGCCGGTCTGCCGCTCGCGGCCGTCGTGACCTCCGCGCAGATCGAGGAGCGCGCTCATGAATTGGGTTACCTGTTCTATACGACCCACGTGTCCGATCCTCTGCCGGCCGCCGTCGGTTTGCGGGTGCTGGAGGTGGTCGAGCGCGACGGACTGGTTGCGCGTGCGAACCTGATGGGCGCGCGACTCAAACGCGGCCTGCTGGATTTGATGGAGCGCTTCGACTGCATCGGCGACATTCGCGGTCGAGGACTGCTGCTGGGCATGGAGATCGTCAAGGACCGCCGCACGAAAGAGCCGGCGGACGGGCTAGGCGCGAAGATCACCCGCGAGTGCATGAACCTGGGGCTTAGCATGAACATCGTGCAATTGCCGGGTATGGGCGGCGTGTTCCGGATCGCCCCTCCGTTGACCGTTCACGAGGATGAGATCGACCTGGGCCTGGATCTGCTCGGGCAGGCGATCGAGCGTTCGCTGTAGTTCTTCGCGCGCGGGTCCGCTTATTGGCGGGCGTGCCCAAGCGGCCCGCGGGCTTCCCTGCTGATGCGGCGGACCGCTTGAGGCTGCTGCCCCGATGGTCCGCAGAACCGCGCGCCTCACTCGCTCGCGATCCGTCAAGCCGACTGCGTCCGCGGTCCCATCAAGCGATAAACGCCCTTTTCCAGCCACAGCCGCGCCGCCATGATCGCCAATCTCGAGCCGTCAACTCTTATATAAGATATAAGATAATTGACCGCGGACGCATGTCCCCTTTAAAATTGCAGGTAAACGCTACCGGCACAGCCACGGCGGGCCGGATGCCATCCCCTGAAACGCCAACATCAGCAGGTTCTTTCATGCTTGAAAACTTTCGCGCTCACGCAGCCGCACGCGCCACGCTCGGTATTCCTCCCCTGCCGTTGACCGCCCAGCAGACCGCCGAACTGGTCGAGTTGCTTACCAACCCGCCCGCAGGCGAAGAGCAAACCCTGCTCGATCTGATCACCAACCGCGTGCCCGCCGGCGTCGACGAAGCCGCCCGCGTGAAGGCCGGTTTCCTGGCCGCCGTCGCCAAGGGTGAAACCACCTGTGCGCTGATCTCGCGCGCTCGCGCCACGGAACTGCTCGGCACCATGCTGGGCGGCTACAACATCCAGCCGCTGATCGAACTGCTGTCGGACGCGGAAGTCGGCACGGTCGCCGCCGAGGCGCTGAAGAAAAC
Organism: Paraburkholderia phytofirmans PsJN; assembly: GCF_000020125.1. NCBI lineage: Bacteria > Pseudomonadati > Pseudomonadota > Betaproteobacteria > Burkholderiales > Burkholderiaceae > Paraburkholderia > Paraburkholderia phytofirmans. Next base: position 2,313,293 of record NC_010681.1, read on the forward strand.
CCTGCTCATGTTCGACGCGTTCCACGACGTCAAGGAATTGGCCGACAAGGGCAACGCCAACGCGAAGGCCGTGTTGCAAAGCTGGGCCGACGCCGAATGGTTCACGAGCCGTCCGGAGGTGCCGCAAAGCCTGACCATCACCGTGTTCAAGGTGACGGGCGAAACCAACACGGACGACCTCTCGCCGGCGCCGGACGCCACCACCCGCCCGGACATCCCGATGCACGCGCTGGCGATGCTGAAGAACGCGCGTCCCGGCATCACGCCGGAGGAAGACGGCAAGCGCGGCCCGATCAAGTTCATCCAGTCGCTGAAAGAAAAAGGCCATCTGGTCGCCTACGTCGGCGACGTGGTCGGCACCGGCTCCTCGCGCAAGTCGGCCACCAACTCGGTGCTGTGGTTCACGGGCGAAGACATCCCCTTCATCCCGAACAAGCGCTTCGGCGGTGTGTGCCTCGGCAGCAAAATCGCGCCGATTTTCTACAACACCATGGAAGACGCGGGCGCCCTGCCGATCGAACTCGACGTGTCGCAAATGGAAATGGGCGACGTGGTCGAACTGCGTCCCTACGAAGGCAAGGCGCTGAAGAACGGCGCGGTAATCGCCGAATTCAAGGTCAAGTCCGACGTGCTATTCGACGAGGTGCGCGCCGGTGGCCGTATTCCTCTCATCATCGGCCGTGGCCTGACCGCCAAGGCGCGTGAAGCGCTCGGCCTCGCGCCGTCCACGCTGTTCCGCCTGCCGCAGCAGCCGGCCGACAGCGGCAAGGGTTTCTCGCTCGCGCAGAAGATGGTCGGTCGTGCGTGCGGCCTGCCGGAAGGCCAGGGCGTGCGCCCGGGCACCTACTGCGAACCGAAAATGACCTCGGTCGGCTCGCAGGACACCACCGGCCCGATGACCCGCGACGAACTGAAAGACCTCGCGTGCCTCGGCTTCTCCGCCGACCTCGTCATGCAGTCGTTCTGCCACACCGCCGCGTATCCGAAGTCGGTGGACGTGAAGACGCACCGCACGCTGCCGGACTTCATCAGCAATCGTGGCGGCATCGCGCTGCGTCCCGGCGACGGCGTGATCCACTCGTGGCTGAACCGCATGCTGCTGCCCGACACCGTCGGCACCGGCGGCGACTCGCACACGCGCTTCCCGATCGGCATCAGCTTCCCGGCGGGTTCGGGGCTGGTCGCATTTGCCGCGGCCACCGGCACGATGCCGCTGGACATGCCGGAATCGGTGCTGGTTCGCTTCAAGGGCAAGATGCAGCCGGGCGTCACGCTGCGTGACCTCGTCAACGCGATTCCGCTGTACGCGATCAAGCAAGGCACGCTAACGGTCGCCAAGCAAGGCAAGAAGAACATTTTCTCGGGCCGTGTGCTCGAAATCGAAGGTCTGCCGGATCTGAAGGTCGAGCAGGCGTTCGAGCTGTCGGATGCGTCCGCCGAGCGTTCGGCTGCCGGCTGCACGGTGCACCTGAACAAGGAACCGATCATCGAGTACCTGAACAGCAACGTCACGCTGCTCAAGTGGATGATCGCGCAGGGTTACCAGGATCCGCGCAGCCTGCAGCGCCGCATCAAGGCCATGGAAGCATGGCTCGCCGACCCGCAACTGCTGTCGCCGGATGCGGACGCCGAGTACGCGGCCGTGATCGAGATCGACCTCGCCGACATCCATGAACCGATCGTCGCCTGCCCGAACGACCCGGACGACGTGAAGACGCTGTCCGACGTGGCCGGTGCGAAGATCGACGAAGTGTTCATCGGCTCGTGCATGACGAACATCGGTCACTTCCGCGCGGCGTCGAAGCTGCTGGAAGGCAAGCGCGACATCCCGGTCAAGCTGTGGGTCGCGCCGCCTACCAAGATGGATCAGAAGCAACTGACCGAAGAAGGCCATTACGGCGTGTTCGGCACGGCCGGCGCGCGTACGGAAATGCCGGGCTGCTCGCTGTGCATGGGCAATCAGGCCCAAGTGCGCGAAGGCGCGACGGTCATGTCCACATCGACCCGTAACTTCCCGAACCGTCTGGGCAAGAACACGAACGTGTATCTCGGCTCGGCCGAACTGGCGGCAATCTGCTCGCGCCTGGGCAAGATTCCAACCAAAGAGGAATACATGGCCGACATGGGCGTGCTGACCGCCAGCGGTGACAAGATCTATCAGTACATGAACTTCGACCAGATCGAAGACTTCAAGGACCTGGCGGATACGGTCGCGATGTAAATGTGATGACGAGCTATGACGTGCGATGCGTTGTAGATGACGTCAAGGCGCGTCACAAGAGTTTGAACTGCACCCCAAAAAGTTGGACACCTGTCTAACGATTTGGGGTGTTTTTTATGGGCAGGTACAACTGCAGTGCTGGAAATAGTGCAAGGCGGTTGCGCGAGGTCGGCGTGGGTGTGCATTGCGCTGTGCATGCAGGTGAGAGGGATGTATCTGCCAGGCACACGGCTCGCGCGGCACTTCGAACTGGCGCGCGGGCGGCGACCTCTGGAGAAGCGCGTTTGCGCGTAGCTTGCGTGGTTTTCCTCGTCGTCAGTTCCTAAGCGGGCCAGTTTCTGCCGTTCGATCGCGCCTGCACCCAGATGTTCGAGCGCCTGCTCGGGCTCAGTTAACGGACTGTCACGGACCGTGCCGCCCAATTGACTAGCCAGCGAAGTCCATCAGAAATCGAAGCGCTATCGCGTTCGGCTGACTTCCGCAACGAAGCGGGGCGGCGCAATCATCGCAGTGTCAATCGTTGTCCGGATTGATAACGCGTATCGGACGAGTCCCGATTTTCGCTCCCGTCACCTCGTCAACGGCCACCGCCCTGATCTCTGTTCCAGTTTCCGCATCCAGGAAGCGAACCAGCTTGCCGTCACCACGATATTGCCGCCCCCATGCACCGATCATGAAGAGCACCGGGAGGAAGTCTCGCCCGGCAGCCGTGAGCAGGTACTCCTCGCGCGGCGGGTGCTCGGAATAGCGGCGTTTCTCCAGTAATCCGTCCTCTGTCAGCGTTGCCAGTCGGCGGGTCAGCATGGTCGGTGCAATGCCAAGACTTTTGCGGAACTGGTCAAAACGCGTGAGACCGGCATGGGCGTCGCGCAGGATAAGAATGCTCCACGCGTCGCCCGCGACGCTTAAGCTGCGCGCGATCGGACACGGCTCATCGCAAAAATTTTTGTCGTCCATACCATTTTGATAGTGACATGCTCTCGATTTGCCAGTATAGTCGATTTCAAATTGGTAGTGACTTAAATTCTCTCACGTGGAGCGTCGAATGGTCGGCAAAACGAATTTGGGTGTGGCCCTTGTTACGGGCGCATCTTCAGGCATCGGACAGGCCGCCGCCGAGCGGCTGGCCGACGCCGGTTATACGGTCTTCGGCACGAGCAGACGGGCAGCCTATACGGGGCAGCGATCCTTCGAAATGCTGACTCTTGACGTCACCAGCGATGAATCCGTCGCGGCGGTGGTCAACGAAGTCATACGACGGGCGGGTCGCATCGACTTGCTGGTGAATAACGCTGGCTTTGGCGTGGCTCCGGCGGGCGCCGAAGAAAGCTCGATCGAGCAGGCCCGGTCGATCTTCGACACAAACTTCTTTGGCGTCGTCCGCATGACCCGCGCCGTCGTGCCCTACATGCGGCATCAGGGAAGCGGTCGCATCGTCAATATCGGCTCGGTGCTCGGCTTCTTGCCGATGCCTTACGGGGCGCTCTATGCGGCAACGAAGCATGCGATTGAAGGATATTCCGAGTCGCTCGACCATGAGCTGCGCACTTGGGGCATACGTGTCTCGGTCATCGAGCCGGCTTACACCAAGACGCCGTTCGATGCGAATTTCCTGGAACCCGATGCCAAGCTCGATGCATACCGCGAGGCTCGTGCGGTCGTCAGCAACCGTGTCAATGAGGTGATGGCAACGGCTGCGGAGCCCCGCGTCGTGGCCGACGTTGTGCTGAAGGCTGCAGTTGCGGCTCGTCCAAGACTCCGGTACACAGCGGGTGCGCTCGCGGGCCGTCTGCAATTGCTGCGCAGATTCATGCCAGCGGGTCTGGTGGACGCCGCGCTTCGGAAGGACCTGCGGCTCGGCATGATACCGTCGCCGAGGTCTGGTAAGCCAGTCCTGCAAAAATAGCAAATCGCCATGAACGTCAACTTCCGCAATCTTGCAATCCTCGCCGCGCTTGTTTTCTCCGCTTTGGGATTTGCCTGGATGCTCTCGCCGAATTTCTTCCCGTCAATATGGGGTGTCGAGTTCTCCTATCCGGTCGGACTGATCGGTCGGCGCGGGGCAGCCCTGTATGTCGGCATCGGATTTATGTTCTTTTCGGCGAGGAACGCGGAACCATCATCCGCCCGCTCCGCCCTCGTCAAAGGTTTGATTGTTGCCTGCTTGACTCTCGCGGGCCTTGGTGTCCTCGAATTCCTCACCAGCCACGCCCGGTCCGGCATCCTGGCTGCCGTCGCGATAGAAGTCGCGCTTGCTCTGATGTTCGTGCGTGTCGCTCGCATCGAGCACACGCGCCGCGAAACAGGAACCTTTAGTTCGTAGTTGCGCCGCAAGCTGCGGCGCGCTGGCTCAGGTCTCTATTGCTGTCGAGAAAAAAACGCGTGGACCGTAAAATCAAATCTGGAAAACAAAACACTATGAGAGCATTTATTCTCGAACGTTACGGACGCAAGGATGGCGTGCGCATTGGCGAAATGCCGGAACCGGAACTACGCGACGATGACGTATTGATCCAGGTGCACGCCGCAGGCGTGAACCTTCTTGATTCCAAAATCCGCGACGGCGAATTCAAACTAGTTCTGCCCTACCGCTTGCCGCTAGTTCTGGGCAGCGATGTGGCCGGGGTGGTCGTCCGGGTTGGACCGCGCGTGCGGCGATTCAAGGCCGGCGACGAAGTTTATGCCCGGCCCGATAAGGATCGAATCGGTGCGTTTGCGGATCTGATTGCAGTGAACGAAGCGGACCTCTCGATCAAACCGAAGACGCTTACCATGGAAGAGGCCGCCTCCATTCCACTGGTTGGTCTGACTGCATGGCAGGCGTTGATCGAAAAAGCGCACCTCGCGAAAGGACAAAGGGTTCTGATCCACGCGGGCTCCGGTGGTGTCGGGACGTTTGCGATCCAGCTGGCAAAGCATGTCGGCGCGTTCGTCGCGACGACAACAAGCACGGCGAACGTGGACTGGGTGAAGCGCCTCGGTGCCGACGTCGTCATCGATTACACGAAGGACGATTTCGAGAATATCCTTTCCGACTATGACGTGGTTATAAATAGTCTCGACGCAAAGACGCTCAACAAATCCCTGCGCGTGCTGAAACCCGGCGGACAGCTCATCTCGATCTCTGGGCCGCCGGATCCGGATTTTGCAAAGGAGCTTGGCTTGTCCCTGTTCCTGCGACTGGTCATGCGTCTCCTGAGTTATCGGATCAGGAAGGAAGCAAAAAGTCGTAAGGTTAGCTATTCGTTTCTGTTCATGAGGGCAAGCGGAGACCAGCTACGCCAGATTACGTCCCTCATTGATTCCGGCGTCATACGCCCGGTCGTGGATCGGGTCTTTCCGTTCGAATCGACCAGGGAGGCGATGGCCTACGTCGATACCGGGCGAGCCAAAGGCAAAGTCGTTGTCACGATGAGGTGATTGGTATGCCCGGAAGAAGAGCGGCCATTCCGGTAAACCTTGAGAGCAACCGCTCGGGCAGCGGAGGTTCGAACGGGAAGGAAAGCGGCAGCGGCAGTCACTCTTCGACGCTGTCGCCTTCCCGGCTGTCGACGCCAAACGCAATCTCGCGTTGATTCAATTCGTGAGCCCGCGCTTCGAGCTTTGACATCACGGTCTCCAGCAGGCGCGCCTCGTCATCATTCAGGCAAGCGGCGAATTCGATGTTGTATTGCTGGCCGGCAGCGTGTGCCTGCGCGTACACCTGCTCGCCTGATTCAGTGAGCCGCAGCAAGGAAACACGCTTGTTCGCCGGTTGTCTCCGGTTCGCCAGCAGCCCGCGTTGCACGAGCTGCGTAACGCACCGGCTCGCGATCACCGTGTCCAGTCCTGTGAGTTCCGCCAGCCGTGTGAGGTTGAGGTCGGGGAATCGGCCAACGAACGCCAGGACGCGCCAGTCACGCCGGCTAATGCCTATTTCACGCCGGAACATCAACCCGACTCCTTGAACCGCGACGCGCGTCAGGTTATGCAACCGGTACAGCAGAAACTCATCGATATGGCTGGGGTGTTTCAGCCGGGGCTCGTCAGCGGCACCGGGCGCGGTGGGAGTGTGCGACATGGGTCTCGGTCCTGAAGCGGAACGGGCATTATGCGCGATTGTGCAAGCGCACATACGATTGATTAGGTCAAACGTGTGTGCCTTCCCTAGCATCGGGGCATGTCGTTCATTCACGCTCCCGACGCCGACCCATGACAGCCATCCGAAACGTCCTTTTCATCATGTGTGACCAGTTGCGGCGGGATCACCTCGCCTGCTACGGCCACCCATACATGCGCACACGCAACATCGACACGCTCGCCGCGCGCGGCGTGCGCTTCGACAACGCCTATGTCAGCTCCGGCGTCTGCGGGCCGTCGCGCATGTCGTATTACACCGGCCGCACGATGACGAGCCACGGCGCGAACTGGAATCGCGTGCCGATGTCCATCGGCGAGATCACGCTTGGGGAGTATCTGCTCCGCCATGGACGCTCGCTCGCCCTCGCCGGAAAGACCCATGTTCAGGCGGACGCGTCGGGCATGGAGCGGCTGGAAATCGGTAGGGACAGCCCGCTTGGGCTGCGCCTTTCTGCGGGCTCGTTCGTCGAACTGGACCGTTACGACGGGCATCACGAACCGGGCCGCGAAAGCGGTTATCCCGCGTATCTGCGCGCACACGGGTACGCGAGCGACCGGCCGTGGAGCGACTATGTGATCAGCGTCGAAGACGACCGCGGCGAGGTCCGCTCGGGCTGGCAGATGCGCAATGTGCGCTGGCCGTCGCGCGTCGCGGAGCCGCACTCCGAAACAGCGTATATGACCGATCAGGCGATCCGCCATATCGAACAACAAGGCGACGAGCCCTGGGCGTTACACCTGTCGTACGTGAAGCCGCATTGGCCGTATGTCGCGCCGCATCCCTATCACGACATGTACTCGCTCGATCAGTGCCTGCCGCTCGTGCGCCACACCGCGGAGCTGGACAATGCCCACCCGGTGACGGCCGCTTATCGCCAGCATGAAGAGAGCGTCAATTTTTCGCGCGACGAAGTGTCCAATACGGTGCGGCCCATTTACCAGGGATTGATCCAGCAGATCGACGATCATCTCGGGCGTCTCTGGGACGTGCTCGACCGGCTGAATCGCTGGGACGACACGCTGATCGTCCTGACCGCCGATCACGGCGATTTCCTCGGCGATCACTGGCTCGGCGAGAAAGAGCAGTTCTACGATACCGTGCAGCGCGTGCCGATGGTCGTGTACGATCCATCGCCCGAAGCGAACGCCACGCGCGGTACGGCCGAGGCGCGCTTCACGTCCTGCATCGACGTGGTGCCGACCGTGCTCGAAGCGCTCGGCCTGCCTTCGTGTGAGGAGCGGATCGAAGGAAAATCGTTGCTGCCGTTGCTGCGCGACACACTCACGCAGGAAAACGGATGGCGTGACTATGTGGTCTCCGAACTCGACTACAGTTTTCGCGGAGCGCGCCTGACGCTCGGCCGCGCGCCGCACGAATGCCGCGGCTGGATGGTGCGCGACGCGCGCTGGAAATACGTGCACTGGCTCGGCTACCGGCCGCAACTGTTCGACCTCGAAGCGGACCCGAACGAGTTTATCGATCTCGGCGGCGAGCGCACGCATGAAGCGACGCGTACGCAAATGCATGCCAAGCTGGTCGACTGGCACGCGACGCTCAAGCAGCGCGTGACGATCGACGATGCGGGCGTCGCGAGCCGCACAAATACGCACAGGGACTGGGGCGTGTTCTTCGGCGAGTGGTAACGCGCGATATGCCGCGCCAGCTAAAGCAATTCAAAAAGATCTAAAAGACCTTCGGCGAAGGCGTATTGGAGACACCATGAATAACGCTTCGAGCAGTTCCGCCGATGATGGCGTCTTCCGCAAGGTCGCGCGCCGCATCATCCCGTTCATTTTCGTCTGCTATGTAGTCAACTTCATCGACCGCGTGAATATTGGTTTTGCAAAGCTTCAGTTCCTGCAGGATCTGAAGCTCGACGACTCCGTATTCGGCATTGCAGCGGGTATGTTCTTCGTCGGCTATGTGATTTTCGAATTGCCGAGCAATCTGCTCGCGGCACGCATTGGCGTACGCAAGACGCTCGTGCGGATCATGGTGTTGTGGGGCGCCCTGACAGTCGTGCTGGTGTTCGTGCGCAGTGCGCATGCGCTTTATGTCGTGCGCTTTCTGCTTGGCGCCGCCGAAGCGGGTTTTTTTCCAGGTGTGATTCTGTACCTGACGTATTGGTTTCCCGACCGTCGGCGCGGGCGCATCATGAGTCTGTTCGTGATGGCTGTGCCGCTTGCGGGTATCGTCGGCGGGCCGCTGTCGGGCTGGATCATGAGTCATTTGCATGGCGAGCTTGGATTCGCCGGCTGGCAATGGCTGTTTCTGATCGAGGGCATTCCGGCCATCGCTTTGGGCCTTGCCGCGTACTTCGTGCTCGACGATCGTCCCGCCGACGCGAAGTGGCTCAACGACCGTGAGAAGGCGCAGATTGCGACAGCGTTAAATGCGGGACGCGCGCGACATGCACCCGAAGCGCGTTCACATGCACCGTTGGCCGATGTACTGACCAATCCGCGCATCTATCTGATGTCGACGATCTACTTCACTGTCTTCATGGCGCTCAACGCGGTCGGCTTCTGGATTCCGTCGCTGCTGCGCCAGGTCGGCGTGCATCGCATCAGCGATATCGGCTGGATGAGCGGCGCAATTTCGCTGTGCACGGCCATCGGCATGCTGCTGCTCGGACGGCATTCGGATCGGCACATGGAGCGCCGTTGGCATGTCGCAGGCTGTGGCTTCGCAGTAGCGGCAAGCTTTCTTCTGCTGCCTTTGACGGCGCATAGCGTCGCGCTTACTGTCGTGTTGCTGGTGATCGCGTCAGTTGGCATATACGCAGCGCTGTCGCTGTTCTGGACGATTCCCACAACCTATCTTCGGGAAGATACTGCACCGGGAGGCATTGCGACGATCACCGCGCTCGGCGCGCTCGGCGGCGCTGTGAGCCCGTGGATGGTGGGCGCGTTGAAGACATCGACGGGTAGCTTGTACACGGGGCTGGGCGCGATTGGCGTGCTACTTGCCATCGGCATGGTCGTACTGTTGTTGTGCGTTCAGGCCGTGCCGGCAAGCGACAGGCGGCCTGCCGGTGATGCCGTGGTCAACCACTGAGCGCATGCAACAAGATGAGCGTTGCACGAAGCAACGCTGAGCAGTTCAGCCAACCATCGTCTCCCGTGCGCCGGCGTGGATGACTCGATTACTCTGCAAGCCGCCACTCGTATGCTCGGCATCAACTGCCCTCAACTGGTATCTCGCCCCGAAAAACTGGGGTCTTAGGTACCAGCACCGCCGACGCGGCGCCGGGCAACGACGCAGCAAGTGCGCGACAACCGTCAAAAACGCGTCATATTGCTGCCCGGCCGCATCGACATAACCGATGAGCGTGTGTCGTCCCGAGCCGACAAAGTCATGCAATCGCCTCGCGTGGCCAACAAAGCGTTGTGCCAGACCTCGCACGTCAGGTAGCCGGTCGCCAGGTGCGGGCGCTTCGGGATTTGCGTCGGAACATAGGTCGGCGACGATCGGGCTGCCACGATAGGTGATCAGCAACTGGGTCTCGCGCATCGCCGGATTGGCGGCCTGGTGCTGACGCTCTCCGGCGGCGAAGGCCGGCCTGCCGGCCCTCCGTCGCGACGGCAGCCTGACATTCGTCACCGCCATTTCCGCGCGCATCGCGAATCGCGGCACGGCTGGCCTGGGTGCGATCAACGGCGCACTGGAAAGCATGATCGGTACGCTCGCGCGCGAACTGGCGCCACGGCGCGTGAACGCCGTTTCGCCAGGCGTGATCGATACCGCGTGGTGGGACAAGTTCCCTGTCGACGTCAAGACGGACCTGTTCCGCCAGCAAGCCGAAACGCTGCCGGTGGGACGCGTCGGCCACGCGGAAGACGTGGCGCACGCGCTGCAGTTTCTGATGGAGAACACCTTCATGACCGGCGCTATCATCGAATGCGACGGAGGCTTGCGGCTGCTCTAACGGTCGCCAGGTGGCGCGGGCAGTTCGCAGTAACCGTGTTCAGCTAAACCGCCGCTTCGCGATAATTTCTGAACTTCGACGCCTGTCCGATCCCCGGATTGAAGCAGTTGCAAGGATCCAGTTGCCGATAGAACGCTGCAAGCTGCGGCTTCGCGTGGTAAAGATGGCCGACGTTATGTTCCGCCGGATATTCCGCGCCGCGGCGGTCCAGCAGTGTCCACATTTTATGTTCGACCTCAAGGCAATCGTTGCCCTTCCTGACGATGTAGTCCTGGTGGAACACATGGCACAGGAAATGGCCGTAGTACAGCTTGATGGCAATCGTTTCCTCGATCTCGGGCGGCAGCGTCTCGATCCAGTCGCGATCGTTGCGGCGTAATGCGATGTCGAGTGCGACGATATTCTCGACCTCGCGGGCATGCACGGCACGATAGCGAACCGCGGCGCCGGCGGCAGCGAAGCGATGCAGGAACGCTTTTCTGCCCTCTTCATCGGTGCATTCGAAATAAGCACCCGTGGCGCTCGCAAAGTACCCAGAGAGGAACGCACGGGTTTCGCCGACGCTTTCGGCTGCAACCTTCAGCATCAGGTGATGCTCGTATTTGTCGCGATACTGTTTCATCCGAGCCGGCAAATGGCTCGGGAACAGGCGGCTCGCGGCCTGCATGACGCGATCCGTGAAATGGGAAGGGAGAAAGCCGAGACGATCGAACAGCGCATCGCAGCGGCTCTTCAATCCGAACAGCGCGGGCAGGCGCGACGTGCCAAGATAATTGATCGCCAGAAAGGTGTCCTTGCCGTACTCTTCGGCGACGTCGAAAGCATCCCGATGAAGATATTCGCCCGAGATCGGCAAGAATTTGAAGTCGTGCAGCGCATGGCGGCGGATATCGGTGAGCTCGTCAGGTTGGTTCGTGCCGATATAAAACACCTTGGCGTTCCGTTCGATCGGGAACGTGTCGAGTCTCACTGCAAAAACCATCAACTTGCCAGCCGAGCCCGATGCTTCATAAAGACGCTGCGGGTCGGCGTTAAAACGCGCCGGCGTATCGGCATCGACCTCACGCACATGGCTTGCGTAACCGTGGTCCGATCCGGCGCCCGCGTCGTGCTGGACATCGGAATCCGAGAACTCACCGCGTTCGAGCCGGCCAAGCATATCTTCGGGCGTTTCGCCGAGCCGGATCCCGAGATGGTTGACGAACTGCAGCTTGCCCGTTTTGTCGATCTGCGCAAACGCCGCCATTTCCGTATACGCCGGGCCGCGCTGCACCAGCGCACCACCCGAGTTGTTGCAGACACCGCCGAATACCGATGCGCCGATGCAACTTGAGCCAATCACCGAATGCGGTTCCCGGCCAAGCGGCTTCAGTGTCCTTTCCAATTGGTCGAGCGTCGCGCCGGGCAGGCAGACGACCTGCTTGCCGCCGTCGATCACGAACACCTTCTTCATGCGGCTCGTGCTGACGATCACGATGTCACGATCGTAGTCGTCGCCGTCCGGCGTCGAGCCGCCCGTGAGGCCCGTGTTCGATGCCTGCGTGATCACGATCACGTTCGCCGCGACGCATGCCTGCAGCACTTTCCATTGCTCGACGATCGTACCGGGGCGCACCACCGCGAGCGCCTTGCCTGCGCCAAAGCGAAAGCCGGTCCGAAAGCGGCGGGTCGCGGCGTCATCGGTCAGCGTGTGTTTCCCGCCGACGATGCCGCGTAGCTCCGCGATCAAGTTGTGGGCTACGTTGGGGCGGGCAGTGACTAACGGTGTGTGCGCTGCTGACATCGGATTTTCCTCGTGAGGTGTCGATGCGCGCCGCGACTTTGTCCAGCGTTGTCGGCTGCGTCCTTTGCGCGCATCGGATTGACACGAAGGTTAAAATCAGTCCTGTCATTAGTCCAATATCTTGAAGACGCTATTTGGAGACGAAAAACATATGGAATTTCGCCAACTGCGTTACTTCCTCGCCGTCGCCGAACACCTTCACTTCACCGACGCGGCAACTCATCTGGGCATCGCCCAGCCGCCTTTAAGCCAGCAGATACTGAAGCTCGAGCGGGAAATCGGCACCCCGCTGTTCCTCCGCCATCCACGCCGCGTCGAGCTGACCGAGGCGGGACGGCTCTTTCGCGAACGTGCGCAACGCATCGTGGATGACGCGCAGCAGGCATTCGTCGAAGTGCAGAACGCGGGACGAGGCGAGACCGGGCGCCTATCGCTCGGCTTCGCGGGTTCGACGGTGTTTCATCCGGCGGTCGCGATGACGATGCAGCGCTATCGGCATGCGTACGAGCGCGTCGCGATCAGTTGCGAGGAGAGCAACAGTTCGCTGCTGCTGGATAAAGTCGCCGACCGGCAGCTCGATGCCGCGCTGGTGCGCATGCCGCTGAACTGCCGGGATTTGATAGTCGAACCATTGGTCGACGAAGACATGTTGGCGGTGTTGCCGGCAAACCATCGCTTGAACCGGCGACGGCGCGTCGATCTGGCCGACCTTGCAGACGATCCGTTCATCCTCTTTCCGCGCCCCATCGGCCCGGATTTGTACGACTCGATTATCGGCGCCTGCCGTGAAGCCGGCTTCGCGCCCTCGATCGGCATGGAGTCGCCGCAGATCTCGTCGGCGGCGAATCTCGTGGCGGCGGGCTTCGGCGTCGCGGTGGTGCCCGCGTCGATCCGGCAGATCCAGGTCGAAAGCGTGTCGTATCACGGACTACGGGGCAATCCGCTGTCTACGGGCATCGCGTTGATCCATCGGCAGCGCGAGAAGTCGCCGACTGTACTGAACTTCGTGAGGATTTTTCGCCAGCAACGGACCGCCTCCCGCAAGGAATGAGGTTCAACTCGTAATCCTAACCATCATGATGCCGATTCAATTGACTCGCGTGCCTCCGAGCTAGCGTTCTCCCCATCCGGCAACCTGACTAGCGCGCTGGATGCGCGCCGCCAGGCGCCGGCTGTCGCACGACCAGAACCGGGATTGAACTATGCGTCAGGACCTTTTGGGTTTCGCTGCCGAGCAGGAACGCCCGCATACCGCTTCGACCGTGCGACGCCATGACGATGAGATCGCAGCTCTGTTGCGCTGCAACGCTGATAATCGCTTCATAAGGATGGGCGCGACTTTCAGAGACCGTATTGCACTCCACGCCAGCCTGCGCGGCCGCGTTTTTGATGACACGGAGATAGTCCTCCGCGCGCTGTCGCGCCGTCTGAATGATGCGGTCCTCGTTGTCGGCAATCATCTCCGTGCCATACGCGAGGACATGAAACTCCGGAATGACATGGAGGCCAGTGACTTTGGCTCCGCTTTCCGCGGCGAGCGTTACCGTCATCTGAATGGCGGCCTCGGAAAGCGTCGAGCCGTCGGTCGGCACCAGCAGATGTTTGAACATATGTTTCTCCCCCGCGACCTGGTCCGGCTCGCGTCGAAATCCTGCCCGGCGCCTCTCTCGCTTGAACCCGGTGAACCTGAATCAGAGGCGGCCTCTTTGAGTATAGTCACCCAAGCCTCGCAGGCAGTGCTGTGCGTGAGCGAAAACAAGGCGCTCCCGCGCCTCTTTATCGGTCTTCCGTCAGCCCTTTCAGATAAGCGTCACCGGCGTCCTGAGCCGCGGCGCGCATGGCGAACCTGTCGTCCGAAACCATCGACCGTTTGACCTTTTTTGCTCCGAAATCGACCAGCGTAATCACCCAGACAAACTCGCCGGCCTGCTCGGCCGTTTGAACGAATGCGCGTACGTCTTCACTGTCGTTTGTTTTTGCGTTCATTGTGATCTCCTGAAAAAGAGTCGCGGAAAGCGACCGGATCACCTTCCGGATGAGGGCCTGTTTTATGGAAGCTTGCCGATAATCGCGCTGCATTCGTCTTTTGTGAACGCGCGCAGCGTTTGCGTCCGGACATTGCCTGCCGATCCTAGCGCGTAGCCGAATGCAGCGAAGCTTTGATCATCTGGTGCGTCGATGACCGTGACGATGTCGTATTTGCCCACCGTCCAGAAGATCTCTTTCATTTCACAGCCGAAGGACCTGGCCAACTCCGCCGCCTGACCGGCCCGCTGCGGACTGTTCTTGATGTTGCGTATGCCCTGATCCGTGAATTGTGCAAGAACTACATAGGTCGCCATGACGATTCTCCTGACGATTAGTACGAATCGCGTTGTCTACGCGCAAGCCCGATCGCGAACGCGGCTGCGACCGGGTTGCCCGAGGGCGTTCTGCGCGTAACCTGATTCTATGCAATGGAATTGCCTGCGACTGGCTGTTTGGCTCGATGTGCAATGGAGCGGCGGACAGAATCACTCCCGCAACAGTGGCGTGCCGTCCACTCAATGCAACGAATGCTGCACGTCGACCGGCGACTTGCCGCGTTCGCTTTCCTGTACGGCTGCGCCCGGCTTCACTGTGCCGTCGGGCTGCGGAACTTCCACCGGTTTGACTTCGACGGGAACGACGCCGTCTTTCTTCAACCCGAGCTTGTCCGCGGTCTTAGGTGACAGGTCGACAATTCGATCCTTGACATAGGGGCCACGGTCCCTGATTTCGACCACCTCGCTGTTACCGTTTTTTAGATTCGTGACCCGGGCCTTGGTGCCAAGCGGTAGCGTCTTGCTCGCGGCGGCATTGGATTGCGGATTCATCGGCGTACCGTCGGCCATTTCTTTTTTATAGAACTCCCGACCATAGTACGAAGCCTTGCCCTTGCGCGACTTGCCGGAGCGATCGAGATGGCGTGGGGCCGGCGTCGCGCTTGCCGGGCCGGTATCGGCGGATGCCGACGGTTGCGCCGCAAGCGCCGTGCTGAGGAAGCACGACGAGACCACAAATAGAAGCGTTTGAAGTGAGCATCCTCGCGCGCGTCGCAAACGAACGTGGTCGGCATCGTCGCGGAGTCGATTCTGTGTGGTATGAAGATTGTTTTTCATTTGCCACTCCTTGCCAGCTTGTTGAGGCCGCGGGCACTTCGTTCAATGAGCGACACCTAAATTACCGGTGCATTCGGGATGCTAAATAAGCCTCGCGCGCCAAGTTGAGTGATGCCTGTCCGTTCGTTAAACGAGCCGCTTGGCGAGTCCACGCGCGGCTGCGCCGCCTGCGTCACACGATTGCATCCACTGTAAACCTGCGGCAATCATCGTCCACGCTCAAACATCTGTTGATTGCCTCGCGTCCCGCGGATGACCCATGCCTGTGTCACAAGCAATTTCGTCGCCACGTCTGTTACCCAGTAATCTGAACGAGCTGATCACCACGCCCAACATTTTTCGCAACATGGCGCATATCGACGACGATGAGATCCCTCTGAACCGGCTCGGCCAATCGCATATGCCCAAAACCGCAGCGGCTGTCGCGTTCGCGAAGACGCTGATAGAGACGCGCGGCAGGTCACCGAAACCGATCTGCACGCCGTGCGCGAAGCTGGTTTCAGCGACGCGAACATTGTCGAAATCGCCGCGTTCGCCGCGCAATTCATGCTGACCAACTTCGTCAATAATGGGTTCGATACCGAGGTGGATTTACCGGTCGTCGAAACCAAAGTCGCGTAACGACAGCGTGCTGCCACGCGCCTGGACGACGGGACCGATCATGTGCCGAGTGCATGCAACTACTGGTGAAATACGCTCGGCCCTTTCAGCATGGAGTGAAGCATGAGCCGTGAAATCATTCGGGTCGAACTGCTTTCGAGCTGGCTAGAACGCCGTTCGATCCCACCACCGGCGAAGTGCTGGACGCGCCGATCGAACTGCAGGCGCAACGCGTGCTGGAACCACTGAAGCTGTGCATCGAGACGGCGGGTTCATCGCTCGATCAGGTGCTCAAATGCAACGTGTATTGCACGTCGGTTGAAGCGTTTCCGGCCGTCAACGCGATCTATGCGCGCTTCTTCGGAAGGAACCCGCCTGCGAGGATTTTCGTCAATGTGCCGGCGTGGCCAGGGCGCTTCGACATCGAGATCGATTGCGTCGCGGCAATCGATAGCAGCCGCGCCTAAGTGTCTCGATGATGCCGGTCACAGCGTCATTCGTTGCCGCGCTTTGAAACAGGAAAGGGAATGCATGAGCGGCAAAAAGCCGGCGCTTTTTCGCGCCGGCTTCAACCATACCGCTATCAGTCGATCTGCTGGATGCCGGCAAGCCGCCACGCCTGGTCGCCCTGTGTCTGCTTGACCAGGTTCCAGATTTCCTGGAACGGCTGCGCGGTCTGTGCATCGTCTTCCCGGATCTGACCGTAAAAGCGCACGCTGACCAGCGTCTCGTCCGCGTTGCTTTGGGTACTAAGCACTTCGGCATCGAGTTGCGGCACTTCCGTATGGCTCGGTTCGCGGCCTCGCGTTTCCAGGTCCTGCTTGAGACGCGCGAACATCTCCGGCGTTGTCAACTCGAACAGGTCACCCTGCTCGTTGCGATCCCATGCTCCTTGAAGCCGCATGAACATCGCCTTCGCCGTTACGAGATATGCAGCCTGATCCGGCCCGGACGAAAGCTCGGGCGCCTTCACGGTGTCCGCCCCCGCGGCCGATCCCATCGCGGCACGCGGCCAGCCGCGAAAATTCGTCGTTTCAGGCCGCGCTTGCCCCATCTGATTCAGAAATGGCGTGCCGCCGTTTTGCTGCCGGTTCGCGGCGCCGTTCCCATAAGCGAGATCCGGACGACGCCGATTGGCGATAAAGCGGAACAGCATCACGCCCGCGAAAATCACCGCGCCGATCAGCAACGCATTGGACATCAATTGCGCGAGTCCCTCGCCGAGGCCAAACGAAGACAACAACGCCGCAATGCCGAGTCCGGCGGCGAGCCCCGCGAGCGGGCCCATCCAGCGATTACCCGCCGCGGCAGCCGGCGTCTGTGCGGCCTGCTGCGCCGGTTGAGCTTGCTGGCGCTGTGCCGGCCCGGACGGCGACGCCGTTTGCGACTGTCTGCCGATGCTTTGGCTCCCGCCCACGCGCTTCGCTTCGGCATCGTTCGAAGCCACGGCGCCGAGAGCAAGGAGCCCCGCAAGACCGAGCGCTGCCGTCCCGCGCGTCACCGCACCGGCAGCACGTCGAAGTTGATTGATGATTTGCGTGTACATAAAAAGCCTCTTTGGTAAGTCAGGGGACCGCCCGCTTCGCGCGCTCTCTTCATCGCGCCGAATACATTACGAACGGTAATTTTTCTCAGGTGGCAAAACCGGCTGGTGAGTGCGTTTGAAAGCCACGCTGACCAACCTGAACAGTGTTGCCATGGATGTAATGCTCCAATTGCCGGATTGTGTCTTCCTGCTCGGCAATCAGGTTCTTGATCAGATCGCCGATCGACACCATGCCGATCACCTGTCCTTCCGTAATGACAGGCAAATAGCGAATCCGGTATTCCGTCATGAGCGCCATGCATTCCTCGGTGGTCTGCCCCGGGCCGACATAGCGCACAGTCGTCGACATGATGTCGCGCACCGGCGTATTCCTTGATGAGCGGTGCATGAGCGCGATCTTGCGCGCGTAGTCGCGCTCCGTGACGATGCCGGCCACGCGCCCCTCATGGACGACGATGAGCGCGCCCACGCGCCGGTGAGCCATGATCGCGACCGCGTCGTAAACCGAAGTGGATGCCTGGGTCGACCATACTGTCTGGGACGCTTTTGAACGCAGGAACTGTGCAACCGATGCCATCTGCCACCTCCGTCAGCTACCGTTAGCCGCCCCGCATGAACCCTTGGGCGAAACCTCAATCTACCTGAACGTGGAATAACGTAAAATGCGTATTTTTTATAGCGATACTTCGAGAAAACCGTAGCATTGCGTAATCTGTGGAGCAATCGTGAACTTTAAGCATCTGCATTACTTCTGGGTCGCGGCGCACGCGGGCGGCATCGTTCGGGCGGGCGAGCAGTTGCATATCTCGCCGCAAACGCTGAGCGGCCAGATCAAACTGCTCGAAGAAGCGCTGGATAAGAAGCTGTTCAGGAAAAGCGGCCGCACGCTCGAACTGACCGACGCGGGCCGCCTCGCGCTCGATTACGCCGACGAAATATTCTCGCTGGGTTCGGAGCTCGAAAGCGCCGTGCGGCGCGAGAACGAAGCGGGCCCGCAGACGCGGTTTCGCGTCGGCATCGCGGATTCGGTGCCGAAGGCGATCGCATACAGGCTGCTGGAGCCGGCGCTAAGCCCGTCCGTCTCGGTGCGCATGATCTGTCACGAGGGCAAGCTGCATGCACTGCTCGCGCAACTTGCCCTGCACCGCCTCGACCTGATCATCGCGGATGCTCCCATTCCCGCCGACGTCAATGTCAAGGCATTCAATCACCGGCTCGGCCGTTCCACACTCAGTTGTTTCGGCGCGCCAGCGCTGATCCAGAGCGGCAAGAAACGCTTCCCGTTGTCGCTCGGTCAGTTGCCGGTGCTGCTGCCCGGCACGGAATCGGCGGTGCGCCGCAAGCTGGACCATTGGCTGGCGTCCCATGCCATTTCGCCGCGCATCGTTGGCGAATTCGACGACGGCGCGATGACCATGGCGTTCGCTCGCGAAGGCCGCGGTTTGCTGTTCGCGCCGACCGTGCTGGAAAGCCAGCTACAGGCCGAGCACAAACTCGCGACGGTCGGGCAGATCAATTCCATCGTCGAGGAATTCTTTGCGATTTCGATCGAGCGCCGCATCAGCCATCCGGCTGTCGCGATGATTCTGGACGCGGCGCGCAGCGAGCTGTTCAACGTCTAGCGGAGCATGCTTGCGGAGATGCCATTACAATCCAGCACTTCGATCGGACAACCTTGATTCGCGCCATGAAATATCTCCTCGCATCGACACTCGTGGCGCTCGTCGCGGCCGCAAGCACGGCCGCAACCGCGCAGACATCCGGGAACAGCGATACACCCAGATTGCAATGCGCGATTGGGTATGTCACGGGTATCGGCGGGTCGGCGCAGAGCTTTCGCGAATATCTCGCGACACCGGAAAGAGACCGATATCGCCTCCTCGCGGACAACCCGATTCAATGCAAGGTATCCGACGAGGCTCGTGCGTCCGGCTGTACCGGACTCACGAGCCTGCGGCATGAAAAGGTCAGCGTGTACGACGATATCGACAATGAGACGATGTCCGTCGTCGCGCGCGTGGAACTCGAACACGGAACGTATCCGGTCATCATCTCCGTGCGAAGACAGGACGTGAAGTGCGAGGAGTAAGTGCACTCACGCCCCGCTCGGCAGTGAATCAGGCTCGACGCCTCGCGAGAAATTCTGAAATTTTGCCAAGCCCCGTTTCGAGCACGTCGCGGTTGTTGGCGTACCCGAGGCGCACATAACCTTCCATGTCGAGCGCACTGCCCGGTGTCAGCATCACGCCGGTTTGTTCGATCAGTTCAGTGCAGAATTCGAGCGACGACATCGGCAGGTCGTACTTCAGCAGCGCCGTGGTTCCGGACTTGGGCTTGATATAAGACATCGCCGGTTCTTTGGCGATCCATGCGTCGACGATCGCCAGATTAGTGCGCACGATATCTTGGTTGCGCGCCAGAATCGCCGCACGGTTTTCCAGCGCAATGGAAGCAAAATGATCGTCGATCATGCCGACGCTGATCGTGTTGTAGTCACGATGAATCGCCACGGCGCGAATCAGATCCTTCGGGCCGGCGATCCAGCCGAGCCGCAAACCCGCGAGCGAGTACGTTTTGGACATGCTGCCAGTACTAATGCCGCGCTCGTACAGATCCGCAATCGAAGCGGTATAACCGCTGCCTTCCTGATCCGTGCCGCGATACACCTCGTCGCATAGCACATACGCTCCGCACGAACGCGCAATTTCGCCGACCTCGGCGAGGAACGCCTCGTCCATCAGGGAACCGGTGGGATTGTTGGGATTGTTGATCGCGATGAGCCGCGTTTTGTCATTGACGAGACTGCGCAATTCGGCGAGATCCGGCAGAAACCGGTTCTCTTCACGCAGCTTCAGAATCCGCACGTCGGCGCCGTAGCTCTCGGGAATCGAATAGTGCTGCTGGTAGGTCGGTAGAACCGAGATCACCGTGTCGTCAGGCTCGACCAGGGTTTCGTACACCAGCGCGTTGCCGCCGATGGCGCCGTGCGTCACGATCAGGTTTTCCGGCGACTGGCGCGCGTACATGGCCGAGATCGCTTCGCGCAAGCGGACCGATCCCTCGATCGCGCCGTAGGTCAGCTTGAGCCCGCGGAGTTCGTCGAGAATGCTGTCCTGTTTGTTCGCGAGCGTCAGCAACTGATCGACCGTCAGCGATTCCACGCAGGTTTCCGCCAGGTTGTAAGTACACTGGTTTTCGTACAGGTCCATCCAGCGTTCGACGCCGAAGTCCTTGATCTTCATCTCACTCTCCTTTGTTATTCAATCAGACGATCCGTTGTAGAACATCTAGCGGAACCGCTCGGGACGAAATGGACGCGCATCCACAAAAGGCTCGGCGCCCGTCATCATCTCCGCCAGCAAACGCCCCGTCACCGGACCGAGCGTCAAGCCATGATGGTTGTGGCCAAACGCGAACCAGAGCCCCCGATGGCGCGGCGCGGGCCCGATGACCGGGCGCATGTCGGGCGTGCACGGCCGCAAGCCGAGCCATGGATGTTCGTCGAGCCGCGCGCCGAGACCGAATGTCGGTCTGGCAGTACGCTCCGCCCGCTCCAGTTGCACGCCTGTCGGCGCCGCCTCGCGCCGGGCTATTTCGACGCCTGTCGTGAGCCGCAAGCGGCCTTGCATCGGCGCCACCACGTAACCCTGCTGCGAGTCGACGAGCGGCGTCGACAGCATGGGTTGTGTGGGTTGGTAGTGCATGTGATAGCCGCGTTTCGCACGCAGTGGAATGCGATATCCGAGCGGCGCGAATACCCGATCCGACCACGGGCCCAGCGCGACGACGACCTCTTTCGCGCTGATCCTGCCCGACGAAGTCTGCACGGTCCACGCGCCGCCTTCCGCCTTCAGCGTGGTCGCGTCGCCGGTCAACAGCGCGCCGCCGCTCTCCTCGAACAGCCGTGCATAACCTTGCGTCAACGCGCCGGGGTTGACGATGCTCTTCGGATCCTGCCAATGCAACGCTCCGCAAAATCCCTCTGCGACGCCGGGCTCACGCGCGGCCAGCGCTGCCGCGTCGAGCGTCGTCACACGCAACCCATAAGTATTTGCCGTAACTTCGGCCGCCGCGGATTGCCGCGAGAATTCCGCCGGCGTGCGAAACGCCTCGATCCAGCCTTTGTCGCTCGCTAGCTGTTCGAGACCGGCGCGCGCGATCAGCACATCGTGCTCTGCCACGCTGTGCCGCATCAGAGGCAGCATATCGTGCGCCGCGGCCATCAGCCGTTCGGGTGACGACTCCCACCAGAAGCGCGCGAGCCAACCGGCAAAAGACGGCAGCGCGCGATAGTCCCAGTAAAGGTCGGTCGAGCGATTGCGCGCATAACGCAGCAGCGTGCCGAGATTGCGCGGAAAAGCGTACGGAACGACGGACGAACTTTCGATCAGCCCGGCGTTGCCGAAACTGGTCTCTTCACCCGGACCACGCCGGTCGACCAGCGCCACCCGGCGGCCGCGATCCTGCAAGTGCAGCGCGGACGACACGCCGACGATTCCCGCACCCAGCACGATGACATCGAAATCCATACACTCGCTCTGCTTTCCCTGGCGGGACCGGAAGCATGCATGCGACAGCACGCACACAGGTCCGGTGCGAATCCGTTCGCACCGGTTCGACAATGCCTTATTTGGCGATGATGTCGCGTTTGAAGTACTTCTGCGAAAGCGCGCTGAGCGTGCCGTCTTTCTTCAGCGCGTCGAGTGCGGCATCGATTTTCCCGGCCAGTGCGCGGTCGCCCTTGCGCAGGCCGAAGCCGGTGCCTTCGCCGAGCGTCGCCGGATCGCTGAGCGGCTGGCCGGCAATCGCGTAGTCGTGGCCCGCGGGCTTGTTCAGGAAACCGTCCTGAACAGTCTGCGCTTCCTGAACGGCGGCATCGAGGCGACCGGCCACGAGGTCGGCGTACACCTGATCCTGGTCGGCATAAGAGACGATCGACACGCCGGCATTCGCCCAATGGCGCTTCAGAAAGTCTTCCTGCGACGACGCCTGCAGCACGCCCACGCGTTTGCCCTGCAGACTCTTCACGTCAGGCAGCAAACCCGAACTACGCTTCGCGACCATCACGATCGGCACGACATAAATGGGCCGCGTGAAAGCGATCGTCTGCTTGCGCTTGTCGGTGATGTTCATGGCCGAATTGATCGCGTCGAACTTGCGGGCCTGCAAGGCGGGAATCAGCCCGTCGAATGCATTCTCGACCCACTCGCATTTCACGCCCATCTTCGCGCAGACGGCGTTGCCGACGTCGACGTCGAAGCCCTCCAGTTGCCCCGTCGGCGACTTGCTTTCGAACGGCGGGTACGCGGCTTCGATGCCGAAACGCAAGGTGTTTTGAGTCTCCGCGCTGACGGTGCCGACCGAACCGAGCAACGCAGCAGCGACGAAAACGGAAAGTGAAAGCTTCTGAAGCATGGTGGCTCCCTGTGTGGTGAGGGCATCGCGAATTGAAGGCACGGACGACGGCTGACTGCAAAGCTTCGAGACGGCGCGGATTGCACCGGAGCGATCCGGACTCACGCGCTCTCTGGATCAACAGTCTATTCTGGACTCCGGCAAAAGCAAGCAATTTTCAAAATAAAAGTCCAGATTGGACATTTTGACTTTAGAATCGCTTCTACGCCGCAGGCCGGCAACGTTGTGGAGAGCAGTTCAATGAGCAAGACAGACAAAGCCGTTCCGTTGATCGTCGATGAGGAAACCGTTCGCAACGCCCTGCCTCATCTCGACGTGCGCGAGGCGTTGACGCAGATGTTTCGCGCGCTTGGCAACGACGCCGCCGTGCAGCCGCCGCAAACGCTCACGCCATTTCCAGGCGGCGCTGGGGACTTCATTACGTATCTCGGCGCGATGGCGAGCGCCAAGGTATTCGGCGCGAAACTGTCGCCGTATATCGTTACGCCCAGCAGGCCGGTCATTACCGCGTGGACCGCGCTGATGTCGATGGAAACGGGACAGCCGTTGATGTGGTGCGATGCCGGCCTGCTTACGGTCGAACGCACGGCCGGCGCAACGGCGCTTGCCGTCGAACACCTCGCCGCGCCCAATGCGCAAACGCTTGCGATCATCGGTTCGGGCGCGGTAGGTCAGGCGCATCTGCGGCACCTGGCGTCAGTCCGCCCTTGGCATTCGATTCAGGTGTTTTCACCCGACCTCAAGGACAACGCGGCGAAGCGCGCCACGCTTATGGCGCTCGACGAGCGCGTCGCCGTTTGCACCGCACTCGAAGATTGCGTGCGCGATGCCGATGTAGTCGCCTTGTGTACTTCATCGGGCACGCCCGTGCTGCTCGAAGGCATGCTCGGCAAGCCGGCGCTCATTACGTCGATCAGCACCAACGCCACGAACGCACACGAAATTCCACCCTCGTGGATTCCCGCCATGGACGTCTATTGCGATTACCGGCAGACCACGCCGGCCAGCGCGGGAGAAATGAAATTGGCCGCCGAGCGACACGGCTGGTCCGCGGAAAACGTGGTGGCCGATTTGCCGGAGCTGGTGTCGGGCGTCGCGCAAAAGCCGTCCTATCGGCAACACGCTTTTTTCCGCTCGATCGGACTGGGACTCGAAGACGTGGCCATCGCGTTCGAACTTTTCAGGCATCTGACGCGGCGGGATGCATGACGGTGCGCGCGGCTGGATCGAGGTCCCGCCCATGGCAGAATGGCGGATAACACACGGACCCGCAGCACCATGACGCAAGACGCTGCGGACTTTCCGAACACCGGAACTTCATCCCTCCCTATGCGAAAGACCAAGACCACGGCCGCCCGCCGGCTGCTTCTGGATCGATACAGCCGTGTCGCCGACGGCATCGCGCTGCTGTTTTTCCCGTACGTCGAAATCGTCATTCATGACTTGCAAAGCCAGACGGTTGCTTACATAGCCAACAACCTGTCCAAGCGCGAGCTCGGCGACGAGTCGGCGCTGGAAGAAATGGACCATACGGCCGAGTCCGGCACCGTCGGCCCCTATGAAAAAATCAACTGGGACGGCAGGCGGATGCGCTGCGTCAGCACGGTCCTGTTCGACGACGCCGAGACCGCCATCGGCGTGATGTGCGTGAACTACAACATCGCGGTATTCGAGGACGTGAAGCACGTGATCGACCGCGTCATTTCCGGCGCCGGCGTGGTGAAGCAACCCGAGGAACTCTTCAAGGACGACTGGCAGGAGCGCATCAACACGTTCCTTCACGCCTGGCTGCAGGAGCGTCAACTGGCGCTGAACTCCCTGACTCGCGACCATCGCCGCGAACTGGTCGAAGCGCTGTGGGCCGAGGGCGCGTTCAAAGGCAAAAGCGCCGCGAATTACGTGGCGAACGTACTCGGAATGGGGCGCGCCACCGTCTATCAACACATCAGGGATTTGCGAGGCGCGGCGGCCTGACCGGCGAGCCCACGTTTATTAAAGAAACATGATTGGGACGCCGTTATCCGGGTAACGCAACATCAACCGCCAGGCGCGTTTTTGCCGTCGCACCAGATACCCATTCGTGCCTTGCCCTTACACGCAATCTACCCCGCCTGCTGCCGATCCGGCGGCAGCGCCGCAAGCTTTCATCAGCCTCCCGCCGGACAGCGCCGCACGGCTCGCAACACATTGCGATGCAATCCGCAAATGCGCCGTTGCGACGATTAATTTGGAAAAGGGCAAGATCGGCAACAAGCCGTCATACTCTGTCTCTTCTTGCGGCGGACGGTCCCGGCAACGCATCCGGATGTCTTCACCGGAAACGCGAACCATGCATGACCGTCCGCTCCGTCCTTTCGACGGCAATTTCCGCGTAGCGCCACGCGCGGTTCAAGTGGAGCGTGCTTTGCAATGAGTTACCCCCCTGTCGTTCCGTTTGCCCACGACAAGGCTGATTCGGGCGCCTTCGTGGGCGGCGCCCCGGCGTTTCGCCAACTGGTCCGGATGATCGACCGGGTCGCCCCGACCGATCATCCTTTGCTCATCTTCGGCCCGACGGGTTCGGGTAAGGAACTGGTCGCGCGCCGGGTGCATGCGCACAGCCAGCGCCAGGATCAGCCGTTCGTCGACGTCAACTGCGGCGCGATTCCCGAGAACCTCGTCGAAGCCGAACTGTTCGGGCATGTGAAAGGCGCGTTCACCGGCGCGGCCGAAAACCGCCAGGGACTTTTTCAGCAGGTCGGCAAGGGCACGCTGCTGCTCGATGAAATCGGCGAACTGCCGCTCGCGTTGCAACCGAAACTGTTGCGCGTGCTTGAAACGCGGACCTTCCGTCCGATCGGCTCGTCCACCAGCCTGCATTTCGCGGGGCGCGTCGTCGCCGCGACCCATCGCGACCTGCGCGAACTCGCGCGTGAAGGGCTATTCCGCGAAGATCTGTTCTACCGTCTCGCGGTGTTCGTGCTCGCCGTCCCCGGACTCGAGCAGCGCATCGAGGACATCCCGGCGCTCGTCACCCACTTCGCAGCGCAGCACGCGCGCCGTCTCGAGTTTTCGCCGGCCGCCATCCGGCGGCTTTGCCAGCATTCGTGGCCGGGCCATATCCGGCAATTGCGCAATCTGATCAGCCAGTTGAGCGTGCTCGCCGAAAACACGCTGATCGATGTCGACTCGCTCGAGCCGTTTCTTGCCAACGAAACCAGCGGTCCGGTGTCGCGCGCGAGTCTCGCCGACATGCTGTTGCAACTCGAAGGCCGCGACAAGCTCGCCGCCGCCGAAGACCTGCTGATCGACCGCGCGCTCGAGCGCACCAGCGGCAACAAGAGCGCGGCCGCCAGCATGCTCGGCGTGGGGCGCAAGACCATCGAGCGGCGGCTGAAGTCGCGCGAGGAACATCACCGGGAAGCGCGCAAGTGTCTCGAACACGCGAGCGCGCTGATCGAGGAGTCGAAGTTCGCGGAAGCGATTCCATTGTTGCGCCGCTGCCTCGATCTGCTGCAGACGCCTCACGAACAGGAAGCCGTGCGCCGTCTGCAGTTCGACGCCTACCGGCTGCTCGGCATGAGCTTGCGCAGCGTGCACGGCTGGCTTTATGCGGAGGCCACCGCCTGCTACGCCGCCGCGCTGATGGTGGGCGAAGGCGTCTGCGAGCCCGCCGAGATCGCCGCGATCCAGTTCGGCATCTGGACCACGCAACTGACGACGCTCCAACTCAAGCAGGCGCGCGGCACCGCGCAGAACATGCTGGAGCGCGCACAGAACGGCGGCGACCGGGTCTCGCTCGACGAAGCCCACGTCGCGATGACCAACACCCTCTTCTGGCTCGGCGACAGCGAGGAAGCGCTGGCCTGTCTCGCGCGCGGCAACCTGCTCGGCGTGGGGCGCAACGACATCCGTACCGGCTCGCAAGGAATCGATCTTGCCAGCCTCGCGTTGACTTTCGAAGGTCTGGCCGCGTATCAGATCGGCGCTTTCGGGCAGGCGCGGCGCGCCATGGAAATGTTGATCCTGCGCGCGTCCGAACCGGGTGCGCACGCGCTCGCTCATGCCGTCAACCTGCAGGGCGCCGCCTGGCTCGCCTGCCTGTTCGACGACGTGGACCGGCTCGGCCATCTCGCGAGCGAACTCGAATCGGTGTCGATCGCGAACGGCTTCGCGTTCTATCGCGGCGTCGGCCAGGTGCTGCGCGCCTGCCACCTCAGCGCGCTCGGCCATTCCGACGAAGCGGAAACCGTCATGCTCGACGGCTACGACAACCATGTCGTGTGCAACGGCGGTGCGCTGTTCTATTCGTTCAAGACATGGCAGCACGGCGAACTGCTGCTGCGCGCCGGCCGCGCGAAGATCTGCGAGGCGATTCTCGCCACCGCGATCGACGAGACCCTCGCCCGCCAGGAGCGCGTCTATCTGGGCGAACTGCTGGTCACCCGGGCGCGCGCGCAATGGGCGCTCGGTGACGTGAACGCCGCCGAACTCGGTCTGCGCACCGCGCTGTCCACCGCGCTCGCGTTCGGTTCGGTGCCCGCGCGTGTGGACGCCGCGCGCTATCTCGCCGATCTGCTGCGCTCCACCGGCCGCGGCGCCGAAGCCATCGACACACTCGAGCGCGGCTTGCGCTCGCTGACCACGGATCCGACGACTCGCGTCACCAGCGCCGCGAATCTGCTTGCCGAACTTCAGCTGGATGCGTCTTTCAACCTCGACAGTAAAGGACTCGCAAATGGCATATGAATTACGCCGGAAAGATCTGGAACCGCTGCTATTGGGGGCAGCGTTCTTCGGTAGCGGCGGCGGCGGCACGATCGAATCCGCGCGGCATCTCGCCGAGCATTTCGTGACCGGTGACTATTACCCCACCGACACGGTCAAGGTCGTGTCGGTCGACGAGGCCACCGAAGGCGCGGCCGTCATGGTCGCCTACCTCGGCGCGCCCGAAGCGATCAACTCCGCGACCTATCCGCTCGGCCCCGTGACGGCCGTGCAGAACGTTCAGGCCCGGCTCGCCTCGCAATCGACGAAGCTCGCCTACGTGATGCCGCCGGAAAGCGGCGCGCTGGGCTTCACGGTGGCGGCGCTGGTGGCGGCGAAGCTCGGCCTCGCGGTGATCGACGCCGACGGCGCCGGCCGCGCCGTGCCCTCGCTGCCGATGCTCACCTTCGCGGCCGCCGAGATCGATCCGCGCCCGGCGTTTCTGGTGAGCCAGGGCGGCCTGTGCGTCGAGCTCGACGTCACGCCGCGCAACAGCAACCAGGGCGGCCCGACCCATCAACGCGACGTGTCGGCGATCGTCGAGCAGATGATGCGTCCGGTCGTCGCCGATCCCGAGTTCGGCCAGTTCGGCGGCCTCGCGATGTGGGTGATGAAGCCGGCGGAGATCCGTCGCGCCACACCGATTCATGGCACCTTGACGCGCGCGCTGGAACTCGGGCGCGCGTTGCAAGCCGGCCGGATCGGCAGCGCGCAGCAGATGATCGGCTATCTCGCCGAGCATTGCGGAATCGCCGCGCGCGCCATCTCGGAGCCCGGCGAACTGGTTTCGGCCGAGGTCGATACGAGCGGCGGCTTCGACGTCGGCAAGGTGCATATTCAGGCCGGCCAGCGGACCTATACGGTGCTGTATCAGAACGAGTCGCTGCTCGCGTGGGACAGCGCCAATCCGCAGCCGATCGTGTTGTCGCCGGATAGCGTTGCGTATTTCGTCGGCGGCGAAGGTCAGGCGATTTTCAGCAACGGCGACCTGCTCCAGGACGACGGCTCGTTGAACCCGGTGATCGGCAAGCGCCCCGTGACGCTGATCGCATGGCGTGCCGAAGCCGAGTTGCGCAAGCCCGGCCTGATTCTCGACAGCTTCATGCAGCTGCTGAACACGCTCGGCTATCTCGGGCCCTATGTGCCGCTTGAAACGCTCCACGCCGCACGCAAGGGAGAGGCAGCATGAGCACGCCTTCGAACTCGCCTATCCGCATCTGCGTGCTCGTGCCCGTCGCTACGTCGGCCTACAACGACCGCATCATGAAGGCCATCGCGCCGGTCTTGCCGTCGGACGTGCAGGTCGAGATCCGCAACATCACCACGGGGCATCCCGACATCGAGAACCGCACGAACTGGCTGCAGAACGGCATGCCGGTGGTCGAACTCGCGCAGGCGATCGCCAACGACGGCTTCGACGGCATCTGGCTGACCGACTTCGACATGTGCGGCGTCGAGGCCGCGCGCGAAGTGATCGATATCCCGATCATCGGCGGTTTTCCCGCTGCGGCCTTCACCGCGCTTGCGCTCAGCCAGCGCTTCTCGATCATCACGATCCTGCAAAGTACGCTGGCGATGCAGCGCGGTCATCCGCAGACCTACGGCATCCAGGACAACTTCGCGTCGATCCGCGCGATCGATTGCCCGGTCTCGCAGCTCGACAATGTCGACGTGGTGGTCGTTCGCACCTTCGAGGCGGCACTGAAGGCGATCAAGGACGACGGCGCGCAGGCCATTCTGCTCGGCTGCACGGGTTTCGTGGACGTCGCGAGCCGCGTCTCCACGCTGCTCACCGAGGCGCTCGGCGCGTATGTGCCGGTGATCGATCCGAATCAGGCCGGCTTCAGCTTCCTCGTCTCGCTCGTGCGGATGAAGGTCCGTCCCAGCCGGTTGACGTATAGCAAGGTCAGTCTGCAGTCGTAACCCGGGTGATTTTCTCGTCGTGCTCGTCCGGCGCGGCACTATGCCCGCGCAGGATCCCTCCGTTTTCCCGGTCTCTCCCTGTCTCCCATCGCTTTCGTCCCCATGTGGACGAAAGCGCCCTCTCATCACGCTCAATATGGTCAACTGGACGAAATCGTCCAATCTTGATGCCACACATGGACGAGACTGACCAATCGCCGGTTTGGAAGTCGCCGGCACTCCCGCCTGAACGCGGTTTTCGGGCTTGGCACGGTCGTTGCTAAAATATTGAGACAAAATGTCGCCTGAACAAGCAACCTGGACCGGCGGCATCCGGAACATGCAGCAAATCCGTCCGACAAGCCGGGGGAGCCTGAGAGACCAACAAGATCACGCGCTGCAAAGCGTTCGACACACCCACGTCCGGCGACCTGCAGACTGCAACTGAATCGCCGACGTAGCCGAACTCTGGCCTCTCTGTATTTACCGAGACCATTCGGTTAGTGATCCGAACCATAGTTGACGCGCCGATCGAGTCCAACGACGCCTTGTCGTTGGCAACAGACCGAGAGAGGGCTGTGCTGTTGTTGTAGTGGTGACTGTCGTGTGTCGACGCATCGCGACCGAATGCTTCCACAGAGAAGATCGTCGCAATGCGTGACCGCGAAATGGCGGACTCCGCCTGGCTATGTACCAGGCGAGCAGCCACGGGGTGCGGCCGTCGTTGCCTTCCCTTGCGGGGACAAGCAGCGGCGGCTTGCTCTTTTTTATCAGGCTGCGTCACGCGCGGCGCATTGACCCATCCTTTGCGGGACTTTCGAATCATCGGCCGGCGGCGTTGCACGGCCGGCCATCCCGACAGATTTTTTCTGGATCGTCAGACCAGCGGCCTTTTGCATTGCATGACCACGCAGATCCACTGCGTGAACGGAATCTGCTTTTTGCAACCCTACGCGGCGTCAGATTGTTAGCGACGTCGTGAGCGGACCACTAGCCATTCACGGGGATTCACAACAATGCATCACCACATTTTCGAAAGCGAACTCGTTCATCTGGAACGCGTGATCGCCTGCGCGTCACGTGAACCGTTCCCGCCCACCTACTGGCGCGACCGCGTCGAACACCTGAAAAACTGTCCGCACGCGCCGCTGTTCAGCTATCGCATTGCCCGCCTGACCCGTCTTGTCGCCGAACTGAACGGATAAAACGGATAAGACGGATAAGCGCCGCCTTCCGCCGCCTTTGACATCTGGCAGACTTTTCGGTCGACCGCCCGACTCCATTTTCGCCCTCTAATTGCGACGCCACCCGCTTCGACCCCCCAGCAATGGGGCCAGTCAGCGCGCGTTCGGCAGCGAAAGCACACCGCATTTCATAGGCGTGTACTATCGACGGCATTGCCTTAATCTCATTCTATTGATGGTGAGTCTCACCTATATTTTGAGTTGCAGCAGCAGGCCGACGACGCGAACTATCCTCGCCAAAAGCATGCCACGACATGCGTATCGGATGGAAAGCATGTGCGTCATGTAATCGCAGCGGTACACCCAGTACACTCACAAGAGCCCACCAGGTGATGTTCCGGCTGCCCCTCGGCGCGAGATCGTGCAATGCGCCATAGAAGACAGACGCCGCAACAGAACGAATAGTGGGTACGTCCTCACAAAGGAGATAGCGCATGTCAAGCGAAGCAAAGTGCCCGTTCAACCATGCCGCTGGCGGCGGCACGACGAACCGCGACTGGTGGCCCAAGCAACTGCGGCTGGATCTGCTGAGCCAGCACTCCAGCAAGTCGGACCCGCTGGACGGCAGCTTCAACTACGCCGAGGCTTTCAAAACCCTCGATCTGGCCGCGGTGAAAAAAGACCTCGCCGCGCTGATGACCGATTCGCAGGACTGGTGGCCAGCCGACTTCGGCCACTACGGTCCGCTCTTCATCCGCATGGCCTGGCACAGCGCCGGCACGTACCGTATCGGCGACGGCCGCGGCGGCGCAGGGCGCGGTCAGCAGCGTTTCGCGCCGCTCAACAGCTGGCCGGATAACGTCAGCCTCGATAAGGCGCGCCGCCTGCTCTGGCCGATCAAGCAGAAGTATGGCCAGAAGATTTCCTGGGCCGATCTGCTGATCCTGACCGGCAACGTCGCGCTCGAAACCATGGGCTTCAAGACCTTCGGCTTCGCCGGCGGCCGCCCCGACACATGGGAGCCGGATCAGGACGTCTACTGGGGCAACGAAAAGACCTGGCTGGGCGGCGACGTCCGCTATGGCAAGGGCGCCGCGGGCAATGAAGAGGACGGCGGCGTGATCGTCGCCGACGTGGAAAAGCACGGCGAAGAGGTCAGCCGCGACGACAACGGACGCATCCTGGAAAATCCGCTGGGCGCCGTGCAGATGGGCCTGATCTACGTCAACCCGGAAGGTCCGGACGGCAATCCGGACCCGCTTGCCGCCGCGCATGACATCCGCGAAACCTTCGCTCGCATGGCCATGAACGACGAGGAAACCGTCGCGCTGATCGCCGGCGGGCACACTTTCGGCAAGACGCACGGAGCCGGTCCGGCCGATAACGTCGGTCCCGAACCCGAGAGCGCGGAACTCGAGGAACAGGGGCTAGGCTGGAAGAACAGTTATGGCTCCGGCAAGGGCGCCGACACCATCACGAGCGGCCTTGAAGTCACCTGGACCACCACGCCGACGAAGTGGAGCAACAACTTCTTCGAGAATCTGTTCAAGTACGAATGGGAACTGACCAAGAGCCCGGCCGGCGCCAATCAATGGGTCGCCAAAGGTGCCGACGAAACGATCCCGCACGCTCACGATCCCTCGAAGAAGCAGCGCCCGACCATGCTCACCACCGACCTCTCGCTGCGCTTCGATCCGGCCTACGAGAAGATTTCGCGGCGCTTCCTGGAAAATCCCGATCAGCTCGCCGACGCCTTCGCGCGCGCATGGTTCAAGCTGACGCACCGCGACATGGGACCGCGCGCCCGCTATCTCGGACCGGAAGTGCCCGCCGAAGAACTGATCTGGCAAGACCCGATTCCGGCAGTCAACCACCCGCTGGTCGACGAACAGGACATCGCCTCGCTCAAGCAAAAGATCCTGGCCTCGGGGCTGTCGGTGTCGCAACTGGTGTCGACTGCCTGGGCGTCGGCGTCCACGTTCCGCGGCTCGGACAAGCGCGGCGGCGCCAACGGTGCGCGTATCCGCCTCGCTCCGCAGAAAGATTGGGCGGTCAACCAGCCCGAGCAGTTGTCGAAGGTGCTGAAGACGCTCGAAGGCATCCAGAGCGAGTTCAACGGCGCGCAGTCCGGCGGCAAGAAGGTGTCGCTCGCCGACCTGATCGTGCTGGCCGGCAGTGCGGGCATCGAGCAGGCGGCAAAGAGCGCCGGCCATCAGGTGACGGTGCCGTTTGCGCCGGGACGCATGGACGCGTCACAGGACCAGACCGATGTGGAGTCCGTCGGCGCGCTCGAACCCGTCGCCGATGGTTTCCGCAATTACGTGAGGAG
Source organism: Paraburkholderia phytofirmans PsJN (assembly GCF_000020125.1). Taxonomy (NCBI): domain Bacteria; kingdom Pseudomonadati; phylum Pseudomonadota; class Betaproteobacteria; order Burkholderiales; family Burkholderiaceae; genus Paraburkholderia; species Paraburkholderia phytofirmans. The sequence continues at coordinate 2,346,207 of NC_010681.1, forward strand.
CGACATCAAGGTCCCGCCTGAGGCATTGCTGATCGACAAGGCGCAATTGCTGACGCTAACAGCGCCGGAAATGACGGTGCTGATCGGTGGGCTGCGCGCGCTGAACGTCGGGACCGGGCAGAATCCGCAAGGCGCCTTTACCGACAAGCCGGAAACGCTGACCAACGACTTCTTCCGCAACCTGCTCGACATGGGTACGGAATGGAAACCGACCTCGCCGGCCCGTCACGCCTTCGAGGGGCGCGACGCCAAAACTGGTTCGGTAAAGTGGACCGGCAGCCGCGTCGATCTGGTGTTTGGTTCGCATGCCCAGTTGCGGGCGCTCTCCGAGGTCTATGCAAGCGAGGACGGCAAGGAGAAATTCGTCCGCGACTTCGTCGCCGCATGGGTCAAGGTGATGAACCTCGACCGCTTCGACCTCGCCTGAACGGGCGCCGCGGTTGCGTCGGGGTTGTCGCTCTGACGCAACCCTGCCCACCCAATCGGTGAAGATAAAACTGCTGTGTTACGGTGCGAGCTCCGTCGTATGGGAGCCGCACCGTTTGTTTTTGTGCGGCAGCATGGTGGAGTGTGCGAGAGTGGCGGACGGGCGAAACGCTGCTTCAAGGTCGAGAGCCCGCGCACCGCGCCGTCGAGAATGCCGGTGCTGCAATGACGGCACTGCGGTCAACGACTTGAGGAGCCCGATCAATGGGAAGCACCAGCGCCGTTGCGGCAGCGGCAATCGCCTTTGTGGGCAGTCACTTTCTGCTCTCCCATCCGCTGCGCAGACCGTTGGTCGGCGCAATCGGCGAGGCGGCCTTCCTCGGCGTGTATTCGCTGAGCGCGTTCGTAACGCTCGGCTGGCTGATCGTGGCTTACATAAAGGCGCCGCTCTCCGCACCGCTATGGCCGGTAGGAGACGTGCTCTGGGCGATGGCGACCGTGCTCATGCTGATTGCCTCGGTCCTGCTGATGGGTTCCCTGATCCGGAATCCGGCGTTGCCTACCGGCGGCCGGCCCGGTGCGTTTCCCGACACCGCGCGCGGCGTGTTCGCGGTGACGCGCCACCCGATGATGTGGTCGATCGCGCTGTGGGGGCTATGCCATATCGCCGTGTTTCCGGTGGCCAAAAACGTCATCCTGGCAGCGGCCATGGTGATTCTCGCGCTCGCCGGCGCCGCGCTGCAGGACCGCAAGAAGGAGCGGCTCCAACCCGAGCTGTGGGCCACATGGGAAGCGCAGACCAGCTACCTGCCATTCGCGGCGATCGCCGCCGGCCGCGCGCGGCTGGGCGGCTTCGGCATGCACGCGCTGTTGGGCGGCCTCGTCGTCTGGCTCGCGGCGACGTGGGCTCATATCCCGCTCAGCGGCTGGGCCGCGGCCATCTGGCGCTGGCTATAGACGCGGTCTTGTCGGTGCCGTCGCTCAAGCCACGCTTCATGCCATGGCATGTCGACTCGATGTGTACGACTCTTTGCTCGTCGACGCGAAATCGGCTGCCTGAAGTGGCACCGTATCGGAACCGCAGATCGAACGCTTCTCGCCGGCTCGGGCCAGGATGCGCGTCAGATGCGAATAGAAGTGCTGCAGTTGTTTCGCGTCCGAAGCGCGTGGTTCGAGATCGAACGCGTCTTCGAGCGCGCGGCGCGATACGTGGAAACGTTGCAGTCCGTGGACGATGCGAATCTGAAAGACGACGCCGTCACTATTGTGCGGCACCGCTGCCCAAATGAGCGAATGGCTACTCATGGAGCCCCCGTGGATCATGTTGGATCGATAATTCGTGAATTCATATTCGCATATCTCGACGAGCGGCGAGTCCTTTCAAAATTGTGACGCTTCACGATTCGACATTTTTACCACGGTCGGCATATTGCGGTGCAGCAAAATACCTGTAGACTAAAGAAGGGGCAACTGCAATTGCACACCCATGGCCGCACTATGACGGGAGAACGCGCCATGACGACTTCTCAGTCTTCACACACTCCAACCGTCCCGGTATTGCATGTTTTCGAGCAAGCCGGAGGCTGGCATTGGGGCATCACGGTTCCGCGCGCGAAGGGAAGCGGATTCAAACTGATCGCCTTCAGCGAAACAACCTTCGCGGTTGAAGACGCCGCTCGCAGGGACGGAAGCCAGGCGTTGGAAAGCCTCGCGGATAACGCCGCGCGCGACCGGATCACGACCGACGTCGCGTGAGTTCGAGCGGCCTCGATCGTCGGCGGCGGGCTACACACGACACGAAGGTCTCCGCCGCACCGGCGCCACACTAATGTCACACTTTAGAACGACGATCGATGCTTGCTCCGTCCATGGCCCGGACGGGCGGCATGGCGCGGCGATTCTGCGGCCGCCCCGACGATAGTGACCGCCGTGCGGCCCGTTGCGCCCCTTCCGGGCATGCGGCGTGCTCCGCACAACGCGGCAGAAAACATGAGAGACACCGTGAAGCAACGAGCGACTGTTGTCTGCCAGCTCGGCAGGCGAATCCTGTTGGTCAGCCGGGAAGGCACCCGCTGGTCGCTACCCGGCGGCAAGCCCGAGGCAGGGGAGGATCTGCGCGAAACCGCGCTGCGCGAATTGATGGAGGAAACGCGCCTTCAAGCGATGGACATGCGGTACCTGTTCGGCTTCACCGGCATCCACACTTGCCATCACGTATTTGTCGCGACGCTTGCCGACGGCGACGAGCCGATGCCCAGCAACGAAATCACGCGTTGCACCTGGGCGAAGGTGACGGAGGTGGGCGTGCTGCCGGTCAGCACGTCAACGAAGGGAATCGTTGACGTGCTGACCATCGCGTCCAACGGCGCATCGAGACTGCCGAGCGACTACGACCAGGTAGTGGATTTCGGAGCCCACGTCTCGCGCTGATCGAACCGCCCCGGCGCTCGTCGAAGCCTACGACTTCGCCGGACGCCCGGTCTTGACCTGTTCGACAGCGGACACCGTAGCCAGAAGACGCTTCAGCGCCGCGGATTCGAGTAGCAGCAATCCGGCGCGCAGGATTTCGCCCTTCTTCACGGACACACCGGCAGCCAGGCACTTCTGTTTCAGCGCGGCAATTTTGTCGTAATCCGATTTCGGCATCGTGAAGCTGTCGCGCACGACCTTCTCTTTCTTCGCGCGCTTGTCCTTGACCGCCACGGCTGCTTTGACAGGCACCGTCGCGTCGGCTGCAATTTTCTTAGCCTTCGACACTTTCTTTGCGCTTGCGCTCTTCTTCTTCACCGCGACAGTCGCGGTGGGCTCGGCAACTTCGCCTGCGGTTTCGGACGCGGCATCGGCACCCTTCGGGAAGTGAAAGGTCTTCTTGGTTGCTTTCTTAACGCTCGGTTCACTCATCAAAATCTCCTCAACAAATAACGGTATAAACAGTATATACCGTTATTTTGCGGCGTGAGTTCCGGACATGACAGATGGGTGGACGACGCGTTGGCGTAGTGCGACAAAAACGGAGTTCGATTCGTTGCATTGCAGCGTAGCAAGACGCGCTGGCCCCGCGTTCTCAACGTGAATTCGCTCTTGTCGCAATAACTCGCGCGGTCACCCATGCGCCACGATTCGATGGAATAATGGCGTTTCGTGCTCGCCTGGATGACTCGTAGAATTGCAGCCGGATGTGCTGCAACCCGACATCATTCAGGAGGGCGCGCTTCACCTGCAATCAGCATCTGTCTCAAGGTCCCGGCGCTTTGCCGGTGCGATCGTCGCCCTCTTCTAGCGCCTGCGCCGGCGCGTTTTCCGTTCTGCCTGGTTCGTCGGCATGAAGCAATGCGGGCGTAAGAAAGCTGCCCATGACGGCAGACAGGATAATGAAAATCGAGGCCGCGTCGACCAGCAGCCCGAACCGGATAAAAATCAGAAAGCAGCACACCACATTGAGCAGATGCAGCAATAAGCCCAGAACGGTGGCACCCTTCGGCACGCTTCGCATGAACACCGCAAACCGCGACTGACGCTGCGGCACATACCAGATAATCAGCAGCCCGAACGTCATGATGAAGGCGCTTTCCGCCCATTTCAGCCAGGTGGGCCGGCGCAGGAAACGCTCCTCCACAATCGTCTCGATCACTTGCGCCTGGATTTCGATACCCGGCACCAGTTCCCCCAGCGCGGTCGTGCGCATGTCGGTCACACCCGCGCCGGTCAGGCCGACCAGCACGAGCTTGTTGCGGATCCGGGCCGGATCGACGCTCCCCTGCAGAACGTCGCGCGCCGACACGTAGCGGCTCAGCGTCGAGCGAATGGACGCGAAATGCAACCAGATGTCGCCGCCGGGCTGCGTGGGCACCTGCACATCCGCAACGCCTACCGCCTGCACGCCCGACGTGTCGGCAAAGACGTCGATCGCCGACGATCCGGTGGCGAGGCGGAGCATTTCCATCGGCAGACTGGGAACAAGCTTCTCCCTCAAACCCATGATGAGCGGAATACGCCGAACCACGCCCTGGTCGAGCGCCACGCTCAGCATCGCCTGTCCGTGAGCCGCCGCCTGCAATTCCGGCAAGCTGGCGAGCACATAGTCGAAGCGTTGCACCGAGTCGAGCGGATCGGCGCCGTGCACGAGGATCGGCGCACTGCGCATGTCGGTGCGGGCGGCGAGGCCGGCATGATCGAGCGGCGCGGCGCCCAGTATGGTGGGCGCCGCGCGCAGCGAGCGCGCGAGAATGGCTTCGTGACTCGGCAGCGCCCGCAAGCCGGCGGCCAGCGCCGCCGCCGATTTCGGCAGAGCGGCGGCAATCATGTCGGGCGACGTCTGATCCGGCTCGGGCATGTAAATGTCGAGGCCGATGGCCAGTGGTTTCAGTGCGTCGATCGCATCGACGAGAGTCGCGAGCCGGTCTCGCGGCCACGGCCATTGACCGACGCTCGCCAGCGTCTCCTCGTCGATCTCCACGATGGTCACGGGTTGCGCCGTCGGCACCCGCGGGTAGTGACGCTGATACTGGTTGAACAGAATTTGCCGGGCGGTTTTGAAGGAATCGGGCAGCGCCGCGTCCAGCGCGTCGACGAAAGCCGGGCGCGGAATGTCGCTCGGCCATTCGCTGGTCAGATTGAGCAGGCTCAGACCGAACAGCAGCGCCAGCGCCACCGGGCGCCCCTGGGCGGTCCTCAACAGACGTCTGATTCCCGCAACCCGTGGGGCGAAGTAGCGTTTCATCGACGGCAAGGCCATTCAGCACCCTGACTGGCGCGGGTCATTGGATGGTGATGACCGCGCGCCGGTTCATGCGATGGGGAACCCCATCCGCCGTGGGGACCAGTGGCTCGCGCTTGCCGCGGGCCGCGGTCTCGATCCGTTGGGCAGGAATGCCTTGCTTGATGAGGAACGCGGCAACCGTCTGCGCCCGCTGCATGGACAGTCTGTCGTTGAATTCCTGCGAGCCTGCCAGATCGGTGTGACCGACCACCACGAGTTGAGGCGCGGGCCAGGTCGCGAGCACGGTTTTCAGTTTCTGCACCGTGGCGGCCGACTCCGGCGCCAATTCGGTGGCGGAGTCGAACAGGAAAAAGATCGTGAATGTCATGGGCCGCGGCGGCCGGGCCGCGAGCAGTTCGCCATAGCGTGCCTGCACGGTGGACTGGCTATCCACCGTCGGCTCGATGCTGCCGCCTTTGGTGACGTCGACGCCGGCGTAAGCCTTGTCGATGGTCTGCTCTCCGGTGGCGCTGCGGACCACGACCGCGCCGACCTTGCCGTCGGGATCCGGCAATAAAATAATTTTGTCCGGAGTACTACACGCGGCCAGAGAAGCTAGCATGATGAATGCCGCTGCCCATGCCAGCCCATAACGTCGGATCGAGGCCTTCAACGCGCCCCCTCCCCTTTATCGCCGACTTCGATGATGAACTCGGTGCCGCGCACGCCGAGCGTCGTGGTCGGCGTGCTGAAACGCACGGCGTCCGGATTTGCCTTCGCCAGCTTGCCGGAAATCACGGCGAGAGAACCGCGTTTCACGGAAGCGTCGAGCACGCCGCCATGGGTCGTGGTATTGAAGGCGAATTGATTGAGGTCGAGAATGGTGTCGGCGCCGGCCGAGAGTTGAGTGGTGTCGCGCAGCGTGATGCCGACGGAGGACTGCGGGCCGGTCACGATCCGATCCTTGCCATACACCTCGCTGCCGATAGCCGCGCCCGAACTTGCTCCGGAGCGCTCGATCTGCACGGTGCCCTTGACCGTCTTGACCACACCTGCGGCATCGTCGGCCAGTGCGTCCGCGAGAGTCAGGCATCCGCAGGCGAGGAGCAACGCATAGTGAGCGGCTTGGAGACGCATCGGTGGCACCTGATGGCGAAAACGCTGCATTCCGCGCGACAGCGCGGCTCCCTGATGTCGGCGGAGACTTCTGTGCGGCATCCATCAGACTAGCGCCGTGCCCCGGGTGACTCTGTGCGCTTCCGCGCATATCGCCCAGAGACGCTCCATTGGCAGCCGGTTCGCGCCGGCATGCCTCTCGCTTTAGGGTTAACCCATTCAGAACCGCGCATCAAACTGCATACAGTTCTTGCATACGACCCTGCTTCAGACGCGGGGGTAGTGCCGCCCGGGGACTTCCGGCGGTGCTTCCTCAGTTCCACGAACTCAACGGAGATGAAAGATGGAAATCCGCGACCCTTCGCCCGGCCTTTACAACGAAGATCTCGCCCCTTCGAGGGTGCGCAACTGGGGGGCCTTCAGCATCTTCAACGTCTGGACCTCCGATGTGCACAGTCTCTGGGGCTACTACCTCGCCGCCAGCCTGTTCCTGCTGTGCGGCACGTTCACCAACTTCGTGCTGGCGATCGGAATCGGCTCGCTGGTGATCTTCGCGCTGATGAACCTGATCGGCTACGCCGGCGAGAAGACCGGCGTGCCTTATCCGGTACTGGCGCGCGCGTCCTTCGGCGTGTGGGGCGCCAATCTTGCGGCGCTGGTGCGCGCCGTGGTGGCCTGCTTCTGGTACGGCGCGCAGACGGCCGCGGCCGCGGGCGCGCTGGTCGCGCTGCTCATCCGCAACGACAGCCTGATGACGTTCTACAAGGGCACGCACTTCCTCGGCCACTCGGGACTGGAGGTGATCTGTTACGTGGTCATCTGGGCGCTGCAGTTGCTCATCATCCAGAAGGGCATGGAGACGGTGCGCAAGTTTCAGGACTGGGCCGGCCCGGCAGTGTGGGTCGCGATGCTGATTCTGGCGATCGGGCTGTGCGTGAAGGCCGGCGGCTTCTCTTTCTCGCACGGCATTCCGATGGACGTGCTGCTCGACAAAACCAAAGATGCCGGTGTCAGCGGTGAGCCGGGCTCGTTCTGGGCGCTGATGGCAGTGGGCGCGACCTGGATCACTTACTTCGCGGCGCTGTACCTGAATTTCTGCGACTTCTCGCGCTACGCCAGGAATCGCGATGCCGTGAAGAAAGGCAATCTGTGGGGTCTGCCGGTCAATCTGATCGCGTTCTCGCTGGTGGCCGGCATCACCACCATCGCCGCCTTCAAGGTGTACGGCGAGGTGCTGCTGCACCCCGAGCAGATCTCCGCCAAGTTCGACAGCTGGGTACTGGCGCTCATCGCGGCGCTGACCTTCGCGGTCGCCACGCTGGGCATCAACGTGGTCGCCAATTTCGTCTCGGCCGCGTTCGACATCTCCAACGTGTTCCCCAGGCAGATCAGCTTCAAGAAGGGCGGCTATATTGCCGCGGCCATCGCGCTGGTGCTCTACCCGTTCGCGCCGTGGGAAGGCAACGCCGCGCACTTCGTCAACGCCATCGGCGCGACGATGGGCCCTTTGCTGGGGATCATTCTGGTGGACTACTATCTGGTCGCCAAGGGCAACATCAACGTTGCAGCGCTCTATCAGGAGTATGGCGAGTACCGTTACGAAGGCGGCTGGAACGTCAACGCGTTGATCGCGGCAGCGATCGGCAGCGTGTTTTCGACCTTTCTGCCGAACTTCACCACGCTGCTGCCGGTCTGGTGGAATACCTATGGCTGGTTCTTCGGCGTGCTGATCGGCGGCGGCACGTATCTGATCATGGCGACGCTGCGGCCACGCGCGGCCGTCGCGCCGACCCGCGCTTAAGGGTTCTCGTGGGCTGGACGCGGTGCCGCGCGTTCAGCCCCAGGTGGATCAAGCATTAGCTTGCGCTGCAGCGCGCAGGCGGACTGGCCGTCGCGATAGTCGTGATAGTCGTAATAGTCGCGCCTGATTTGTTCACGGGTTGATCTGCCCTGCTGCAATGTCTTCCAGCGATCTTCCGCGCGTCGGTACGCCCATGAGCAACACCGCCGCCGCACCGATCAGCAGCACCAGCGTCGTCGCCCCGAACACGCCGGCAAAACCCAGCCGCGGGTAGACATACCCGACGAGGATAGGCGCGGCGATCGCGCCCAGCCGGCCAATCGACGATGCGAGCCCGGTGCCGGTCGCGCGCACGTCGGTGGGAAAGACCTCGGGGGTATAGGCATAAACGCCGGCATAGGTGCCGTTCATGAAGAACGAAAGCAGGATGCCCGACACCATGATGCCGGTATCCGTACCCGTCAACGCGAGCCCAAGCGCCGAGATGCCGCCCAATATCATGTACGACGCAATCGTCGCCTGCCGGCCGATCTTCTCGTTGAGCCACGCGCCCGAAAAGTAGCCGGGAATCTGCGCGATGTAAATCACGAGCGAATACGAAAAACTTCGCGTGATCGTCATTCCGTTCTGAACCAGCAAGCCGGGAATCCACGTGAAAAACGCGTAATAGCTGAACGTGATGGACAGCCACATCAGCCACGTCATGGCCGTGATGCGCGCGAGCTTCGCGGCCCATAACGCCTTGACGTTCGCGATGATCGAAGCCCGTCCGGCCGCGAGCGGAACGGCTTCCTCGCGCGCGGCAGGCAGCGGCTCCAGTTGCACGCCGGCTTTCAGCACTTCCGCTTCCATTCGCGACACGATCGCATCGGCTTCCGCGTGGCGGTCGCGCGCCTCGAGCCAGCGCGGCGACTCGGGCAATGCGCGGCGCCACCAGAGCAGCATCACGATGGGCAGTGCGGTGATGACCATGACCGCGCGCCATGCATTGGGTGCGAGAGGGATCACCAGATAGCCGAGCAATGCCGCCGCCACGAAGCCAAACGAGAAGAATCCCGCGAGGCTGCCGGTGAAACTGCCGCGATACCGTCGCGCCACGAACTCCGAAAGAAACGGCGCGACGATGGCGCTTTCCGCTCCCGTCCCCAGGCCGGCGACAATACGCGTCGCCAGAAAAAAGCCCCAGTCGTTCGCGAGCGCGCTGGCAAGAGAGGCGACACAATAGATCACGAGCGCATACATCATGACCTTGCGTCGGCCGATGACGTCGCCGAGCATGCCCGCGAGCATCGCGCCGACGAAATAGCCCATGAACGTACCGCTTCCCAGCACGCCGGTCTGCACGCTCGTCAAAACCCATTGCGTACGCAACACCGGCAGCAGAAACGCGAGCACGGCGGCGTCCATCGCGTCGAAGGTATAACCGAGGCCGCCCATCAGCAGCAGACGGCGGTGAAAACCTGAAAACGGCAAACGCTCGATACGGGCGGCAATCATCGACATGGGCAAACTCCGATCAGGACACGAGGGCGGCGCGCACGCGCGCTCATACGCTTAAGCGGTCAGGCGCTTTCGAGTTCGTTGACGAAGATCCGGCCGTCCTTCATGACGAGCGGTATATGCTCGCCCTGCCCCAACAGGCAATCGACGGACTTCAAAGGATTGCCGTCGACCACCAGCACATCCGCATGCGCGCCCGGCATGATTCTGCCGAGCTTGTCCTGCATGCCGAGCACTTCCGCGCCGACGAGCGTCGCGCTCGCGATCACTTCGGCCGGCGACATGACGTCGGCCAGAATCCGGAACTCATCGCTTTGCAACCGCTGCGCCTCGCCGAGCAGATCCGTGCCGAAGCCCATCTTCACGCCGGCGCGCTTCATGATTTCGATCGACTGCAGACCGGCGCCATGCACGTCCGCGACCTTTGCAATGCTGGCCGGCGGCAGTCCGTATTTCTCGCCTTCGCTTGCAAGGGCGTCGTAAGTGACGAGGGTCGGCACGACATACGCGCCGTGCTCCGCGACGAGGCGCGCGGTCTCCTCGTCGATCAGGTTGCCGTGTTCGATCGTGCGCACGCCGCAGCGCACGGCGCGCGCGATTGCCGCGGGCGTGTAGGCATGCGCGAGCACATACGTGCCGCGTCCCTCTGCTTCGGCGACGATGGCGCGGATCTCATCTTCGGAGTAACCAAAAGCGCCGACGGGATCCGTAGGTGAAGCCACCCCGCCCGACGCCATGATCTTGATCTGGTCCGCGCCCATCTGCAGTTCCTCGCGCACGGCGCGGCGCACTTCATCGACGCCGTCCGCCACGCGGCCGAGCGCACCCACGCGCACGCAGCATCCGCAAGGGGCATCGGGCGGCATGTAATCGGAGCGGGCGCGCGGATCGGCGTGACCGCCCGTCTGGCTCAACGCGCGGCCGGACACAAACAGGCGCGGACCTTCGATCAACCCCGACTCGACCGCCTGCTTGAATGGATACCCTGCTCCGCCCGCGTCGCGCACGGTGGTAAAGCCGCGGCGCAGCATCGCGCGCATGATCGGCACGGCGCGGAGCGTGACGAGCACGTTGGGCAGCGTGGCCACGCGCGGCAAGTTGAATTCGATGGCAACGACATGCACGTGCAGATCGATCAGACCCGGCATGATCGTTTTGCCTTTGACGTCGATCACATGCGCTTTGCTGCTATTGATCGGCTTGTCGGACACTTCGCGCACGAAGCCATCCTCGATGAGAATTTCAAAGCCTTCCAGCAGATCAGCACGGGTGGGATCGAGAAGCGCGCCGTTACGTAGGACGAAGGTGGTCAACTGGTATCTCCTTCAGGTTTCGATCGCAGCGCACCGCACACGGGCCTCGCTTCGAGTAGCGAGGCTGGCGTTTGGAAGCGCTGCCGGACTATTCGTCAGGACAGATCTCGCACGCATTAAGTATGCGCTGACAAACCCATGCCGCAAAGCAGATCGAAAAAAAGCTTTTCCCACATGTTGATCTTTCGTGGGCCTGAGCATTAAGATGGGCACCTCGGCGCACGGCATCCCGTACAAATGCACGATGACGTCGCGCAGCCGACACCACTTAATTGATCCTGCTCGCCGTGCGAGGCCAACGGATCAGGTTCCCAGCCAGGCAGCAAGCTCAGCCAGGAGACGACGATGCTCAGTCCACACGAATTTGCGACCCTCATGTTGCTCAGGGATGCACCGGATCTGCTGAGTCTGGACGGGGCCGATCTGGAAGCGCTTCTGGAGCGCCAACTCGTGACGCTGGAAGACCTCGCTTCCGGGCAGCAACGCCCGCTCATTACCGCTGACGGACAAATATTTCTGAAGGTCGCCGCTCGTCTCCTGAACGACGAATGACACGTATCGCTTGATCAGTTGCACAGTCGAGGAGTGTTGCATGGCCGAATCGGCGGCGGGAATCGTCGTGGGTCTATGCGGGTTGAGCGTCGCCATGCTGCTGGTCGCCGGACATTATTGGCGCGAGATGAGCAGGCGGCGGCAGCTCAAGCGGATGGACCATCGCGACTGCTGGGAAGTGATGCGCCACCGGCGCTGAAGCGCACTGGCCGATGCGGTGCTTGTGGTGCACGCGCTGCTCGCGTTGTTCATCGTGTGCGGGTTCGTCGCGATCTGGCTACTTGAAAAAAGTATAAGTGGCGATGTAAGGCGAGCTGCCCATCGCATGTTCGACGGTGCATGGCGCGGTCGGCGCAACGCCGCCTGCGGTCATCGTGCGTTGCACGTAACGCACGTCGCTCAACATGCCCTTCGCGCCCGTGGAATGCGTTTCCAGCAACAGCTGTGGCACGCCGTTCGGCGCTTCGCTCGGCATCTGCGCGAAAACATGGCCGACGATCCGGCTGCCGTCGCGGGCTTCCCACGAGGGTCCCGCCGAATGCTCGATCACCGCGTTCCCGGCCGTATCGAACAAGGTTGCGCGCGGACTGCGGAACACCCAGCCGAGCGCGTGATTCGCATCGTATTCACACGAGTAAATCTGCACGCCGGACGCGGTGGTGCCGAGGAGCGCGCGTCCATCGGGCGGGTCGATCGGCGCGGCGCCGGCCGACGTGGCGGCCACGGCCGACAGCCATACGGCGCTGAGCGAATGACGAGTTCTGCGTGACAAGCGAATCATGGCGATGTTCCTTCTGACTTCAAACGGTGAAACGTGTAACTGGCCAACGCTTCACTAATGCGATCTATTCCACGCTGCTGTGAAATCTCTTCGCGCGGCCATCGGCGAAATGCGCTCGGCAACCGCGTTCGACGCGAGTATCGCAGTAAGAAACGGAAGGCGGCCGACTGCCTGCGCCCATATCGGAGCATGCGCTTTACCGGCACGACCGTGTTACGGTTCAAAGACGGGATGATCGTCGAAGAAATCGGCCTCGACGACGGCGTCACCGCCCTGCAGCAACTCGGCCTCATCAAGCCAGCGTGATCGACGACGCGGTGCTTCTGGTGTCGTTCAACATCGCCATATGCGCCTGACGATACAACGGGCCGGTAGACGCCGGCCCGTTGTGTTTGAAGTTAGGCAAAGGGTCTGCCAGCAGAAACGCACACACGCGCGCCGCTCACACCTCGCCGACCACCGCGGCATTGAGCGCCAGCGAGAGCGCACCAATCAGAACAAGACTCAACGCCCACACCGCATCCAGATTGAACCAGCTGCGCGACACGAACTTCAACCCCAGGTAGCGATAGACCAGCCAGGCCAGAAGCCCACCGGCAATCATCATCGCGCCGGCATGCACACCCGAAACGAGCAGCGCCATGCCGAGATTGGCTTCGATCAGGGTTTGCGCCGCCCGATGCCCTCGATCCATGTCATAAGCGCTGCACAGCCCGAGATAGATCGGCACGAGCATCAGGCCGGCGCCATGCGCGATGGCAACGGCGAACGACCAGAGCGTGAGCCGCGACGGCGGAATTCGCACAAGGACACGTGGATGGCGACGCCGGATCAGCAGAAACACGCCGAAGCCGATCACCAGCACACTGGCACCGACCTGTATCGCGCGCTGCCAGGCGAGCAGGATGGTTAGCATGGCGAACGGTAACATCACCAGTAACACGGCCATCACGTGCCCGAGCGCGAGATAGACGAGCGCGCCGAACAGCGCCCGCGTGTGCCGCTCCATCAGAGCGCTCGACACGGCGAGCGGCCACCCCATCGCCGGGTTGATCCCGTGATAGAGACCGCTTGCGAGAATGGCCAGCCACAGGCCGGTCTGCGACCAGCCTCCCCCAATCAAACGCCCACCGACGGGTAACAGAACGAATCGGTCGAGCAGTCTCCGCCTTCGAGCCTGATCTGATGAGCGCGGTATCCGTCCGGAAACGTGACCCAATAGTCATCGGCCAGCGTGAGGCCGCCGCCAGGTTCGGCCCGCGCCATGACCTGCGCCGCCGGCACGCCGTCCGGATAGAACTGGTTGTCCCACGTCGAATAGAGCGAGTTGGTCCAGTAGACGCGCTTGCCGTCGCGGCTGATCTCCACCATCTGCGGGCCGCCCGCGAAGATCTTGCCGTTCGTATGAGGCGTGCGCCTCGCGATCCCGCCGATATGCACCGAGCCCGTGAGCTTCGGCTTGCGAGGTTCCGTCACGTCGTACTGGCGCATCTCGCCGGTGCCCCAGCAGGCGACATAGAGGAATTTGTCGTCGATGGAGAGATCGATGTCCGTGACGAGCGGCGGCACCGCGCCGAAGCCCTGCAGCAACGGCGGCAACTGGTCGGTAGGCGCGGGCTCGGCTGGAATGGTCGCGGTCTTCTCGATGTGAAACTCGCCCCCTTCGCGCCACCAGGTCCAGATCGAGCCTTCCAGATTCGTCGTATCGACCACCACGCCGATAAATCCGTACTCGCGGCTCGGATCGTGCGCGGGCCGCACTTCGAGCGCCATCTGATGGTTCGCGCCGAGGTCGAGCGTCTGCACATTGCGCCGGCCGCGCAGATCCCAGAAGTGGATGCGGTGCCCGTATTTGTTCGACAGCAGATCCTCGGGGACGATGCCGTTCTCGAATTGCGGCGGCAACGCCCATTCGCTCGACACCATATAGTCGCGCGGCAGATTCCACCAGAAATCGTAGTGCTTCTCCTGCAAGCCGCGATCGATTTCCCAACGGCCGAGCACCTCAAACGTTTCGCAATCCATGATAAAAATTCCCGGCGGCCCGTCGGTGCCATCTTCTCCTGCGCCGCCGAGCGTGCTGACGTAAATCCCTTCCGGCCCGCAGTGAATGGTATGCGGTCGCGAGTAACCAGTTTTGCGGAAAATTTCCTCGGGCTCGATGATCTTGTGAATCTTCGCCTGCGTCGGATGCGGATGGGTGTCCACGATGTAGATGCGCGAAGACCGCATGCCCGGAATGATCAGATAGCGCCGCTGGAGGAACGCGTGGCCGGTCAACGGTGAAAGCGACGACGAGCAGGCATTCCAGCCGAAGTGATGGAACTCGTCCCCCTTGTACGGTACCGGCACGGTGTGAACCACCTGGCTGTATGTGGGCGAGCCGGGCTTCACGTCGATCACCGCGAGCGCGTCGGGTTGCGAGAAGTCGGGGCTGAGAAGCACCGTGTACGCGTACTCTTCCGCGGGCGCCTCCATCGCGAGTTTCGGTGACGCATGGAACGTGGGATCTGGGCGCATACCCATGGCGAGCTCTCCTTTTCTAACCGGTTCGGGACCAGGGCGTTCGCGTATTCACCGTCACGGACGGGCCGCTCGCCTTATTACGGAACATCGTGTGTCAGTGAGATGCACGGCCCGTTGGCGGCGGACCGTAGCGCAGCTTTAGATTTGTAGTCCACGGCGGCAGCGAGAGCAACCGGGAGTTGTCGCCAAGTTTTGGTGCGGCGCAGCGTTAGGTGTATGCATGCGCCCTGCCGCACTATCGTACTCGTCAATGCGATGCGATGCGATGCGAACAGTGGACATGATTCGGACTTCGCATGAATGGCTGAAGCGTTGCATGTTAGCCATCCGCTACACGCCGGCAAAACGACGAATTCAACTATGCAAATCGGGATTTCCGCGCTTGCTTCGCAGCGCGCCATGCAACGGCGCTAGGGGCAGCACGGTTCGCACTTCTGCAGATTTTCTTATCTGCAATGATTGGTTGGATTCGAGCGCACGCGAATCTAACGTGTAGTTCCTGCGGCAGGCGAACCTGCGGCAGGCGAACCTGCGGCCGGCGCGCCGGTTATCCGCCGGCCTGAGCTTCTATCCCCGCTCCCATCCCTCGATTGGTATTTGCGCATGCGCTATTTCCATCTGCTGAAGTCTTTCGTCGCCGTGGCGACCCTCTCGCTTGCCGCGGCTTACGCCTATGCCGACAAACCCGCGGTGATCCGTATCGGCGTCGCGCAACAAGGCACGGGAGATCCGCCCACCTTCGGCGGCTCGCCGGCGGCCACCGTGCAACTGCAGCAGTCGCTGGAAAAGGAATTCGCCGCCGACGGCATCAAGGTCGAGTGGCTGTTCTTCAAGGGTGCCGGCCCGGCAGTCAACGAGGCAATCGCCGACAAGTCGCTCGACTTTGCATTCCAGGGCGATCTGCCTGCCGTGCTCGCTCGCGCCAACGGCCTGAAAACGCACCTGTTACTCGCCTCGGGCGTGCGCACCGGCATCAAGGTGGCGGTACCCACCGATTCGGATGTGCATTCCATCAAGGACCTGAAAGGCCGGCGCGTGTCGATCTTTCGCGGCACCAATCTGCAACTCGTCGCCGACAACGCGCTCGCCGCCAATCAGCTGAACGAACGCGATCTGCGCGTGATCAATCTGGATACCGCCAGCTCACTCGCGGCGCTGGCCTCCAAGGGCATCGACGCGTCGGTCAACGATTACCACGTGTACAAGCTGCGCGATCAAGGCCTCGCGAAGGTGGTCTACGAATCGCAGAACGACGGTCCGCAATTCACGCGGCAGTCGCATCTGCTCGTGATCGACGACTTCGATCGTGCGCATCCGGATATCGTGCAGCGCGTCGTCAACGTGTTCGTGCAAGGCGCGCAGTGGTCCTCCGACGAAGCGAACCGCGATGCGCTCTTCAAACTGTGGGCCAAAAGCGGCGTGCCCTATTCGTCGTGGCAGGCCGAGTTCGCCAATCAGAAGCTGAAGGACCGTAACTCGCCGTTGATCGATCCGTTCATCGTGGGGCGTTACAAAGCCGTCGCGGCGGATGCGCTGAACCTGAAGCTGATTCGCCAGCCGGTCGAGGTCGATGGCTGGTTCGAAACGAAATATCTCGACAACGCGCTGCGCACGCAAAAGCTCGACCACTACTGGACGCGTTACGACGCCGCCGGCAAACCGCTCAGCTAACCCACCGGAGCGATCACGATGAGCGAAACCGCAATCCACGTCGAACGCGAACGGCTCGCGTCTGCCAGTACGCCGCAAACGCCACACGTTCCGCTGTTTCGCGAGCCGCGCCTGCGCGCGCTCGCGTGGCGGCTCGCTCCGTGGGTGCTGCCCGCGCTGCTGTTCGCACTGTGGGCCGTAGGTTGCGAACGCGGCTGGATCGCCCCGCAGATTCTGCCGCCGCCCGAGCGCGTGTTCGAGACGCTGATCGAATTGGCGAGGAGCGGCGACCTCGCGCGCAATACGCTGGTCAGCCTGCAGCGCGTGCTGCTCGGTTTCGGTGCCGGCACGCTGCTCGGCTTCGCACTCGGCGCGGCGCTGGGATTGTCGCGCACGCTCGAAGCTTATGTGCTGCCGAGCTTCAATGCGTTGGTGCAGATTCCGGTGCTCGGCTGGCTGCCGTTTTTGCTGTTGCTCGTGGGCGTGGGCGAACCGCTCAAATACATTCTGATCGCGCATGCGGCGTTGGTGCCGGTCACCTTGAGCACGTTGCAGGGATTTCGCCAGACACCTGCCGCGTTGAATGAAGTCGCGCGCGTGTTCGAGTACAGCGGCTGGCAACGGATCGTCTATCTCGTGCTGCCTGCGGCTGTGCCGACGCTCGCCACGGGCGTGCGGCTCGCGTTCACCAAAGCCTGGCTCGCGCTGGTGGTCGTCGAACTGGTGGCGTCCTCCGAAGGACTCGGCTATCTGATCGTCTACGGCCGGCAACTCTTTCAACTCGATCTGGTGATGGCGTCGGTGGTTGTGGTCGGCGCGATCGGTTACGCGGTGAATCGCGCGCTCGATGCGCTCGAAGCGCGTCTGCGGCGCGGACAGCCTTCGGCATTTCGCGAGTGATCGAACGAACGACGTACATATGACGCCACACGCGAGGACACTACGATGAAGCTCTTCAAGCGTTCCAGTCAGCCCGAAAAGTCCGCTGGCGCAGCCTGCGATTGCAGCGCGCCTGCTTCCTTCCGGCGCGCGGCCCAGCCGCGCCGCCCGTTACTGACACGCGTCGATTGGCGCGGCGCCGTCCTGCCCGTTGTCGCGATCGTGATCTGGTGGGCCGTCTCGGCAGCGCACGTGGGCAAA
Source organism: Paraburkholderia phytofirmans PsJN (assembly GCF_000020125.1). Classification (NCBI taxonomy): domain Bacteria; kingdom Pseudomonadati; phylum Pseudomonadota; class Betaproteobacteria; order Burkholderiales; family Burkholderiaceae; genus Paraburkholderia; species Paraburkholderia phytofirmans. Next base: position 2,363,711 of record NC_010681.1, read on the forward strand.
AGCGGATTGCTCGTCAGCCCGGCGCAGGTTCTCGCCACCGCGTGGCAGCAGATCGAGAGCGGCGCGCTGTTGAAAGCGCTCTCGGCGTCGCTCGCGCGCGAGGCGAGCGGCTTCGTGATCGGTACGCTGGGCGGCCTGCTGCTCGGCAGCGTGCTCGGTTTCTCGCGGCTCGCCACACGCATGATCGGGCCGAGCTTCGACACCTTCAAACAGATCTCGCTGTTTGCGTGGATCCCGTTGATTTCCGTGTGGTTCGGTCTGGGCGACGTGGCAAAAGTCGTGTTCCTCTCGCTCGCCGCGCTTCTGCCCGTCACCGCGCACACTTGCGACGGCATCCACGCGGTGCCGCGCGCGTATATCGAAGTCTCGCGCGCCTTCCGTTACTCGCGATGGCAGCTCATCCGCGCCGTGATTCTGCCGGCCGCGCTGCCGTCGATTTTCACCGGCATCTATCTCGCCTTGATCTATTCGTGGCTCGCCACGCTCGGCGCCGAATATCTGCTGGTGGCCGGCAGCGGCATCGGCAACACGCTGATCGACGGCAGCGAGCAGTTCCGCATGGATCTGGTGCTGTTCGGCGTGATCGTGATCGGCGTGACCGGCTGGGCGTTGAACGCGCTGGCGCGCGCCGTGGAGCGGGCAATCTTTGCGCGCCGGTTCCAGCCGGCCACGCGCTGAACCTGTAGATGACCATTCACTTTCCGGACCGCTCATGACTTCTTCCACGCTCTCCGACAACATCGACATTCTTCACGTCAGCAAGCACTACGCGCAGCAAGGCGGCACGCCGCTCGCGGTGCTCGACGACATCAGCCTGCGCATGCGCGCCGGCGAGTTCGTCAGCGTGCTCGGTTCGAGCGGTTGCGGCAAATCCACACTGCTGCGATTGATCGCGGGGCTCGACACCGACTATAGCGGCGAGATCGTCGTCGCGGGCGACCAGGTGCGCGATACGTCGCTCGAACGCGGCATCGTGTTCCAGGATCACCGGCTGTTTCCGTGGCTTACGGCGTCGCAAAACATTCTCGCCGCGCTGCGTAACGCGCCGCTTTCCGCACGCGAGAAGCGCGAAGCCGTCGCCGAACATATCGGCCTGGTCGGACTCAAGGGCTTTGAAAATTCATACCCCCATCAATTGTCCGGCGGCATGGCGCAGCGCGTGGCGATTGCGCGCGGTCTCGTGAATCGTCCGCGCGTGCTGCTGCTCGACGAGCCGTTCGGCGCGCTCGACGCGCTCACGCGCGGCCGCTTGCAGAACGAGTTGCAGCGCATCTGGGAACACGAACGCATCACGATGATCCTCGTCACGCACGACGTGGACGAAGCGCTTTACCTCGGCGACCGCGTCGTCACGATGGCGCCGCGGCCGGGCCGCATCAAGCGGATCGTTGACGTCGCGTTGCCGCGTCCGCGCGAGCGCAACGATCCACGCTTCATCCGCTTGCGCGACGAAGTGCTGGCCGACTTCGTCGGCCACGACGGCGCGCGACGCGAACCTCGCGTGGACCGCGATGGCCGCGGTGACGATGAACCGCACGATGGCACGCGCATTCCAGTAGTGAGTCCGCCGGTGAGTCCACCGATCACGGAATGGCGGCTCGCATGGTGAAGCACGCGCTCTCCCCCACACACAACGAATCTTCATGGAGCAGACGATGAGCAGCGAAAAACGGCCGAAGCGGCAGATCAGACTGGGCGCGTTCCTGATGGAGACAGGCCATCACATCGCCGCTTGGCGCCATCCCGATGCACATGCGAGCGGTGGGCTCGACTTCGCGCACTACGCGGAACTCGCGCAGATCGCCGAGCGCGCCAAATTCGACGCGATTTTTTTCGCCGACAGCGTGAGCGTACGCGACACCAATCTGCCTTCGCTATCCCGCACCGCGCGCGCCGATCATTTCGAACCGTTGACCTTGCTGTCGGCACTCTCGGTCGTGACGAAACACGTCGGCCTGATCGCGACGGTCTCCACGACATTCAACGAACCGTATAACCTCGCGCGCAAATTCGCCTCGCTCGATCATCTGAGCGGCGGCCGCTCGGGCTGGAATCTCGTCACGTCCAGCACGGAATCCGAGGCGCTCAATTTCAGTTTCGAGCGCCATCCGGACCATGCGGTCCGCTACGAGCGCGCGCGCGAGTTCTACGACGTGGTGGCGGGTCTGTGGGATAGCTGGGAAGACGATGCGTTTCTCCGCGACAAGGAGAGCGGCGTCTACTTCGACCCGGACAAGCTGCACGTGCTCGGCCACGCGGGCAAGCACTTCAAGGTGCGCGGACCGCTGAACGTCGCGCGTTCGCCGCAGGGCTGGCCGGTCGTCGTGCAAGCCGGTGCGTCCGAGGCCGGGCGCGAACTCGCCGCGCAAACCGCGGAGGTGATCTTCGTCGCGCATCAAACGCTCGAGGAAGCGCAGTCGTTCTATCGCGACGTCAAAGGGCGTCTCGCGAAATATGGGCGCGCGCCGGATCATCTGAAGATCATGCCGGGCATTTTCCCGATTGTCGGCCGCACGCAGGAAGAAGCCGAGGAGAAATTCGCCGCGCTGCAGGACCTAATTCATCCGACCGTCGGTCTCTCGCTGCTGTCGAATATGTCGGGCGGCGTGGATCTCTCGCAGTATCCCGTCGACGGGCCGTTGCCCGAACTGCCGGAAACGAACGGCGGCAAGAGCCGTCAACGGCTGCTGTTCGATCTCGCGCGGCGCGAGAACCTGACGATTCGCGACCTGTATCTGCGCATCGCGGGCGCGCGTGGGCATCAGCAGGTGGTCGGCACGCCCAGCAGCATTGCGGACCAGTTGCAGCAATGGTTCGAAGAAGAAGGCGCCGATGGGTTCAACATCATGTCGCCATGGTTGCCGGGCGGCTTGACGGAATTCGCCGACCTGGTGGTGCCGGAGTTGCAACGGCGCGGACTGTTCCGCACGGAATACGAGGGAAACACGCTGCGTGAAAACCTTGGGCTGCCGCGCCCTGTGAATCGTTATGCGTCGGCGACGCCGCAGGTAGCCGCGATAGCAGGCTGATCTGGCAACGGCAGGCACGCTGCCGGACACCTTCTCTTCACAAAGACATCAAGACATCAGGAGCCTTTCATGAGTGCAGCCGCAGTGCAGGACATACAGTCGATTCAGGTCACGCCGCTTTCCGCGCATATCGGCGCGGAAATCCACGGTGTCGATCTCACGCAGAAGCTCGACGCGCGCCAGATCGCGGAGATTCGCGCCGCGCTGCTGAAGTGGCGCGTCGTTTTCTTTCGCGAGCAGTTCCTCACGCACGAGCAGCACGTGGCGTTCTCGGCGCAGTTCGGCGAACTGACCTTGGGGCATCCGGTGTTTGGTCACGTGGACGGTTATCCAGAGGTCTACTCGATTTCGAAGTACCGCAAAGCGACGCGTTTCGAGGGACAAACGCTGCAACGTCCGTGGACCGGCTGGCACACGGACGTAACGGCCGCGCTCAATCCGCCGTGGGCGTCGATCCTGCGCGGCGTGACGATTCCGCCTTACGGCGGCGACACGCAGTGGACCAACCTGGTGGCGGCCTATCAGAAGCTTTCCGCACCGCTGCGTGGGTTCGTCGACGGTCTGCGCGGGCTGCACCGTTTCACGCCGCCGGCCGGCGCGAGCGGCACCGAAGCGTTCAACAAAGCCGTCGAGCAACGCACGCTCGTCACCGAACATCCGCTGGTTAGAGTTCATCCGGAAACGGGCGAGCGGGCGCTCTATGTGAGCCCGAGTTTCCTGAAGTCGATCGTCGGCGTGAGCCCGCGCGAAAGCCAGGTGTTGCTCGAACTGCTCTGGGAACACGTCACGCGGCCGGAGTTCACCGTGCGCTTCAAATGGGAGGCAGGCAGCGTCGCGTTCTGGGACAACCGGGCGACGGCACATCTCGCGCCCACGGATATTTTCGATCTCGAGTTCGACCGGCAACTGTATCGCACGACGCTCGTCGGCGACGTGCCCGTTGGTCCGGACGGCACGCAATCGGTGGCGCTTGAAGGCTCACCGGTAAGCGCCGCCGCGGCCGTCGCCCTGAACTGAGGCAAAGGTGCGGCGCGCGAGCAGGCAACCGGCAGCAGATGCACCGGTGACCCGCGCCGCCGGTCGGATCGGCAGCGTGGGGTGCGCTAGCGCTCTGTTTCTCGAATGACAGCGCCGAGCGCCATGCCAGGCTGACCGCGTTCGACTTCAGCGCGACAGCGACATACACGGGCGCTTGAGCGAGCGCCAGTTCGCCTTCGGGCGAGCCGAGCTTTCGTAGGCTCGCCCGGGTTCACCGCAATGCGATGCGACGCGCGCGGATCCGCGTCGCCCGCCTCCCCGCTCGTCCGGCCGCCGTTGCGGCATCGGCAATGCTTCAACCTGAACCGACCCATCGCCGCTATCCACGCCGCTACACGGCAACTTCGCTCTACTCGACGCGCCCCGCGCTTGCGGCTATCTTACGGACACGCACGCTCGAAGGGCACAACCATGGCGACGTTCCGCGGTCTCGTTGCAGTCTTGCTGATCACGCTGCTGTCCGCCTGCGCGAGCTTGCCGCCGCAGACCGGCCGCACCGCGACGCACGCGCTGACCGACACGGACAGCACGCGTCTCGCCACCGCCTTTATCCCGCAGGAGCGCAAGCACCCCGAGAACAGTGCGTTCCATCTGCTGCCCAACGGCGTCGATGCCCTGCTCGCCCGCATCGTGCTGGCCGAGACGGCCGAGCGGACTCTCGACCTGCAGTACTACATCTGGCACGACGATCTGACCGGCCGCCATCTGGCCGACGCGGTGCTCAAAGCCGCCGATCGCGGCGTCAGGGTTCGCATTCTGCTGGACGATCTGGGCACGGGCGCCGACGATAAAGTCCTGCTCGCCATCAGCTCACACCCCAACATCGAAATACGGCTTTTCAATCCGATCGCCAACCGCACCTTCAAGAAGCTGGGGACCGCGCTCGAGTTCAGCCGGGTCAACCGGCGCATGCACAACAAGTCGCTGATCGCGGACAACCAGGCCGCGATTCTCGGCGGCCGCAATATCGGCGACGAGTACTTCGGCGCATCCAGCGAGGTCGATTTCGGCGACCTCGACGTGCTGACTTTCGGACCCGTGGTGCATAAGGTCTCAAACGCCTTCGACGAATTCTGGAACTCGGACGCCGCGTACCCGATCGCCAGTCTGACCGGACATGCCGCCGAGCCGGACGCGCTGCCGGCCTATCGCGCGAAGCTCACGGCGTTCGTCGCGGCCGAGCACGATTCGCCGTATGTCACGCAGGCGCGAGCACGCCTTCGCGACACGCTGCAAGCGCGCGAGGCCGACTTCTCCTGGGGCAAGGCGACGCTCCTCTACGACGATCCCGCCAAGATCACCCGCTCGCCCGGCGACCCGCAGGGACATCTGTTATCGCAGTTCCATGCGTTGAGTGTCGAGCCGGCGAAGGAAGTGCTGATCATCTCGCCGTATTTCGTCCCCGGCAAAAAGGGCGTGGAATGGATGCGCGCGCAAACTCGGCGCGGCGTACGCGTCACGGTGCTGACGAATTCTCTTGCCGCCACCGACGTCGCCGCGGTTCACGCGGGATATCAGCGCTATCGCAAGGATCTGCTCGACGCCGGTGTGCATCTGTATGAGTTGAAGCCTGCGCCGGACGAGGACGCCGGCGAGAAGAAGAAATCGATTCTGGGTTCCTCGAAAGCCTCGCTGCATGCGAAGACCTATGTCTTCGACAGAAGCAGCATCTTTATCGGCTCGATGAATCTCGACCCTCGGTCGATTACGCTCAATACGGAAATCGGCGTGTACTGCGAAAGCGCCCCACTCGCCGCGCAAGTCGCGGATGGCGTCGAGCCGAAGCTCGATCAGCTCGCGTGGCGGCTCGAAACCCGCACGGACGCGAACGGCACGAGCAGGATCGTGTGGATCGACACCGCGCCGGACGGCACAGTCAGGGAACTCGACGAACCTGGTGTGTCGCGCATGAAGCGCGTCGGCATCTGGTTTCTGGGTTTGTTGCCGATCGAGTCGCAGTTGTGACGGGCAGCCCGGCATGGAGAAAGTGTCCCCTGCTGCGGCGCCAAACCGGACTCCAGCGCGTTACCGCTTGATCCTCAGATACGCGCGGCTGATCGCGGGCCGCGTATGCACCCACAATCGCGAGGCCAGCCACGAAGCCGGACGGTCGCGCACTTCAAGGCGAGTGATCGAGCGCGCCGCGCCATCGTTGCGGCCTGAATAGTTCGAACCCGTCTCGCACGTGTAGAAGTGGCGGAAGCCGGCCTCAGCCGCGATGCGCCGATAGTCCTCGTCGTGGTATCCCTGCGGCCAGCACAGATGATCCGACACGGCGCCCAGTTTTTGCTCGAACGTGGCACGTGCGCTGGCGAGATCGCGTGTCAACCCGGCGCACTTTTGCTCTGCATTGGCGGACACCCGATCCCACCGCACATGGCTATGCGTGTGGCTGTGAAATTCGAACGTGCCGGCTTCACGCATCGCGTCGATTTCCGACCAGCGCAGAATCGCGCGATCGGGTTCACCGTTTTCGATCGCCAACTCGCCATCGCGATGATTGAGCAACGCAGGCAGCGCGCCACCCGAACGCGCGTGCGCACGCACCGGCCCTTCGCCGATCCAGCTCGTCACCAGAAAGCACAGCGCGGTCAATCCATGTGCCTGCAGAACCGGATGCGCGTGCACCCAGTTGTCGAGATAGCCGTCGTCGAAAGTCAGCACGACGGCCTTCTTCGGCAAGGGCTCGCCCGCCAGATAGGCCGACAGTTGCGCGCTGCCGATGGTCGTATAACCCGCGCCGGCCAGATACGCCATTTGCGCGGCGAAGTGTTCCGGCGAGACGGTGATCATGCCCGGCGACGTGCTGACGTGGTGATACATCAGCACGGGCACCGCGCGCGCGAACTTCGTCATGCCGCCGCCCGCCTTTCACCGTAGTAAGCGCGCCCGGCATAGATGCCGCGCAGGTAGCAGTCGACGGTCTCGTTGGCCATGGCGTCCACCGTAAAGCGGTTGTCGGTCTTCAGACGCGCGGCGAGCCCCAGGCGCGCGCGCAGCGGCGCATCGTCGATCAGACGCGCAAGCGCACTGCGCAATGAATCGACGTCATGCGCCGGCACGAGCAAGCCGTTCACGCCGTCGTCGATCAACTCGGGCACGCCGTCCACGCGCGTGCCGATCACCGGCAAACCCACCGCCATCGCTTCGATAAACGATTGGCCGAGCGCCTCCTGATGCGTCGGCAAGACGAACAGATCGCAGCCGCGCAGCACGTTGGTAATGTCCGTGCGAAAGCCGAGCAGGTGAATGCGATGCGCCAGACCCATGCCGTCGACAATCGCCTTGATCTTCTCGAACCACACGCCGTCGCCCGCCATCACGACATGCAGATTGGGGCGCTCGGCCAGCATCGGCCTGACGGCCGCGATCAGATCCTCGTGGCCCTTCTTCTCGCGCATGATCGCCACCATGCCGGCGATCGTCGCATCGGCGTCCAGCCCGAGTTCATCGCGCAAGGTGGAACCGGTCGCCGCTTCCGGCTTCAGGATGCCGTCGTAGATCGTCTCCACGCGGTCTTCCTGCACGCCCGCGGAGATCAGATAGTCGCGCACATGATGGCTGACCGCGACCACGCGATGAGGAAGCCAGTTGTACGTGGCGAGCGACGTGATCGGCAACGCCAGATGCCGCGTGCGCACGATGAACGGCGTCCCCGCGAGCCGCCCCGCCATGCCGGCGACGAGGCTGTCATGGCCGCTGTGCGTATTCAGCACGTCGAAGCGGCGACGCGCGAGCAGCGAGCGGATCGTGACCATGGAGCGCAGATCGCCGCCCGCGCGCATACGCGCATGATGCACGGCAAAGCCGTCGGCACGCGCGCGTATACCGAGACGCGCGTCTTCCGGACACACGAGTTCGACGTTGTGACCCAACGCCCGCAAGGCGACCATCTCCTTGAGCGTGCGAACTTCCTGGCCTCCCCACCCCCGCGACGACTCGCTATGGAGAACACTCAATGCTTTCATGCGCGAACTGACCTTCCAGACCACACCTGCGAACGACGGCCCGGTTTGTAATCGTTGGTAATATTTTCCCCGGACTGCTGCGACCTTAGGGCAAACGCTGTGTTCATGGGGGTAAGCGAATTAGAAGTTGCGTCGACCCGCGACGGGTGACGTCCGTGTTCAACGGATTGGCATGACTTCTCGTTGACAGGGAACTTTCAAGTCGTTGCAGAAGTATTTCGGTAGCCTCCAATTTTGTAAATAGCCAAACATACCGATTGGGACGGATTGAGCCGGCGCAAACGTTGTCGAGGAATGAGTGTTGGTTTTTGCGCAGTTGAAACGCTGACAAAAAGCAGAGGACGAAGAAACCGCTTGACTGGGCAGTGACGTTTAAGCGGCGTTGAAGGCGCTGGAGAAGCTTTCTTTTTTTACTGCGGCGGCGGCTGCGGTTTCGAGTGATCGAGGCGGATGGGTTTGCGGCGGATCAAGCCGCCGCAATGTGCAAGATGGATTAAACGGGAGATTTCATACGAGGATTAGCAGGAAACCGAGCAGGCGGTTTGCTTCCCTCATGACTTAGGCAGGCTTCAGGTCCGCTTCGAGGAACGGCGTGATATGCCCCATCGCGCGGGACACGTAGTCCTCTTTCTCTCCCACGGGCGCGACGTAATGCAATGCGCTCGCCGCCGCATCGATTCCTTCCATCCGGGCGATGATCCAGGCGGCAAGATACGCCGAGGCGAGACACCCGCCGGCCGTCGCCATGTTTCCGCTGACGAAAATCGGCTGATTCAACACATCGATCCCGGCTTCCTGAACCCACGGTTTGGTCGTGACATCGGTACATGCCGACACGCCATCGAGCAGGCCCAGCCTGGCAAGAACCAGCGTGCCGGAACACTGCGCGCCCAGTAGCTGTTTCGATGGATCGAGTTGCAACTGCGCCATCAACTCGCTATCGGCGACGACATCGCGCGTACGCACGCCGCTGCCCACGATCACGGCATCGGCATCGCAAGCCTCTTGCAAGGAAGCCTGTGCTTCGATGACCAAGCCGTTCATCGACTTGACCCGCGCGGTGGGACAGGCGATCGAAACGCGCCAGCCCGGTTTCTTGACGCGATTGAGCACGTTGAGTGCGATGAGCGAGTCGAGTTCGTTGAAGCCTTCGAAGGTAAGAATGGCGATGTGCATGATGTCGTCCGTGAGTCAGGGGGCGCTGACTGTTTGCCGTCGCTTGATGAGGCCGCGCCAATGACTACCGGCCCATCACGCGACTACGAGAACAGAGTTGCGATGTGCCATCGTATGGCCGAGAATCAATACAATCAAATAATTGTCATGGATACATTCGCGCATGCCCACGCCCCGCTACAAATTGCTGGTCGACAGAATGGCGATGGACATTCGCAGCGGACGCCTCGCGCCCGGCACGCGTCTGCCGACTCACCGTCAGCTCGCCTCGCAGGAGGGACTCGCGCTCGTCACCGCGTCGCGGGTCTATGCCGAGCTAGACGCAATGGGATTGGTCAGCGGCGAAACCGGCCGCGGCACTTTTGTGCGGGAAATTGCGTTGCCGGCGCGCCTAGGCATCGACCAGCACGCCGGCGACGCGGGCCTGGCGGACCTCAATTTCAACAATCCGTCGCTTCCCGGCCAAGCCGAACTGCTCAGAAGCGCCTTGCGTCAACTCGCGTCCTCCGGCGATCTGGACGCGTTACTGCGCTATCAGCCCCATGGAGGCCGCACGCATGAACGCGAGATCGTCGCGCGCCACCTGTCGTCTCGAGGACTAGCCGTCGAAGGCGCTCAGGTCGTGATCGTGAACGGCGCGCAGCATGGTTTGACCGCAACCGTTCTGGCGCTCCTGAAGCCCGGCGACGTCGTCGCGGTCGACGCATTGACCTACCCGGGGTTCAAGGTGCTGGCCGAAACGATCCGGCTTGAACTGGCGCCGATTCCGGTTTCCGACCAAGGCCCCGACCTCAAGGCGCTCGAACGCTTGTGCCGAACCAGAAAAGTGCGCGCCATCTACACGATGCCGACACTCCATAACCCGCTAGGTTGCGTCATGAACGCGCAGGGCCGGCACGAGTTGGTGTCGATTGCCCGCAAGCACGGGCTGCTCATCATCGAGGACGCCGCGTATGCCTTCCTCGCGGAAAATCCGCCGCCCCCGTTGGCCGCGCTCGCGCCTGAAACGACGGTGTACGTCTCGGGCCTGTCGAAAAGCATCGCCACCGGCCTGCGAGTCGGCTTCGTCGCCGCGCCCGATCGCTGGGTCGCACCGCTCGAACGTGCGATCCGGGCCACCACCTGGAACACGGCTGCGGTGATGACCGCGATTGCCTGCGGCTGGCTCGACGACGGCACCGTCACGCGCCTGGAGAGGGAGAAGCGTCGCGATGCGGCGCTCCGGCAATCGATGGCCGCCGAGGTTCTCGCCGGACTGCGGCGCGTTTGCCATCCCGCGTCCTACTTCGTCTGGCTTCCGCTCGCGGAAGAGGTTCGCGCCGACGTGGTGGCGATGGCGCTCGTGCGCGAGGGAATCTCTGTCTCCACGGCCGAACCTTTCTCGACTTCGGAGCATGTACCCCACGCGATTCGCGTGGCGCTGGGGTCCGTCGATCTGCCCGTACTCCGGGAGTCGCTGCAAACGGTTAAAGGCGTGATCGCCTCTTACACCTATTGAAGCGGCGACCGGCCGTTGTCGCGTCGACAAACGCGCCGTCGAGAAAAATTATCGATTCCGCAGGCTGTTTTCGATCAGCAAGTTCACGAGCGAGACCTCTGGCAACGTATGATTTCAACGACGACATTTTGCTCACCGGCGCGCAACACTTCGCGGAAATAGCGAGGCTTGCGCGAGCACGCGCCTGAAGCCGCTGTCCGCTCGCCGACGTTTGTCGGGAGGCCGGCGCCATGAAGCCTTCTCCTCACCATGACGAACGCAGACACCATCATGAAAGCTACCCCGGTTGTTGAAGACGCCATCTTTCACGCCCCGCAAGTCGCCGCCTTACGGCGAGACCTTGCGCTGGCACTGCGCGCGGCCGCGCATCACGGCCTCGGCGAAGGCGTATGCAACCATTTCAGCATCGCACTGCCCGGCGACCAGGGCCTCTTTCTGCTGAATCCGCGCGGCTTGATGTGGCATGAAATCCAGGCGGACGACATCCTCATCGTGGATGGTCTCGGCAATCGCGTCGCCGGCCGGCACGAGGTCGAGCCTACCGCCATGTTCATTCACGCGGCGGTCCATGACATCGCGGGCAAGCATTGCGTGCTGCATACGCATATGCCCTATGCCACGGCGTTGACGCTGACGGAGGACTGCGGACTCGACACCACGTTGTCGCAAAACGCCATGCGCTTTCACGGCCGGGTCGCCCTCGACCGCGAATACAACGGCCTCGCGCTAGACGCCGCGGAAGGCGAGCGCATCGCGCGCGCGATGAGCGGCAGCGACATCGCGTTCCTCGGCAACCACGGCGTGGTGGTGTGCGGCGAGCGCATCGACTACGCGTTCGATGATCTTTACTATCTGGAGCGCGCTTGCCAAAGCCAGGTGCTGGCGCTTTCCACGGGGCGCGCGCTGAAGCCGGTGAACCCTGCCCTCGCGGCTCGCGTGGCACATCAGGTGCAAAGCGAGCGAACGCAGTCGGAACTGTTCTTCGCGGCGTTGAGGCGCACGCTGGGCGAACCGGTATAGCGGCACATGCCGACCCGCGCAGAACAGTCATTGCACTCGAACCAGGGTTGCGGCCGCGCTGCGTTTCGTGCAGAGTAGCAATGAATGAACGAAGAGGAAGCGAAGCCAACCGGCGATCCGCCTCGATCATTCCGGTGCGGTATGTTCCGCTATTGAATACAACCGAGCACGGCACGAGCAGCAATACATCATGCGCATTTTGAGCATTCTCCCGCAACGACCTCCGGTGCCCGCCATGGCGGCCGGAGTCTGCTCGAGAACTCAATATGCGCGCGAAAAAGGCTAAGCACCCGCGCCTTGCATGAGAATCGATGATCCGGACGCCCCTTGCGGGCGTTTTTTCATTTCAGGCCTTTTTTTACGCTGAATTCTGAATCCGGAGCACATCATGAAATTCTCGCAGCAATTTTTTGCCAACAGTTTCTTCGAGCAGGACAACACCCGTCTGGAACTGACCGATCTCGCCCGCAAGGCATGCCTCGTCCATCAGGACGCCGCGGGACTTTACTCGTGGATGTCGCTCGGTCTGAGAGCGCAGCGGCGCGTCGAGAGCGTCGTGCGCGAGGAGATGGAACGCGCCGGCTTTTGCGAAATCCAGATGAGCCTGCTGCAGGACGCGGATCTGTGGCGGCAAACCGGGCGGCTCGATGCATACGGCGACGAGCTGATGCGGCTCACAAGCCGTTCCGGCCGGCTGTTCTGCCTCGGCGCCACGTGCGAAGAACTGGCCACGCAGATGGTTAGGACGCACTACAACCGGACGGACATGAGTCTCGGCCTCTATCAGTTCGGCAACAAGTATCGCGACGAACTGAGGACACGCGGCGGCCTCGCGCGCGCCAAGGAGTTCATCATGAAAGACGGCTATTCCTTCAATGCCACGGAAGACGGCGCGCGCGCAGCGTACGAGGCCGTGCGCGAAGCCTATCTGCGCATCTTCCGCCGACTGGGGCTGGATGCCATCGTGAAGTCGAGCGACAACGGGGAAATCGGCGGGCAAAGTTCGGAGGAGTTTCATGTCGTGAGCGAGCTCGGCGAAGACGAGACCGACGGTCAGACATCGCTTGAATGCGCGCATATTTTCGACCTGGGCGACCGTTACTCCAAAGCCATGGGGTTGGTGAACGCCAAGGGCAAATTCGTCAGAATGGGCTGTTTCGGCGTAGGCATCTCGCGCCTCGCCATGCTCCTGCTCAGCCGGCAGCGCGACGAGCGCGGCTTTTGGGGCAGCGAGTCGTTCAACACCTTCGACGTCGTGCTCACGGTCATTGACTGGGAGCGTCAGGAACGGCAGGAGGCTGCGGAAACGCTGCGGCGCGAACTACAGGCCGCAGGGTTGAGCGTGTTGATGGACGACCGCCTCGCGCAAGCCGGAAAGAAGCTCGCCGATGCCGAGTTGATCGCGTGCCGCCAACGCGTCGTGGTCAGCGGTAAAGCACTCGCATCGGGCCGCTTCGAGTGGATGGACCGGCGCACTTTTGCGCGTCGAGATGCGTCGGCGGCGGAGATCGTGACGCTTTGTGCGCGATAGCGCTGGCGCGTGTGCGTCTCGGCATGTGCTTCAGGGCGTGCGGCACGCGGGCTCGTTCGACATGGACTGCGTCATGTTGACAGCCGCGCTTTCCCGCGCGCCCGCATTTGCGCTATTTGGGCTTTCGCATCGAATGTCCAATGAACTGCTTCAGCGCAGCCATTTGCGTACATCCTTTTCCCATTCCGGATCGCCGCAGCCCTGCGGATTTTCCGGTCCGAGCACGGTGATATAGCCTTTGGTCTTCATGCACGATTCGTACGCACGGACCTTCGTGCATTGCCCTGGGCCCGCGCTGCGCGACACCGCTTTGCATTGTTCGATCGTCCTGTCCATCGGACCAAAGTCCATGTCGTCCGCGCGGTTGAGCGTCGGCGCGTCTGCGCCCGATGCGGAGAACTCGACGGGACCGGTCTGTGCGCAGGCACTCAGCGCAGCGGCCAGGACGGTAATGAAGAGAAGGTGGACACGCGGTTGCATGGGCGACTCCTGTTTCGCAGAGGTTGCGAAATCATACGCTCACGCGCATGGATAGTTCGTTGCCGTTGCTTCGTGTCGAAGCGTCGAGCCTCATTAACACGTTTTTAACCTGCGCCCGGCCGTGCCATGATTGGGCTACCCGACCGGCGCGCGTCGATCCACGCTCTATGGATGCCCGAACCTTCGCCGTCTTTACCCTCAACCGGAACCTTCCACACCGCCATGACCACATCCACATCGAACGACGCCCCCGGCACCGCTCTCGCCCGCCTGCACACGCTCGGCCTCGCCCTGCCGAACGTGCCCGCTCCGCGCGGCGCGTTCAAACCGTTTTCACGATCAGGCCAACTGATCTTTCTCTCCGGACAAATCTGCGAGTGGGAAGGCGAAGTGAAATTCAGCGGCCCGGTCGGAGAAGTTCACGACCTTCAGGCCGGACAGCAAGCCGCGCAGATCTGCGCGCTGAACCTGCTGGCGGCATTGCAAATCGCACTCGACGGCGACCTGGACCGCGTGGTCTGCTGCCACCGCGTCGGTGGCTTCGTGTATGCAACGCCTGGTTATCCGAACGTGCCCAAAGTCATCAACGGGGCCTCCGATCTTTTCTTCGAGGTGTTCGGCGAACGTGGCCGGCATGCGCGCACGGCGGTCGGCGTCGCCACCCTGCCCGCCGCGGCGTCCGTCGAAGTCGAAGCGATCTTCGAGGTTTGTTAAGGCGTCAACCTGCCGGCCCTCAGCGTGCGCGCTTTTCCGGCGTGCGCTTCGGCTTGTCAGAAGCGCTACCCGCCGAAAAAATCCGGCAAGCATCACGCCGTTAATCCATCGACAAAGGAAATTCAACCAGAATTTTTTGACCAAAAGTTTGCACACGTCGGCGGAAAGGTTTATTAGTGATCGTGCCATTGCGATTCACGGTGTCTCGCATGCATCACTCACGCTGCGCATGCGGCGCGTTCCGCGTGTTGTCATGAATGCGCCGCGAATACATGGACCGGATAATTCAGAAACACCTTGCTCGCAACACAATTCGGAGTCCGTTTGAAGTTCGATTATCGCGACTCCTGCATCACCGAGCGCTGCGCCGGTGATCCACCCCGTCTTAAGCGACCGGCTACTTCGGGGCACGGTCCCGGCGTCGACGCCTCACGCACCGCACCACTGCGCCACAAACAACTTCCAACAAGGGAGAACTGATCGTGAAACGCTCCAGGGCATACCAGAGAGGATCGCGAATTCTTCTCGCCGCATTGACCGCATTGGCCGGCCCGCCGCTATTGCTCGATGTCGCGGCGCCGGCCGCTCATGCGCAAACCGCCGCGCCAACTCCGGCGAAAATCTCGAACCAGCAACTGGACTCGCTGACCGCGCCGCTCGCGCTCTACCCCGACGCGCTCCTCGCGCAGGTGCTGATGGCCTCCACTTTTCCACAAGACGTGCCGGCGGCGGCGGCATGGTCGAAGGCCAATCCGAAACTCCAGGGCGACGACGCCGTGAAGGCGGTGGCGTCGGAACCGTGGGACCCGAGCGTGCAATCGCTGGTGGCGTTTCCCCAGGTGCTGGCCACCATGGCGTCGAAACCCGACTGGGTCACGCAGCTCGGCAACGCTTTTCTCGCGCAGCCCAACGACGTGATGGACTCCGTGCAGCGACTGCGCAAACAGGCGCAGAAGGCCGGCAACCTGCAGACCACCCCGCAGCAGAAAGTGATAGTCGAGCAGAGCACGATCCAGATCGTGCCGGTCAACCCGCAAGTCGTCTATGTGCCCACGTACAACCCCACGGTCGTCTACGGCGTGTGGCCCTATCCGGCCTACCCGCCCGTGTATGTGCCGCCCCCGCCAGGCTATGCCGTGGCCAGCGGTCTCGCCGCCGGTCTCGCGTTCGGCGTCGGTGTGGCGATCACCAGTTCGCTGTGGAGCAACGTCAACTGGAACAATCACAGCGTCAATATCAACGTGAATCAGTTCAACAACATCAATGTGAACCGGCGGCTCGACGTGAATAGCAGCACGACCAACTGGAACCGCAATTCGACCTTCAACCGCAATACCTCGGCCAACGTGGGCAGCGCGCAACGAGATGCGTATCGCGGACGCGATACGTCGGCAGCGGCGGCCTCGCGTGCGCAGGCTCAGCAGACCTTGCAGAACCGCACTGGCCAGAACCTGGGCGGAACCGCCAGCCAGCGTGTGCAGGGTATCCACCAAGGCGGCAACATGGCCGGCGGCATTCGCGACGGCGCGCAGAACGTGAACCGCGACAACGCGTTGCGTGGCGCGGGCAATGGCGGCGATGCGCAGCGCGACGTGCAGCGCGGACAAGCCAGCCGGCAGGCGCAGGCGAGCAACCGCGGCGGCGGTCTAGGGGCGAACGGCGGCGGTCAGCAACGCGCCGCCAATCTGGGAGCGGGAGGCGGTGGCGAGCGCGGTGGGCAACGCGCCGGCGGCGGCTTGGGCGCGGGTGGCGGCGGCCAGCAACGCGGCGGCGGCTTCGGCGCGGGTGGCGGCGGCCAGCAACGCGGCGGCGGCTTCGGCGCGGGTGGCGGCGGCCAGCAACGCGGCGGCGGCTTCGGCGCGGGTGGCGGCGGCCAGCAACGCGGCGGCGGCTTCGGCGCGGGCGGTGGCGGCCAGCGTCACTTCGGCCGGCATTGAACCGATCTCACAGGAGCCGCTCATGATCCGCATCCGCATGTTCCGCATGTTCCACATCCCCGGCGCACGTCTGGCCGAAGCCTTTGCCCTCGCGCCCGGCCCGCGCCGCGCCGCTGCCGCCCTCGGGCTCGCCGTGCTGTTGAGCGGCGCGTCCGTAGCGCATGCACAAGCTGTGTATCCGACGCCCGAGGCCGCTGTCGACGCGTTCGTCGAAGCGCTCGCCACCAGCGACCATCCCGCCATGCAGCATGTGCTCGGCAAGGACTTCACCCGCTTCATTCCGACCCAAAACATCGGCGAACAGGATATCTACGACTTTCTCGGCGCATGGTCGAAGGGACACCAGATCGTCGACGATCCGGCGCCGCTGAACGGCCACGCGAGCAAGCATCTGTCGGTCGGCACCAGCGGCTGGACGTTGCCGATTCCGCTCGTGCAGACGTCGAGAGGCTGGCGCTTCGATCCCGCTGCCGCCCGCGATGAGATCGCGACCCGCCGCATCGGCCGCAACGAGAACGCGGCCATGATGATATCGCTCGCCATTCTCGATGCGCAAAGCGACTATCAGGCGTCGACCCAGCATTACGCGCAACGCATCGTCAGCACACCGGGCCAGCACGACGGCTTGTACTGGCCGAGCGCGTCGGGTGAAAAAGAGAGTCCGCTCGGCCCGCTCGCCGCGGCGATGCCGCCTACCGGCAACATCTCGAAAGAGGGCTACTACGGCTATCACTTCCGCATTCTGACCGCGCAAGGGCCGCATGCGAGAGGCGGCAGTCAGAACTACGTCGAGAACGGTGCGATGACCAACGGTTACGCCGTGCTCGCGTGGCCCGCTGAATACGGGAAAACGGGCGTGATGAGCTTCATCGTCAATCAGGACAGACAGATTTATCAGAAAAACCTCGGCCCAAATTCGGCGGCGGCCGCCGCTGCGCTCAAATCGTTCGATCCGGACTCGTCGTGGGAGGCCGTGAACCCCTGAGCGCGGCGTCGGCGCCGCCGGGCGCAATCGCGTGTGGGCGCCCGGCGTATGGCGCCCCGGAACGAGCGGCGAGCACGGCGTTGCCATTCGATCCGCGCCCGCTTGCGGGCGCGCGCGGCGAGCAACAGGCAGGCCGCGCCCAGCCACGCTTCGGAGCTTCGCAATGAGTAGCCCACAAGGACCCGCCCTGCCGCCCGATCTGCCCGATCCCGATATCGTGCCGCGGCGCGGCTGGTTGCCCTCGCTCGTCTGGGTCGTGCCGCTGATCGCGGCGTTGATCGGTCTCGCGCTGGTCGTCAGGGCGGTCACGGAGCGCGGCCCGGCAATCACCATCGTCTTCGACAACGCCGAAGGCCTCGAACCCGGCAAGACCCAGGTCAAGTACAAGGACGTCGAAATCGGTTCGGTGAAGTCGATCACGCTGTCGAAGGATCGCACGCACGTGCAGATCGCCGTGCAACTCACCAGGCAGGCAGAGAACTTCGCTGTCAAGGACACCCGCTTCTGGGTGGTGCGCCCTCGCGTAGGCGCCGCCGGCGTGTCGGGCATCGGCACACTGCTCTCGGGCGCGTATATCGGCGTGGATGTCGGCCGCTCGACGGAGACGCGAACCGAGTTTGTCGGGCTGGAGACGCCGCCGCCCATCACCGCCGCCCAGAAAGGCCACCGCTTCACGTTGCACGGCGATTCGCTCGGCTCGATCGATATCGGCTCGCCGATTTTCTACCGGCGCGTGCAGGTGGGTCAGGTCTACGGCATTTCGCTCGACAAGGACGGCACGGGCGTGACCATGCAGGTGTTCGTCGCCGCGCCGTACGATCAGTACGTCGGCTCGAATTCGCGCTGGTGGCATGCGAGCGGCGTGGACGTGCGGCTCGATTCGACCGGCTTTGTCGTCAACACGCAGTCGCTTGCGGCGATTCTGGTCGGCGGGCTCGCCTTCCAGACGCCGCCAGGTCAGCCGATGGGCACGCCGGCCGCGGAGAAAACCGACTTCCGGCTCGCCGCCGACGAAGTGGACGCCATGCGCGCGCCAGACGGCATACGGGTACGCACCGTGATGGTCTTCAGTCAGTCGCTGCGCGGACTGTCGGTGGGCGCGACGGTCGACTTCCGGGGCATCGTGCTGGGCCAGGTCACGGACATCGGCGTCGAATACGATCCGCAAGCGCGCAGCTTCGTCATGCCGGTGACGCTGGATCTGTACCCTGACCGCCTGCGCCGGCGGTCCCGCGGCGCGGCCATGCCCGAGGCGGGTACCGCGGCCAGCCACGAACTGTTGCGGCGTCTCGTCGAGCGCGGCTTGCGTGGGCAATTGCGCACCGGCAACCTGCTGACGGGCCAGTTGTACATCGCGCTCGACATTTTCCCCAACGCCGCGCCCGTCAAGTTCGACACCACTAACGAGCCGATCCAGCTGCCGACCATTCCAAACACGCTCGACGCGTTGCAAACGCAGGTGGCCGACATCGCGAAGAAGCTCGACCGGATTCCGTTCGATCAGCTCGGTTCGAATCTGAACACGTCGCTTAAAAACGCCGACGCGCTGTTCAACCGGCTCAACAACGAAGTCGTGCCGCAGGCGCGCGACACGCTCGCTGCCGCGCGGCAAACCTTCGGCTCGGCCGAGGCGACTTTGCAACAGGACTCGCCGTTGCAGTCCGACGTGCATCAGGCGCTGCAGGAGTTGACCCGCACGCTACGATCGCTGAACGCGCTAGCCGATTATCTGGAGCGCCATCCGGAGTCGCTGGTGCGCGGCAAACCGGGAGACAAGCCATGAGTTCGCTTACGGATAGTCGCTGAATCGCGAGGTCGGTTCGTTGAGCGTCGAAGCCGGCGTATAGCCCGGCACGTTCGCGCGAAACTGGTTGAGCAGGCCGTTATCCACCTGCGAGAAGCCCTTCAGCTGAAGCTGCATCAGCACACGCGTGCCCGTGCTCGGCGAAGCGGTCGAACTCGTGGCGTTGGTGTACTTTTCGAACGCCACGCCCAACGACCAGCAATCCGCGTCGTACTCTAGGCCCAGCAAACC
This sequence comes from Paraburkholderia phytofirmans PsJN, assembly GCF_000020125.1. Classification (NCBI taxonomy): domain Bacteria; kingdom Pseudomonadati; phylum Pseudomonadota; class Betaproteobacteria; order Burkholderiales; family Burkholderiaceae; genus Paraburkholderia; species Paraburkholderia phytofirmans. Next base: position 2,383,122 of record NC_010681.1, read on the forward strand.
CGCGATCAGACGGTGCGTGCTCATGTCGTAATTCACGCGCGCCACGCTCACCACGTTGTGCGCGAGCGGCCATTGCTCCGACACGATGAACTGATTGACCGGCTGATAATCGAGCGTGCTGTTGGCACGCGTATAGCGATACGCGACGTTCAACACCTGGCGTGAGCCCGGCGCCCAGCCGAAGCCGGCTTCTGCGTGCGTGAGGTAATGGTTGGCCTGGCTGTACTCCACGGCCTGTTCGGTCGTGAAATCCGGACCCACCTTGTACGACGCTCCCGCGATCACCCCGGTGCGAGCGACCGTACTGAGCGCATCGCCGGTTTCGAGAGTTACGCGCGGCGTGCGGAAGTCGTACTGCTCCGCGAGAATGAAGCGGGCGCGCTCGTCGCCACTCGCGGGATCGATAAAACGCGTGGTCAGTGCGGCGGTGACGCGATTGGCGTCCGACACCCGGTCGTTGCCGACGAAGCTGTTAGGCATGAACAGTTCCGTGAGCCCGAAATCGGCCGTCGCCGTATCGAACAGCGGCACGAACGCCTGGTTGCGATACGGCGTGTACACGTAGAAGAGCCGCGGTTCGAGCGTCTGTATGTACGATTGTCCGAACAGCCGCACACTGCGCTCGAACCGCATGCCCGAGTCGAGGCTGAAGGTCGGCACGTTCACGCTGAACGACTTCGGCTCACCGGCCGGCACGTCCGTACCGATCGAAGTCAGATCGTAGGCGGCGAAATGCCACGCGAGCTTCGGCGTGATGAACCAGCCGGGCCGTTCGATCGGATAGCTCACGTAAGGGTTGAACACGAAACGGTTGCCTTGCGTCATATCCGAAGACGAGATCGTGAAGCGCGTCGCGTCGCTTTCCGCGCCGAAGTCGAAGCCGCCCACGCCATAGCGCGCATATCGCACGTTGACCTGCGGTTCGCGGTTATACGTGGAGTCGCTCGAGAACGTCTGCCAGCGCTGCTCGCGAGCCAGCACGCTCCACGGCCCATTCGTATAGTTGAGGCCCGCCTCCTGCTGATACAGCGTGGTGGAGCCGGTCGGAAACGCTACGCCCGACGCCAGATCCGTCGATACCGTCGAGTCCGACACGCGGTTGTAGTTCACATAGGCGCTCAGGCCCGAACCGAGATTCCAGTTCTGATTCAACGCGATCGAATAGCGTTGTGTTCCGGTAATCGCATCGTGTGGCAGCCACGCGAGCGACATCGTTCCCGAATCGTTGGGCTGGATATAGCGGTAATCCGCCGTCAGCATCTCGCCTCGGCGCGACATGATGCGCGGCGTGAGCGTCAGGTCGTAGTTCGGCGCGAGATTGAAGTAGTACGGAAATGCGACGTCGACTCCGTTGGTGGAACTGACCGAGAACGTCGGCGGCAGGAAACCGCTGCGGCGGACACCCGACAATGGAAACGACAGCCACGGGCTAGCCAGCAGCGGCACGCCCTGAAAAAACAGCACGCCATTGTGGGCAATGCCTTCATCATTGCCGCTGTCGATATCGAATTCGGATGCCTTCAGATACCAAGCCGGTGCCGACTCGCATTGACACGTGCTGTACGTGCCGTGACGAACGACGGTGCGTTCGTTGTCGAGCACATCCGCGCGCTCCGCGCTGCCCCAGCCGCCGCTGAGATAAAACCTGTACTTCGGCACGCTGATATAGCCTTCGTTCGCTTCCACGTAGAAATGCGCGTCCGGGCCGTCGAACACGTTGCCGTTGTCGACGAGATGCACGTGGCCATAAGCATCGGCCTTGTCGCGGTCGACGTCGTAATAGAGCGCGTCGCCCGCCACGACCGACGCCGGGCGCCGCAACTGCGCGTGTCCTTGCAACGCGACATCCGTGCCGGCCGTAGTGGTAATCGAATCGGCGATCGCGAAGGTGACGGGCCGGTCGCCCGGCCGCAGTACTTGCTCGCTCAATTGCGGCGCGAGGCGCAGCCCCCAGATGCCGTCGAGCGATTCGGGCGTTGCCGCGGTGCCGGCCAGTTGCGCGTGACCGGCAAGGGGCGCGCATCCCGCCGCGCACAGCACGAGAGGAACGAGCGGCCGCAAACGCAGACGCTGAAAAACACGGCGTGGTATCAAATCAGGTAATGCCCGGAAAGGATAAAGGACGCAGCAATGCAGCGCGGTGAAGAGAAAGCCGGGCAAGCGCCCGTTCGAGCGCGTCATGCGCGAGTGGATCGAGCGGGCTTTACTGAAGCGTCATGTCGTTCGAGCGGGGCTCGCTCGCGCCAGCCGCACTCACGCCCGCCGCGCCCCCGAGCGCTTGCAGCAGATACGGAATCTGCCCGGCCGGTAATGAAAACGACAAGCCCGCGCTGCCGGATAGCCGGAAGCGGATCACCACCATCTCCATACCGTCGAGCCGGCCGACTTCCCATCCCTGGCAGTGCAGCGCGAAACCCATCTCCTGATCGTTATGAAGCACACGGTCGGCGTGCTCGATGGCATTCGGCAACGCGACCAGCAAGTCGTTGAGTACCGACCGATGCAACGCCGCCGTCGGTTGATTACCGTGAATCAGCAGATATTGGCCGTCCGCCGTCAATTGCATGTCGGTAATCGAATTCAGCATGAAGGTCGACACATCAGACACGGCCCGCGCCCTCCTGCCGGGGCGTTGCACGGCTCACTGTTGTGCCGTCCGCCGTGGCCGGCGCGCTGCCGGACGCCTCGCGCGCAGCGAGCAGCGAGGCCAGAGCCAGATGGATCGAAAAGACCGGCGTCGAGCTGACACGCAGGACCGCCGCGAGAACCGCGGGTGAAAGATATTCAATCATGATCGCTTCTCCAGAAACGCGTTTCGCAGGTAGCGGAATCGACCCTTGGACGATAGCAGCGCACGCCGGCTGCCGGGTTACACGCCCCCTACGCTTCCTTGGGTTCTGTAACGCTTTATTTCGGCGCTCCGCTGCCAAACCACACACGCCTGCCCAACGAGCACGGCGCGCACGTTAGCAACCCTAATGGACGGAAAGTTTTCAGTAACGATCGACGGCGCACGCGTCCCTATACTTCGCGCTTTCCAGAGCCAAGGCACGTCGTTTCGAATGCATCGCTCTGTTGCGCGTTGTCGTGCGATGCATCGGGACTGAAACCCAAGATGAACCTTCAAGTATTAACGAGCCGTCTAGCCGGTGCGCTCTCGCTCGCCGGTATCGCACTGACGAGCGGATCCGCCCACGCTGCGCAAGCTTTCGTGGTGCAGGACATTCGCATCGAGGGACTGAAACGCGTCGAGCCCGGCACGCTGTTCGCCTATCTGCCCATCAAGCAAGGTGACACCTTCAGCGACGAGAAGGCATCGGAGGCGATTCGCGCGCTCTATGCCACGGGCTTCTTCAACGAAGTACGGATTTCGACGCAGGGCGATACCGTCGTGGTGTCTGTGCAGGAACGTCCCGCGGTCGGCACGATCGATTTCGCGGGCATTCACGAGTTCGACAAGGAAAATTTGACCAAGGCGCTCGGTTCGGTCGGGTTGTCGCAAGGCCGCTATTACGACAAGGCGCTGGTCGACAAGGCCGAGCAGGAGCTGAAACGCCAATACCTGACGCGCGGCTACTATGCCGCCGAAGTCACCACCACGATCACGCCGATCGACCGCAACCGGGTGGCGGTGCTGTTCTCGGTCGCCGAAGGTCCGAGCGCGAAGATCCGCCAGATCAACTTCATCGGCAACCAGGCGTTCAGCAGCGATACATTGCGCGACGAGATGCAGTTGTCCACGCCGAACTGGTTCTCGTGGTACACGAAGAACGATCTGTATGCGAAAGACAAACTGACCGGCGATCTGGAACACGTGCGCTCGTATTACCTGAATCGCGGCTATCTGGAGTTCAGTATCGAGTCGACCCAGGTATCGCTGACGCCGGACAAGAAGGAGATGTACCTCACGGTCACGCTGCATGAAGGCGAGCCGTATACGATTGCGTCGATCGGACTTGCCGGCAACCTGCTCGATCGCGAAGCCGAATTGAAAAAGCTCGTGAATATCAAAGCCGGTGAACGTTTCTCCGCCGAGAAACTGCAGGCCACCACCAAGGCGATCGTCGATAAGCTCGGCGAATATGGCTATGCGTTCGCTACCGTCAATGCAGTGCCGAAGATCGACCAGCAGCGCCATACCGTGGATCTGACACTGCAGGTTGACCCGAGCCGCCGCGTCTATGTGCGCCATATCAACGTGGTCGGCAACACGCGCACGCGTGATGAAGTGGTGCGCCGCGAAATGCGTCAGCTCGAAAGTTCGTGGTTCGATTCGAACCGCCTCACGCTTTCGAAAGACCGGGTCAACCGGCTCGGCTATTTCACCGATGTCGACGTCACCACCGTGCCGGTGGAAGGCTCGCCCGATCAGGTCGACGTGGACGTCAAGGTGAGCGAGAAACCCACCGGTGCGATTACGTTGGGCGCGGGCTTCTCATCCACGGACAAGGTGGTGCTTTCCGCCGGTGTCTCGCAAGACAACGTATTCGGTTCGGGCACGAGCCTCGCCGTGAACGTGAACACCGCGAAGACCTACCGCACGCTAACCGTGACGCAGACCGATCCGTATTTCACGGTGGACGGCATCAAGCGGATCACCGACGTGTATTACCGCACCAGCTATCCGCTCTACAACTACACGGATACGAGTTTCCGCATCATCACGATGGGCGCGGACCTGAAATTCGGCATTCCGTTTTCCGAAGCGGATACGGTTTATTTCGGTGTTGGCCTCGAACAGAACCGCCTGAACACGGACTCCTCCACGCCGCAAAGCTATCTGGATTACGTCTCCGAATTCGGCCGCGTGGTGAACAACGTGCCGCTGACGACAGGCTGGGCTCGCGACAATCGCGACAGCGCACTCGTGCCGAGCCGCGGCTACTTCATCCAGACCAACGGCGAAGTCGGCACGCCGGCCGGCGGCACCGAGTACTACAAAGCAGACGTGCAGGCGCAGTACTACTACTCGTTCGCGCGCGGCTTCATTCTCGGCCTGAACCTGCAAGGCGGTTACGGCAATGGTTTTGCCGGCAAGGCCTATCCGATCTTCAAGAACTACTACGCGGGCGGCATCGGCTCGGTGCGCGGTTACGAGGCCGGCTCGCTCGGGCCGACCGACAAGACGACCGGCGACCCGATCGGCGGCTCGCGGATGGTGGTGGCTAACGTCGAGATGACATTCCCGCTGCCGGGCAGCGGTTGGGACCGGACGCTGCGTGTATTCACCTTCCTCGATGCCGGTAATGTCTGGGGCGACGAAGGCAACAGCACCGGCGCCAACGGCTTGCGATACAGCTATGGTGCGGGTCTCGAATGGATTTCACCGATCGGCCCGCTCAAGCTGTCACTCGGCTTTCCTGTCGTCAAACATGCGACCGACAAGTATCAGAAGTTCCAGTTTCAGATTGGCACGTCGTTCTGAGCGGGCGCGGAAGATAGCAAGAATCACACACGGCGCGGGGTTAGAACATATCCGCAGCCGCCTGACGCTCCGCGCCCTTCCCTCTGGCTTCCGGCTCGGCCCGGGACGGAATGAACGGCCCGGTAACCATATTCGCGTAGCTTTGCCCCGGCCCTACCATCGGAAACACATCGGCGTTCTCGTCGACCATCACTTCGAGGAAAGCCGGTCCGTCGAATTCGATGAAGGCCTTAAGCTGGTCCTCGAGTTCGTTCAGGGTGGCAACGCGACGCGCAAACTCGAACCCGTCGGCCTGTGCCGCCATGACAAAATCCTTGCGATGCAGCGACTTGTCGCTCACGCACAAGCGGCCCTCGTAGAAGAGACGCTGCCATTGCCGGATCATCCCGTCACCGAGATTGTTCAGCAACAGGACTTTGACCGGCACGCCATAAGTGGTGGCCGTTTCCAGGTCACCAATATTCATGCGGATGCTGCCGTCGCCGTCGATGTCGATCACAAGGGCATCCGGCCGCGCCAGTTGAGCACCGATAGCCGCGGGCAGCCCGAAACCCATGGTCCCCATGCTGCCCGAAGTGAGGAAGCTGCGCGGCTCGACGAAGTCGAAAAATTGCGCAGCCCACATCTGATGCTGGCCGACGCCCGTGGTGACGATAGCTCGCCCGCCGGTCAGGGCACTGAGCTTTTCGACGACGAATTGCGGCTGAATTGCCGGACTATTCCGGTCGTAGTTCATACCGTAGACTCGCTTCAACTCCTTGATACGATCGAGCCAGTCCAAACGCGGTTGCACGGCGGGGCCGTGTTTCATCAGCGACAGCAAGCTTTCTTTGGCGTCGCCCACGTGCGCCCAGTGCGCCCGCTTAACCTTGTTGATTTCCGCCTCGTCGATGTCGATATGCGCGACATGGCGCGCTCGGGGCGCGAATGCGTCGGGGCGACCACCGGCGACCCGGTCGTCGAAGCGGGCACCCACCGCGATCAGGAAGTCACAATCTTCCACCGCGTAGTTCGCACACGCAGCGCCGTGCATGCCGAGCATGCCGAGGCCGAGTTCGTGTCTCACGGATATCGCGCCGAGACCCATCAACGTGGTCACGACGGGGATTCCGAAACGCTCGGCAAAGCGACGCAACTCAGCGGTTGCGCCGGCCGTGATAATGCCGCCGCCGGCATACAGCAGCGGCCGTTTGCTTTGCGCCAGCAGACCGAAAAAGTCGTTGCGCTTGCCCTCATCGAGACGAGCGCCTTTCGCCACCATTCGAAGACGGTCGGAATAGCCTCTGAACTCCAGCGTACCTTGCCCCTGGTAAGTGCCGGTCCAGTTCTGGATGTCCTTGGGCACATCCACGACGACCGGACCTGGACGGCCGGTGCGCGCGACTTCGAATGCGGTCCGCAGCGTCTGTTCGAGCTTTGCCGGGTCGGTGACCAGAAACACCTGCTTTGCGCACGCCGACATGATGTTGAAGACGGGCGCTTCCTGAAAGGCATCCGTGCCGATCATGGCACGAGGCACCTGCCCGCATATGAGGACGACGGGGATCGAATCGCCGTTGCAGTCGGCGATCGGCGTCACCGCGTTCGTCGCGCCGGGGCCCGACGTCACCATGAAGACACCGACTTTTCCGCTCGCGCGCGCATAACCGGCGGCCATGAAGCCGGCAGCCTGTTCATTGGCGGGCACGACGAGTTTGATCTGACGCTCGGGCGTTTGCGCGTGCATTTCGTTGAAACGAAACACGGCGTCGTACGTCGGCAAAATGGCGCCGCCGCTATAACCGAATACGGTATCCACACCCTGCTCGCTGAGTACGCGCAGGATGATGTCGGCGCCCGACATCGCTTCGCCTGCAGCCGGCGGTTTCAGGAGAGCGTCTAAAGCAACGTTGGGGTTTTGGGTCATGGCTGGCTCGCATGGAAACGGGCGCTGAGAACATCAGCGGCCAAAAATCTAAGGTCGATTTCCCTTCCAACTCGAGAACAGCGTATGTTCCTGACCAGCTTATGGGCGATTGCTCAAACGGGTTCTCCGTACAAAGCGCAGCCCATCCAGCACTTTTTTGATGTGCGTCTGGAAGTATCGTGAGAAACGGCTTTGTTCATTCTGACAATGATCGAGGCTGCGCACACGCATAAAAGAGCGCGTATCCAGGCCAGGACAGGCAGGATTTGAGCCATGGCGGTGATGCACCGGCATCACCGCACCACGCACGCGCCGTCAGTCCGTGAATGCACTCGAAATCAGCGCTGCCTGCCTCGCCGCGTGGACCGCGTGATAACCAGGCGCGGTCGACGCGGAAGCCGCCGGCCCCGCATACCGCAGTTGCGCATCCGAAGGCAGGATCTCACGCAACTGCGGTTCCACGAAGCTCCACGCGCCCTGGTTGCGCGACTCCTCCTGACACCAGACCACCGTCTTCAGATTCGGATAGCGCGCGAACTCCGCGGCGAGCTGCCGGGACGGAAACGGATACAACTGTTCGACGCGGATGAGCGGCGTATCGGCAACACCCGACGTGCGGCGATGTTCCAGCAGATCGAAATAGACCTTGCCAGAAGACACGATCACGCGCTCCACGCTCGACGCAGGCGACGGCTCGGCTTGCGTATCCACCAGAATCTCGCGGAACGCACCCGTGGCCAGATCGTCGAGCGTGCTGACGGCTTCCGGATGACGCAACAGCGACTTGGGCGTCATCACGACGAGCGGCCGGCGATCGAAGACAGCCGCTTGCATCCTCAGCAAGTGGAACAGTTGCGCGGGCGTGGTCGGTTGGACTACCCGCATGTTGTCCTGCGCGCTAAGTTGCAGATATCGCTCGAGCCTCGCCGACGCGTGTTCCGGTCCCTGCCCGTCCTGTCCGTGCGGCAGGAACAGCGTCAACCCGCTGAGTTGCCCCCACTTTGCGGCGCCCGCCGCGATGAACTGATCGATCACGACCTGCGCACCATTCGCGAAGTCCCCGAACTGCGCTTCCCACACGACGAGCGCATTGCGGTTCACCGTCGAGTAGCCATACTCGAAGGCCAGCACGGCGGCCTCCGACAGAATGGAGTTCGTCACGGTAAACCGGCCTTGCCCCTCGCCGATATGCTCCAGCGGAATGTAGACGCCCTCCGAGCGGCTCGTGCGCGTCTGGTTGTGCAGAACGGCGTGACGGTGATTGAAGGTGCCCCGCGCGCTATCCTGCCCGCTCAGGCGGACATCGATCCCGGCGCTCAGCAACGAGGCGAATGCCATGTGCTCGCCCATGCCCCAATCGAGCCGCTTGTTTCCCGCGGCCATCTCGCGGCGTGCGGCGATCATCTTGCCGACCAGCGGATGCAGTTCATAACCATCCGGAACGGTCGAGACCTGCTGCGCCAGCGCACGCACCTGAGCGGACAACGGAGGCCCATACTGAACCGGGCCGGCATAGTCCTCGAGAAACTTCGGCCATCCGGGTATTTCGTCCGTCTGGTCCGCTGCCTCGACAGCGTTGCTCTCTCTCGCGTGCTCGAAGCTTTCGCGCTGCGCTTCGAGGTAATCCTTGACCTGATCCGGCGTCACCACGCCTTCCTTGATCAACTGTTGGGCGTACACGGTCCTCACGCCCGGGTGGCTGGCAATCGCGCGGTACATGAGAGGCTGCGTGATGGCGGGCGTGTCCTGTTCCTGATGCCCATGCCTGCGGAAACAGACAAGATCGATCACCACGCTGCGCCTGAACGTCGTGCGATAGTCGAGCGCGAGGCGCACCGCCATGGCCACTGCTTCCGGGTCGTCGGCGTTGACATGCAGAACCGGCGCCTCGATCATCTTCGCGATGTCGGTGGTGTAGAACGACGAGCGCGTATCGCGCGGATCCGAAGTCGTAAAGCCGATCTGGTTGTTCACGACCACGTGGACGGTTCCGCCCGTGCCGTGTCCGCGCGTGTACGACAGGCTCAACGTCTCCATTACGACGCCTTGCCCGGACATTGCCGCGTCGCCGTGAATTTCGACGGGCAGCACGTCGCTACCGTCGCGCTCGTTCGAGGCGTCTCCTTTGGCGCGAGCCATGCCCTGCACGACCGGGTTGACGATTTCCAGGTGCGAGGGATTGAATGCGAGCACGACATCGACGGGCCCGTCGTCCGTCTGCGTGACGCTGCTGTAGCCCTTGTGATATTTGACGTCGCCGGCCGGCAGAGAGTCGCCGCTCTTGCCCTCGAACTCGTCGAAGAGTGCGCGCAACGGCTTGCCGACAATATTCACCAGCACATTCAAACGCCCACGGTGCGCCATGCCCATTACCACCGTGGCGACCTTCTTCGATGCGCCATAGCGAACGAGTTCATCCAGCAACACGATCAACGATTCGCCGCCTTCCAACGAGAAACGCTTTTGCCCGACATAGCGCGTGTGCAGGTACTTCTCCAGTCCTTCAGCAGCCGTTAGACGTTCGAGAAAGCGGTGTTTCTCCGCTACCGAGAACGAAGGTTTCGCGCGGGTCGACTCGAGTTGCATCTGCCACCAGCGTCGTTCGCCAGCATCGGTCAGATGCATGAACTCGGCGCCGAGGGTGCCCGTGTAAGTCTGCTCGAGTGCCGCGACGAGGTCCTGCAGCGTGGCGTCTTCGTCGAAAAGAAACGTGTCGGCGGTGCTGAATCGCGTAGACATGTCGGCTGACGATAGGCCATAGAACGCTGGCGTGAGTTCGATCGAAGCCTTCGGCGGCGTCCACAGCAGTGGGTCCAGTTTCGCCTTGCGCGTGCCGATCATGCGATACGCGGCAATCAGCGACTGCACGGCCACCTGTTTTCTGGCGATCGCGAGGCCGTCGTCGAGCGTGATCTGCGTGGCGCGCGAGCGCCTGGCCAGATCGACGAAGGTGGAAACGACCGGCGCGTGCGGCTCGTCATCGCGGTCGCTGCCGTCGATAGCGGGGGTTTCGCGCAACGCATCGAAAAACGCGCGCCACTCATCCGCGACCGATGCCGGGTCGGCCAGGTAGAGTTCGTATTGCTCCTCGACGTAGGGCGCGTTGCCCCCGAACAGAAAAGAGCTTTGAATTTTTTCCATCAACATGATGAATCTGTCCTCCATTCGCGTCAGGCCTGAATTTCGACCGTGACATGTGTGAGGCGGCGGTAGCCTCATCGTGGCGAGTCCGGCACGCAACCAGGGGCTAGGGACGGACGTGCATTTCGCCGGCGACAGATTCTCTGGTGCGCCCGGGCTTGACGTTCCCAGCCGCATTGATGAGAACAAGCATAGGTAGTCGGCGCAGCGGCCGTGTGCATCGTTGGCGCTTTCGTTGGCCAATGGAGGTGAGATTTGGGCCACGTAGCCGATGGCGCCGTGCGCGACAGCCAACGGGCGTATCCCCGCGCCTTCCTAACAGCATTCCCGGTCTGGATACCCTCACCTGGTGTAACAAGTGATTTTCGGGGTAGCGCATTTATCCCGTGGCGCTTCGCCCCTATAGTGACTTCAACGAAGAGACACCTGTGTCGCGAGCAGGCGGGCAAGCCGCTCACCAGACGCGCGCGGGATCGCGAACGGTGGGCCGCCCGGCCCGCTCGAGGGACGCGGGCATGAACGCCGGCAATCAGGAACGAGGGTCACGCCATGAAAGTCGCCATTGTTGTACTCGATGATGTGCAGGCGCTGGATGTCGCTGGCCCCCTGGACGTATTCGCGGAAGCAAACACATTTCTGCCCGAGCATCAGAAATACGAGGTCTTTCTGGTAGGAAACGAAGCCGGCACCGTGACCTGCTCCAACGGGATGCAACTCACGGTTCCCCATGGCTATACGGACTTCGACACGCCATTCGACCTGCTGCTGGTGGCAGGCGGACCGCGCTTGCCCGATGTCCAGCCGCAGCCCGAATTTCTGAAGTGGCTGCAAGACCAGGCGGGTGGCGCAAGCCGGTTCGGTTCCGTTTGCAACGGCGCATTCGTGCTCGCGCACGCCGGCCTGCTCGACGGCAAGGAAGTGACGACGCACTGGGCGGATGCAAGCCGCCTCGCCGACGAGTTTCCGCAGGCGTCCGTGCAGCCCGACCGGATCTTCATCCGCGATGGACGCCTCTTTACCTCCGCTGGCGTGACGGCGGGCATCGACCTGTGTCTTTCGCTCGTCGCCGAAGACTGGGGGCACGAACTGGCGGTTCGGGCTGCGAAACGTCTGGTGGTCTACATCCAGCGCGAAGGCGGACAATCTCAATACAGTCCTTACGTCGGAGTGCGCAAGGACCAGGATCCGATCGTCGGCAAGGTGCTCCGCTACGTGACCGAGCACATAACCGAAGCGTTGTCGATCGAACAGCTTGCCAGCGCCGTGTCGGTCAGCCGGCGTACCTTCTCACGGTTATTCGCGAAGTATGCGAAGGTGACGCCTTCGGCATTTGTCGAACAGGTTCGCGTCGACACCGCGAGGAAATTGCTCGAGGAAACCGATGCGCCTCTGAAGACCGTGGCGTTCAATTGCGGTTTTCACAGCGCCACGCATATGCGAGCCACTTTCTTCCGGCGGCTCAACGTCACGCCCAGACAGTATCGCCAGCGATTCCGTGGCACGGCGGGTAAGCAGTGGACATCGGGCGATGTGGAAGAACAAGTCGAAACAGCGGAACTGGAATTGGTCGACTAGGTCGAGAACCTGCGCGGGTTGGTTGGCACGCGGCGCCTCGAATGTACTTCATATAATGAACACACTGACACCATCTGTGACTCGCGCCGATTTGCTTCAATCTCTTCCTGATCTGCTTGAGCCGGGATTATCCGTCGTATTTTGCGGTATCAATCCGGGCGTGCAAGCGGCGTCGACGGGCGGCCATTTTGCCGGTCGAGGTAATCGGTTCTGGCGGGCCATTCATCTGTCGGGCTTTACTCCCGAACAGATCGAGCCCAACGACGACTACACGCTTCTTCAGTACGGCTGTGGTCTCACTACGGTAGTCTCGCGTCCGACCGCGCGAGCGGACCAACTGTCCTCATGGGAATTCAGGGCGGCCGCTGCCGGGTTCGAGCGGAAGATCGAAGGCTATGCGCCGCAATGCGTGGCCTTCCTCGGCAAGATGGCGCTTAGCGCAATGTCGGGCAGCCGCGACATCGAGTGGGGGCCGCAGCCCGCCACATTCGGCGGCGCACGCGCATGGGTGCTGCCCAATCCAAGCGGCCTGAACCGCTCGTTCAGCCTCGATGCGCTGGTGACTGCCTATCGTGAACTTCGTCTTGCCGTCGCGCCGGCCGGGTCGACCAGATCCGCTTGAACGACTTGCGGCATCGACGAGCCCGCATAAAAAACTCGCGCCATCGGCACACTCTATTTCACCGAACGCAAACTTCCAGAAGTCTCATTCACAGCCATCGCGGTCTCCATGTGTTGTTGAAGATGCACGTTTCTGCGCAACGTCTCGGTCACGAACTCCACGAAGGCCCGAATCTTACCGCTCGCGCCGCGCCGCTCCACATGCAGCAAGTTGACAGGCGTCGACTCGGGCTCGAATGCCGTCAAGACCGGCAGCAGCGTTCCATTGAGTACTTCGGGCGCCGCCTGGTAGGAAAACAATTGCGTGATTCCCACGCGATCGACGGCGGCCATCACGGCCGCGGGCGCCAGGTTGACGATCATCCGCGGTTGAACCCGGACCGATAGCCGCGAACCGTTTTCATAAAACGTCCATTCGAGCGGATTCGTCACGCCGGTGAGTGACACGCAATGGTGATCGGCAAGCTCCCTTGGATGAACGGGTTCGCCGTGCGCCGCGAGATAAGCCGGAGCCACGTAGGTTCGACGCCGTACAAAACCCAACGGAATGGCATAGATCGACGAATCGCCCAGGTGACCGATCCGGATGGCGACATCCACGCCCTCCTCCAGAAGTCGCGTGGTGCGATCGACATACACCGCGTTAATGCTGACGTCCGGATAGCGCTGGGCATACGCATCGATTAACGGAGCGATGAAGCGCTGGCCGAACAGCACCGGCGCGGAAATGGTCAGTGTGCCTACCGGGTTGTCCTGACACGCCGCGACGTCGGCTTCGGCGTCCGTGACGGCGTCCAGCACCTTGCGGCAGGCATCGAGGTATGACATACCCGCCTCGGTCGGCCGGACTGAACGGGTTGTTCGCGCAAGCAGTTGCGCGCCTAAACGGGCTTCGAGCGAGGTGAGCGCCCGCGACACCGCGGGAGCGGACATGCCCAGTTTGTCCGACGCGCTAGTGAAACTGCCTCCGTCGACGATGGCAACGAACACCTCCATCTCGCGTAATCTGTCCATCTCGATTCCAACTTCAATGTGTTTGCAGCTTGCCGATAGACCCGCGCCCTCGTCACGGGGACGCCGCGTCATCGGACGCCAGGAAGATGCCGCGATCTTAAGCGCCATGCCTTGCATGGTGACGCTCTCTTTGCGCGCTTGACTCGAAGAAGACTACAAATGGCCCGATTTCGAACGCTTTAAACCAGCAAACGAAGCGGCCTTTGCGATATTCCATCTCAGCGGCAACGGCTTTGTTGAGCAAACGGAAAATGACTTTTTCCGGATCGGCACGGCGGCTGGTTGTCCGTGACGAGGCTGGCAGAATTCGCGCATTGAATGGCCCAATACGCGGCCTGCCTGGGCTTCAACAAGCCCTTTGCATCTCCGACAATCAGCTCAGCCATCGCGCGACAGTCACATGCTGATGAATCGGCTGCATCGCTGCGATTCCGTGTCCTGTCACCTGACCAGGCGCCCCCAACCAGACCAAGGAATCCATGTTTTCTGCAATGCTCGAAGTCAATCCGTTATCCGAACAATTCGACGCCTATCTCGGCATGGCCAAGATGCTGCGCCCGGAACTCGAAGCGATCGAAGGTTTCGTCGACAACACCCGTTACGCGAGTCTGACACGCCATGGATGGCTGCTCTCGCTATCGAGCTGGCGCGATGAGAAGTCGCTGATACGCTGGCGAGTGACGACGAACCATCACAAGGTGCAGCAGGCGGCGCGCGACCGCGTGTTTGCCGACTATCGCCTGCGCATTGGCCAGACCGTCGCCGATACACGCGTACCGGCCGGGCAGACGTTGGTCGAGCAACGCCTCGATGCAACCGAAACGGGACTTGGCAAGGCGGTCACGCTACTCGACGCGCAGTACGCGCCGGACTGGGTCAAGCTGGCGGGTGCGCAAGCGGTTGCAGAGGCGCTTGGACTCGATACGAAGGCACCCGGCCTCGTCGCCTGGGACGCATTCGACGCGTTGCTGACACCCGGCGACGTGATCGCGGTAGCAACGTGGGACGACCTCGCGGCCGCTGAAGCCTTCGAGCGCAATACGACCCTGCCCAAGTCTGTGCGCCTGCGGCATATCCGCATTGTCCGGGAGTACGGAATGTTCGATCGCCGCGAGGCGCCTCAATACTTTGCAGCGGTGCAGCCCAAGGCGTGAGCCGGCCGTAACGCGATATCGGCATTCCCGTAATAAGGCGATCGCTCGCGCCGCCCCAGGTCAATAAAAGGCTGTCCTGTCCAAAGAGCAGATTCATTGCCTGGGGTGAACGCGTTGTCTCTGTCTTCATAACGTCAGGGACGTTGGCCGGATTTGCGCACGAAATGGCCTGATACACGACCTGTGTCGGCTTTCAGAAAGCCGGGCCCACTCCTAGAATTTCATCAACCCAATGCGCGGCAGCAATGCTTTGCAAGCGCTGGGCGCGACACGGAGATTTCCCCACGAAATGCCGCATTAAACACGGGTAGCCGGACTTTTTATGAACACCGTCAACGCACCGATAACTGGAACAGGAGAAGTGAAGTTCGCGCCATCGTCGGCGGCGGTCTCAGCGGTTCCAGTACAGCAAACGCCGAGCGAAGCGACACTGCCGCTGCGTCTGGCAATCGGCCTGCTCGGCATGTTGCTGGCATCACTGCTCGCCATATTGAACGAACAGGTCACCGCGGTTGCACTCGCCGATATCCGCGGCGCGTTTTCAATCGGACGTGACGACGGGACATGGCTGACCACCCTCTTCGAGGCGACCAACGTGGCCACGATGGTATTCGCGCCGTGGTTCGGCGTGACGTTCACGCTCAAACGCTTCACGATCGGCGCCGTGCTCGCCGTGATGGTGCTTGGATTGCTCTGCCCGTTTGCGCCTAACCTGCTGACGCTCTACGTATTGCGCGCGCTGCAGGGCGTCGCCGGCGGATGTCTGCCGCCCATGCTGATCATCGTGGCACTGCGTTACCTGCCCCCGAAGGTCAAGTTATACGGGCTCGCCGGCTATGCACTGACCGCCACCTTCGGACCCGCGCTCGGCACGCCGCTCGCCGCGTTATGGACGGAATACGTCGGCTGGCAAATGGCATTCTGGCAAATCGTGCCGCTCGGACTCATCAGCTGCGTGGCAATCTACAGGGGACTGCCGGCGGACCCCACCCGACTCGAACGGCTGCGTTCATTCAACTGGACCGGTTTCATACTCGGTTATCCGGCCATCGCCATGCTCGTGATCGGCCTGCTGCAGGGCGATCGCCTCGACTGGCTGAACTCCACGTTTATCGCCACGATGTTTGGCGGCGGCACGTTGTTGCTGGTGGCGTTCCTGATCAACGAATGGTTTCATCCGCTGCCGTTTTTCAAACTCCAGCTGCTTGCCCGCAGGAACTTCGCGCATGGACTGCTGACCCTGGTGGGCGCGGTGACGCTGCTGGTCGGTGTCGCCGCCATACCCGGCCAGTATCTCGCGCAGATTCACGGCTACAGGCCGCTGCAAACCACGCCGCTGTTTCTGCTGGTGGCCATTCCCCTGCTGGTTTCGCTCCCGGCGACCGCCGCGCTGCTCAATCTGCGGCAGGTCGACCACCGTTGGGTGATGGCGATTGGACTTTGCCTGATGGCGATCTCGTGCTTTCTCGGCAGTTTCGTGACCACGGACTGGGTTCGCGAGAACTTCTACTGGCTGCAGTCGCTACAGATCCTGGCGCAGCCGATGATCATCATGGGCATCCTGATGGGCGTCACGACCGGCTTGCCGCCGACTGAAGGCCCGTTTGCTTCGGCCATGTTCAACACCATCAAAACACTGTCCGGCGCCGCGGCCACCGGCCTCATCGAAGGTCTGGGCACCGCGCGCGAGCATTTTCATTCGGCCATGCTGGTGGACCATCTGGGCAACAACGCGCTGGTCACGAGCCAGAGCATCGATGCCGCTCACGGGCTCGGCGAACTCGCGCACCGGCTCCACGAGCAGGCCGTCGTGCTCACGTCGGCGGATCTCTATCGCGTGATGGCCGGTATCGCCGTCGCCTTTCTCTTCGTTATTCCGGTGTTGCCCGTGCGGGTCTATCCGCCGTGGAGCACAACGCAGCCCTCTTCACGTTAAGCGACGCTATCCATGTCATCCGCTACCCGATTTTCTCCCAGAACGATCCGTCTGGCCGCCTATGCGGTCATACTCGGCGTCGCTGTGCTGGCCTGCATCTGGCTGTTTGCCGGCTCGACCAGCGAAACCACGAACGATGCCTATGTGACGGCCGATTTCACGCTGGTCGCGCCGCGTGTCGCGGGTCAGGTGTCCGAGGTGCTCGTTGAAGACAACCAGCAGGTCAAGGCGGGGCAATTACTGGTACGCATCGATGACCGCGACTTTCGTGCCGCGTTGATGAGTGCCGGGGCCGACGTGGCGGCAGCCAGGGCATCGGTTGCAAACTACGAGGCCGAGATCGCACGGCAGCCCGCGCTCGTCGATCAGGCGCGTGCCACGCTGCGCGCCGACGATGCGACGCTCGAGTTTGCGCGTGCGAATGCCGCGCGCTACCGCAATCTTTCGGAGACCGGTGCGGGAACCACCCAGGAGCAGCAGCACGCGGCGAGCGCGCTGGCCGAGGAACTCGCGCAGCAGGCGCGCAACCGCGCCGCACTGGTGGCGACCGTGCAGAACCTCGACGTGCTGAAGACACAGCGCGACAAGGCGGCGGGTGCCTTGGCCCGCGCCGAAGCCATGCTCGAGCAGGCGAAACTCAACCTGTCGTATACGGAGATCCACGCGCCCATCGACGGCAAGGTCGGACGGCGTTCGGCACGTGTGGGCGCATTCGTGACGACCGGCGCGCCGCTGCTCGCGATCGTCCCGCTGTCGGAGGCCTATATCGTCGCCAATTTCCAGGAGAACCAGCTTGCAAGGATGCGCCCCGGCGACACCGTGCGTATCAAGGTCGACAGTTTTCCGGGCGTGGTGATCCGCGGGCATGTCGATAGTCTTGCGCCTGCTACAGGCGTGAGCTTCGCGCCTATCGCACCCGATAACGCAACGGGCAACTTCACCAAGATCGTGCAGCGCGTGCCGGTCAGAATCACCATCGATCATGGACAACAGGCGGCGGCCGCATTGAGTGTGGGCCTTTCCGTCGAAACGGAGGTCGCCGTCGGCAGGCGCGCCGATATGCGGGTCGCGGGAGCGGATTCGAAATGAACACGCGTGACTTCTCCCTGCGCACACCGGCGCTCGCGCTGCTGCTGTGCTCGATGCTCACGGGCTGTCTGGTGGGCCCGAACTTCGAACCTCCGCAGACGGCCACGCCCGACGTATTCAACCGCACCCAGACCGCACAGGCCGCAAGCAAGGCCGTCGAATCCGGATTCACACCGCAATGGTGGACGCTGTTCAACGATCCGATACTGGACTCGCTGGAACAGCAATTGAGCGATGCGAATCTCGATGTGGCGGCTGCGTCGGCGCGTCTGCGGCAAAGCCGGGCGCAACAGCGCATTGCCGGCGCCGAAGAATATCCGGCGCTCAACGGCGCCGCCTCTTACGACCGCGAGCGCGGCAGTCCGAACGGCATTCTCTCGCTGCTTGGTGTCACGCCGACAGGAAGCCAGACGCAGTCGGCCTCGGGCAGTGCACCGCTCGGTGTCGCGCCGTTGCCGGGCGCCAAAGGCTCGCCCGCTTACGATCTGTACCAGTTCGGCTTCGACGCGTCATGGGAACTCGACTTCTGGGGGCGCGTACGACGCGGTGTCGAGGCCGCATCGGCGCTCTCCGATGCATCGTACGAGGACCGCAACGCGATCCTGCTGTCCGCCCGCGCCGAACTCGCGCGCGACTACATCCAGTTGCGCGACACGCAGGCCCTGCTGCAGATCGCGAAACAGAACCTCGACATCGCGCACGACGTCACCAAGCTCACGCAAAACCGGGTGCATGAAGGTGTGACGACGGACCTGGACGTCGCCAATGCGATGGCCCAGGCGGAGTCGATCGAAAGCCTGATCCCGACGCTCGAATCGCGCAACACGACCACGATCAATGCGATCGGCGTGCTGCTGGCGAAAGAACCGGGCGCATTGCAGCAGATGCTCGCCGAGCCGCACGATGTGCCGGCGCTGCCCGATCAGGTGCCGATTGGCGTTCCGTCGGAACTGGTGCAGCGCCGGCCCGACATCCGCAAAGCCGAGGCCCAGCTGCATGCGGCCACCGCGACGATCGGCATGGCCAAGGCCGACTTCTATCCGCGCATTTCGCTGAACGGCAGCGCCGGGTTCCAGAGCCTGCAACTGTCGAATCTCGCCGACTGGGCGTCCGGCCAGTTTGTCGTGGGACCGTCCATCACGTTGCCGATATTCGAAGGCGGACGCCTCAAAGGCACGCTGCATTTGCGCGAGGCGCAGCAGCAGGAAGCGGCGATTGTCTACCAGCACACCGTGCTTCAGGCATGGCGTGAGGTGGACGACGCGCTGGTCGTCTATGACGCCGAACAGCGGCGGCGCGACCGGCTGAAAACGGTTGTGAGTCTGAACCAGCGCGCGCTGTCGATTGCGCAGCAACGGTACAAGGCAGGTGCGGTGGATTTCCTGGATGTGCTGAACGTGCAGAAACAGTTGCTCGATGCGCAGAGCAACCTCGAGCAGAGCAAGGCCGACGCTGACGCGAACCTCATCACGCTGTGCAAGGTGCTCGGTGGTGGATGGGAATCAACGTATGCAAGGCAAGACAGTTCTCGTCGATAAATAATGTTTGCATGTCGGTCGCTACGAAAACGACATGATTCTTCTCTCTCGAACGGCGCGCTCATCGCAGCGCGCCACAGCCGCAGCATCTGCGGCGTCGATCGCCTGAACGCCGTGCCGAAAGAACGCCGGAGCAAGGCAACTGGCCGCGCCGGCGACCGTTTTTTCGTCAAATCTCACATTTGCATTAACATCGTGACACTGAACGTATGCAACTCGACGCGTCGCGAGCGGACGTGCCGGTTCGATATTCCACTGTGAAAGAGAGGGAGACGATCGTGGCTGATGAAAAGATGCTGGCGCAAGTTTGTGAAAAACAGGGATTTTTTGCCGCCCTGGACCAGAGCGGCGGATCGACCCCTGGCGCACTGCGGCTTTACGGCATTCCGGAGACCGCCTACAACGGCGACGCCGAGATGTTCAAACTGATACACGAGATGCGCGTGCGCATCATCACGGCGCCCGCCTTTACGGGGGACAAGATCATCGGCGCCATCCTGTTCGAAGCGACCATGGACGGTCAGGCTCAGGGCAAACCCGTTCCGGCCTTCCTGTGGGAAGAGCGCGGCGTCGTACCGTTCCTGAAGGTCGACAAGGGCCTGCAGGCCGAAGCCGACGGTGTCCAGTTGATGAAGCCGATTCCTGGCTTGGACGATCTGCTCGCGCGGGCCGCGAAGCTCAGCATCTGCGGCACCAAGATGCGGTCGGTGATCAATCTGAATTCGCAAAACGGGATCGCTGCAATCGTCAAACAACAGTTCGAACTGGCGGCGCAGATCGACGCGCACGGCTTGTTGCCGATCCTCGAACCCGAAGTTTCGATCAAGAGTCCGGACAAACCGGGCGCGGAAGCCACTCTGCGCGCCGAACTGATCAAAGGTCTCGACGCGTTGCCGGATAGCCGCCGCGTGATGCTCAAGCTGACCATACCCGATGCGGCGGACTTCTATCGTCAGCTGATCGAACACCCGCGTGTCGCACGGGTGGTGGCGCTGTCCGGAGGCTACACGCGCGCCGACGCGTGTCAACGGCTCGCCTCGAATCACGGCATGATCGCCAGCTTTTCGAGGGCGTTGATCAACGAGCTCAAGGAATCGATGAGCGACAGCGAGTTCAACGCAGCGCTGGAGAAGGCCGTCGACGAGATCTATCAGGCCTCTGTCGTCAAGGTTTGAAGCGGCTTTCGGGAGGCGGCGCCGGGCGCATCGCGGCCCGCGCCTTCTTTGCTGGTCGGCACGCTGCTCGACCATTTCAAGTTGCCTGGCCAGATCAATGCCGGCTATGACATCCTGTTCGTCATATGACGCAACTGTCAGCTACTACTACCGGCTCAATCGATCAGGCGCGGGCGCGTCGGGTGCGGGCGCGTCAGGTGCGCGCCCGCGGATAGTTCGTCCCTTTTCACGCACAGTCCCGATCGCATGAGCGAGGCGAACTCAACTGCCGTTGTAGAACGCTTGCATCGCCGCCGCCTCGCCGCTCTTCTGCGAGCGCACGAGTTCTTGATAGACGTCCGCGCGGGTTTTGCCATGGAGCGCGGCAGGAGCGCCGGACACGGAGCTTCCCGACGTGTCCGGACCTTCCGCGCTGTCCGCACTAGGCTGCGCCATGGTCGTCGGATTGGCGCCGGCGGTCTGCGCATTGGCGTGCCAGGCGCACGTGCAAAGTAGTCCGCCAGCCAGGAGTAAAACTGTTTTCATAAGAACCTCTTTTAACTAACGTTGCCGCAACATCCGGTTGCGAGGGGACGAGACAAACCCGGAGCGCTTCGAGAACAGAAACCATGCGAATCACAGTCCGGGAGAGGACGGCGTAGCGAGGCGAATGACAATGACGAAAACATGTCGACTCTCGTTTGCCGTTGCTGTCATACTGATTCTCGGTCTGCGCGGACGCCATCGCTACCCACGTAGGTAGGTGGGCGCAGCAATCGCGCAAGGAAAGATGTAGGCGTTCCCGATCTGGCAGGCGCATCCGGAACGCTACATTTGTAGGTATAACTTCGGATGCCGGGCTGCTATTCTGTTTGAATTGCACGCTGCCCTATCCCCGGACGGCGAACTTCCTGATCGGCGTCGTCATGAGATCGTCAGGCCTCAGGGTGCGCAGGTTCAGCTCACCGGCTCAGGAGCGCGCGTTCCGGTGCGACTACGCGCGACGGTTCTCCGTACAGCGGCGGCTCGCCATCACGATCTTCACCGCGTTATGGATCGTCTTTTCCATCCGCGACTTCTACCGGTTGGACGCACTCGACCCCGCCCATCTGCACCACAACGAACTGATTCTCCTGAGAGTCGCCGCAGCAATCGGAATGACGATTCCCGTGCTGTTCTGGACCCCGCGCGCACTCGATGAACGTTGGGCCGTCCGGCTGCTTGCTGTCTGGACGATCAGTTGCTGGTTCAGTTGCCTGAGAATGCTGCAGTTCTATCCGGGCGACCTTGGCTGGCGGGAAGTCTATCCAGTGCTCCTGTTTTGCCTTTTCCTGATATTCATGGCCTTTCGGCTTCGGGTGATCACGGCGGCGTGGCTGATCGGGATTTGCGTCGTCAGCTATCTGATCATGCTTTATTTCAAACCTGCCGGCGGGAGCGTCGAAATGCGCGTGGAGTCGGTGGCCGCGCACGCCACCATGCTGCCGATGATGTCGATCGTCGGCGTGCTGCTCAGTATTCCGCTGGAACGTGCCGCGAGGCGCGAATTCATGTACCGGCGCACTTTGCGCGCCGCCAAGGCACGCGTTGAAGTAGCGTCGCGCGCCGTCAGCGAGCAGAACAGACGCATGCAGGAACTGGTCAAAGAGAAAGAGCGATTCTTTTCGTCGGCGTACCACGACATCCAGCAGCCTCTCGCCGCAATCAACCTTTTCATCCGCAGCGCCCGCACGAGGATCAGGGACGGCCACGCCGTGGATCGCGACCTCGACGTGATCGAGGAGACCGCGTCCGACATCCTCGACATGTTCAAGGACATTCAGGACTACAGCGAACTGGGCTCATATGTTCCCCGTGTCGTTCCGGTCGATACCCTCGGCCTGTTGACCGAAGTCTTCGAGCAATACCGGGAGACGGCCCGGTTGCGCGGCATCGAACTAAGAATCGCCGGGCGACGACGCGCCCCGCCCTCCATCGAGACCGACCGGTCGCTCTTCAAGCGGTCCTTATCGAATCTCATATCGAACGCGATCAAGAACACGCCATCGGGAGGGGTCGTGCTTGGCTGGGTGCAATTGGATGAACGGCTGCGCGTCGACGTATGGGATACGGGCATCGGCATTGCAGCTGGCCATCGAGAGGCGATCTTCTCCGAGTACTATCAGATCAACAACCCGGGGCGCGACCGGTCAAAAGGGCTGGGACTGGGGCTGTCGATCGTGCATCGTGCGATTCATATTCTCCCGGGACACAGCATGAGCTTCGCTTCCGGGGAAGGTCGCGGCTCGCGCTTTTCCCTTTATGCGGCAGTTTCTGCATCGACCCCGACCGTCGGCGCAAAGGCTCTGGATGGCGACGCCTACACGCCCGATCTCACTGGCACGTTCATGCTTCTGTGCGACGATGAACCTACCGTCCTCGAAGGCCTGAGACGTCTTTTCTCGAGCGCGGGCGCGCTCGTGCACGCCGCTGAATCGATGTCCGGATTCGAAGCCATGCTCGCCGACGACAGCCGCATTCCCGATCTGATCGTCGCCGATATCCGTCTGCGCGACGGAGCCACCGGCAAGGAGGTAGCAGAGCGGATCAGGCGTCATTTCGCGTGGGCGGGCGTGATTCCCGTTGCGTTCATCACCGGCGAACTGCTGTCCGATCAGGTCCTTCGCGATTTCCCCGAACCGTTCGTGCTATTGCGCAAGTCCTCCGCCCCCATCGACCTGCTGGTGGAGATCAGCAGGTACGTCAGCGCTCAGCGAAAGGTCAATCCCGCTCTCGCGAACCATGAGGCACTGAAAGCGTCCCGAGCGTAATGCCTTTCTCCGCCAGCATCACGATGAGTTCCGTGCGGCGCCGCAGGTTGAAATGCGCGAGCAGATGACTGATGTATTTACGCACCGTAATATCTTCGAGTCCCATCTTCGACGCGATGGCTTTGGAAGGCAGACCGCGCACGAGCCACGCGAGCGTTTCGAACTCGCGGGGCGTGAGTCCGAGTCCCGGAGCATTCCAAGGTTCGACGCGATCGTTCGGTTGCGCTTTGTCTGATTGGCATGCCTGTGTCTCGTCTGTGCCTGCGGCGCGTTTCAGCCCGACAATGCTCGCCGCGGGCAGGAATACACCGCCCGAGAGTACCGCAACGATCGCGGCATGCAGCGCCTCGGGCGAAGACGATTTCGGCACGTAGCCCATGGCGCGTAATTCGAGGCATCGGCCGACAGACTCCACACTTTCGTCGGCCGATACCACGACCACGGGCAAGGAAGGGCGTGCGTCTTTTAACTGGATCAGCGCGTCGCTACCGTGGCCGTCGGGGAGTTCAAGATCCAGAAAAACGATGTCCGGACGCTCGGTGATCGCGAGATTGACGCCGAGCGACAACGTATTCGCATGCAACAGTTCGACATCCGGGAAAAGCTCTTTGATTAGCAGTGCGAGACCGGCTCTGAAGAGTTCGTGATCGTCGACGAGCAATACGCGCATCACATCGCCCTCCAGGAACACGCATGTTCAAACGAACGAGCACGCGGCGTTTGAATATAGCAACCCGCCACCATGGACGGAATTCGAACGTGTGATACGCGATTTGCCACTGAGGTTGGCTTGCGTCAAGCCATACGACAGACGAAACGAGTATATCCGAGCCGAAGTGTTGCTGTTTCTGCTGTTCCAGAGCCGGATCACCGGAGAGAACTAATCGGCAGCCGTTGCTCGAGTACGACCATTCGCTTATACCTTGGTCCGGCAAATTGAAGGCTCTCTCTTCGGGTCTGAACTGCCCGTGCGCCAATCAACGCCGCCACGACCCATGCGGCAACTCCACATCCCGCTGTGCCGCAGCCAATCCTTCCAGCATGCCGGCTCGATCGAGCGGAATGCAATACACCGGCTTGGCGCGCTCGAAGCGCCAACTGTCCGCCAGCGCGCCGGCATCGACGGGATCGAAACCGAACTGATCCAGCAGTTCGCTCGCGACGCGTTTGGCCGATTCATCGTCACCGGCAAACGGCAGCGCGCGACGTTTCGGCGTATGCGGCGCTGAGCCATCGGTTTCGAGGTCCCTCGCCAGAATCGCGTTAAAGGCTTTCACCACGCGAGCGCCCGGCAAGGCGGCGGCGAGCATCTGGCTGGTGGTCGTGGCGTGGCTGGCGAGCGCCTCGATCTGGCCGTCGCGCTCGGGATAATGATTGCAGGTGTCGATTACGATCTTGCCGTCGAGCGCCACCGCCGGCAGCGCGTCGATGCTGCTGAACGGCACGGCGAGCACCACCACTTCGCCGAACCTCGCCGCCTCCTGCGCCGTGCCGAGCGCGCAACCGAGCGCCGCAGCCGTGCTGATCAAGGTCCGCGGATCGCGGGAATTGCTGATCATGACTTCGTGACCGTTCTGCTTCGCCAAAGTCGCCATCGCGCGGCCGATAAAGCCGGCGCCGAGAATACCTATCTTCATGTTTCACACTCCATGCATGTCCGGGGTTCGCTCCGTCGAGCCCACGCTCGCCGGTGAGAACCACTATGATTCAAATCTCAAACCGGATAAACATGCACAATTCGACGGCTGTCGAAAGCAGGAATAGGGAATCATGGATCGACTGACCAGCATGGCAATCTTCGTCAAAACGGCCGACAGCGGATCGTTCGCCGCGGCGGCGCTCGCCTTTGGCATTTCGTCGCAGATGGCCGGCAAGCACGTGAGCACGCTCGAAGAGCGCGTCGGCGCCCGCTTGCTGAACCGCACCACGCGCCGCCAGAGCCTCACCGAAATCGGCCAGATCTTCTACGAGCGCTGCAAGGCGCTGCTCGCCGACGCGGCGGCAGCGGAGTCGGTCGCTCAGGAACTGTCGGCCTCGCCGCGCGGACGCCTGCGCATAACCGCGCCCGTCACGTTCGGCGCCTGCTGTCTCGCACCGCTGATCGCGCGCTATCTGAAAGCGCATCCCGAGGTGCGCGTCGAGTTGACATTGACGGACCGTTTCGTCGATCTGATCGATGAGGGTTACGAGGCCGCGATCCGCCTTGGCGCGCTGTCGGATTCGTCGTTGATCGCGCGGCCGTTGATGCCGTACCGGCTGGTCGCGTGCGCCTCGCCCGGCTATCTGGCGGAACGCGGCGAACCGCGCACGCCGCGGGAACTGACGGCCCACGAGTGTCTGAGCTTCGCCTACACGAGCATGCCGGCCGATACCGCATGGCGTTTCGCCGATGCACAAGGCGAACAGGCGGTGCCGATTGCCGGCCGCTTCGAGGCCAACGACGTCAAGGCGCTGCTGGCCGCCGCGCTCAACGGCGGCGGCGTGATGCTCGCTCCCGAAGTCGCGGTCAAGGACGAACTCGCGGCAGGCCGCCTCGTGCGCCTGCTGACCGGCTACGAGGCGACCGCGCGGCCGATGCATCTGGTATTCCCCGCCAGCCGCGTCACGCCGAAGTTGCGTGCGTTCATCGACCAGGTCGTCGCCGAATTCGGCCCGCACAATGCGTGAACCAGGCGTGAAGATCCCGCGAACATCGCGCGACCGAGCCGCACGGAAATGCTCACCACGCGCCCATGACAAGCCGCCAATCTCGCCGCATTGCCCGCTAGAATGGCCGCCTTTGCCCGCTTCGGGCTCGCCACAAGGCAAAATACGGGTTTTGCGCGCGCCAGCCGCGCCGCGCATCCCGGTAAATCAGACGCCGTCGGCACGCATGCCGACGGCCTTAGCAAACTCGCACGACGACCGCCCGCTCAAGCCCGACGCGGCTCCAGCGGCCGGCCGCGTGCGGCGCAGCCAGGACAGCTCGTCCTCTAACAGAGCATCTCAGGAGCATTTATGACCGATTCGAACCCATCCTTCCTCGGCAGGATTTCGCTGGCCGTGGGCACGTTCTTCCGCATCCTCGGCGATGGCCAATTCGCCGCCGAAGTCCTGCGCCTGCGTGACGGCGGCGTCGCCACCAGCGCCGCGCCCGCCCCGGCTCCCACGCCGGCGCCTGCACCCGCGCCGCAACCCGCACCCGTCCTGAAGGAAGCAAGCCCCGACGCTGCCTTGCAACTGCTCGGCCTGCTGCAACGCGACGCGCGCTTCATCGACTTCGTCGAGGAAGACATCAAGAGCTATAGCGACGCCGATATCGGCGCGGCCGCGCGCCTCGTGCACGACGGTTGCCGCGCGACGCTGCGGGAGCACTTCACGATCCGCCCGGTGCGCGATGAAGCCGAAGGCAGCCGCGTCACGCTGGCCGAAGGTTTCGACGCGGCCTCGATTCGCCTGACCGGCAATGTGGTCGGTCGCGCGCCGTTCAACGGCAGCATCAGCCATCGCGGCTGGCGCATCGACGAAGTGCGTCTGCCGAAGCTCGCGGACAGCCACAACGCGAAAGTGATCGCACCGGCCGAGGTGGAGCTATGAGCGACGCACGCCAATCACGCTACGCCATCGGCATCGACCTGGGCACCACGCACTGCGCGCTGTCCTATGTGGACACGAGCGCCAGCGACGGCGAAAAGACCTCGCAAGGCGTGCTGCCGATCGCGCAGCTCACGGGCCCCGGCGCGATCGACAACCTCGATCTGCTGCCCTCCTTCCTCTATCTGCCGCACCCGGACGAACTCGCCTCGGGCGACCTCTATCTGCCGTGGACCGGCCAGCGCGAATTCGCGGTCGGTGAATTCGCCCGCAGCCGCGGCGCGGCCACGCCGATCCGGCTCGTGACGAGCGCGAAGAGCTGGCTGTGCCATCCGGGCGTCGACCGGCGCGCGGCGATTCTGCCCAACGACGCGCCGCCCGAAGTCGCGCGCGTCTCGCCGCTCGAAAGCTCGGTGCGTTATCTGACGCACTTGCGCGAAGCCTGGGACCACGCGCATCCCGACGCGCCGTTCAGCGAGCAGGACATCACGGTGACGATCCCCGCATCGTTCGATCCGGCCGCGCGCGAACTGACCGCCGAAGCCGCCGAGGCCGCGGGCTTCGGCCGCATGACGCTGCTCGAAGAACCGCAGGCCGCGCTGTATAGCTGGATCCAGAAGAGCGGCGGCGACTGGCGCAAGCAGGTCAAGATCGGCGACATCATCCTCGTGGTCGATGTGGGCGGCGGCACGACCGACCTCTCGCTGATCGCCGTGATCGAGCGCGAAGGCAATCTCGAACTGCATCGCGTCGCGGTCGGCGAACACATTCTGCTCGGCGGCGACAACATGGACCTCGCGCTCGCGCACGTGGTCGCGCGCAAGCTGGCCGCGGCAGGCACCCAGGCCGACGCGTGGCAGTTGCGCGCCCTCACCTACGCGTGCCGCTCGGCCAAGGAAACGCTGCTCAGCGATCCGGCCACCGATACCGTGCCGCTCGTCGTGCCGAGCCGCGGCTCGAAGCTGATCGGCGGCTCGATCCGCACCGAACTCACGCGCGCCGAACTGACCCAGACGATTCTCGAAGGCTTCTTCCCGCAGGTGGACAGCGCCGCGCGTCCCGTAAGCCGCGCGCGCGCCGGTCTGACGCAGCTCGGTCTGCCGTATGCGCAGGACGCAGGTATCACGCGTCATCTCGCCGCGTTCCTCGGCCGTCAAGTGGGCGCGCTCGCGGAACTGGCGGGAACGAGCGGCATCGCGGCTGCTGAGAATGCGAGCTTCCTGCATCCCACGGCGGTGCTGTTCAACGGCGGTGTGTTCAAGTCGCCGCTGCTGGTCGAACGCATCATGGGCACGCTGAACAACTGGCTCGCCGCGGAAGGCGCGGCGCCGGCGCGGCTGCTCGAAGGCGCCGATCTCGATCTCGCCGTGGCGCGTGGCGCCGCCTATTACGGCTACGTGCGACGCGGCCGCGGCGTGCGGATTCGCGGCGGCACGGCGCGCGCGTACTACATCGCGATCGAATCGGCGATGCCCGCCGTGCCCGGTCTCGAACCGCCGATCCAGGCGCTGTGCGTCGCGCCCTTCGGCATGGAGGAAGGCACCGAGGCCGAGCTGCCCGCGCAGGAATTCGGGCTGGTGGTCGGCGAGCCGGTGCACTTCCGTTTCTTCGGGTCGTCGGTGCGCCGTCAGGATCAGGTCGGCACGCTGCTCGACTTCTGGGGTCCCGAGGAATTGCAGGAACTCGAGGAGATTCAGGCGACATTGCCCGCCTCCGGCCGCAACGCCGGTGAAGTCGTGCCGGTGAAGCTGCACGCGCGCGTCACCGAAGCAGGCACGCTCGAACTCGAAGCCGTGCCGCGCGGCACCGACGAGCGCTGGAAGGTCGAGTTCGACGTGCGCGGCAACGCGAATGCATGACTGAGATGAAGCGGTACAGCGTCGGTATCGATCTCGGCACCAGCAACACGGTGCTCGCCTATGCGGAGGCGGGATCGCCGGGTGGGTCGCCGCTTATCCATGTCTTCGAGATCGAGCAACTGGTGAGCCCCGGCGAGGTGGCCGCGCGGCCGCTTCTGCCCTCGGTGCGCTATCAGGCCGCGCAAGGCGAACTGAACCCCGGCGATCTGCAATTGCCGTGGTCCGGCGTCGCTCAGGGCGGCGCGCGCAAGGATGCACAGCAGGACGCGCAGCAGGACACACCGCCGGTCGTGATCGGCCGGCTCGCGCGCGTGCTGGGCGCTCAGGTGCCGGGCCGGCTGGTGTCGAGCGCGAAGAGCTGGCTCTCGCACGCGTCGGTGGATCGCACCGCGCCGATCCTGCCGTGGGGCGCCGCCGACGACGTCCGCAAAGTCTCGCCGGTCGAAGCCAGCGCGAGCTACCTCGCGCACGTGCGCGCGGCCTGGAATCAGCGTTTTCCAGACGCGCCGCTCGAACGCCAGGACGTGGTACTGACAGTGCCGGCATCGTTCGACGAAGGCGCGCGAGCCTTGACCGTGGAAGCCGCCCGCATGGCCGGCTTGCCCACTTTGAAGCTGCTGGAAGAGCCGCAAGCGGCCTTCTACGACTGGCTGTTTCATCATCGCGAGCGGCTCGCAAGCGAACTCGCGGACACGCGTCTAGTGCTCATCTGCGACGTCGGCGGCGGCACTACCGACCTCACGTTGATCGAAGTCGGCCTGCGCGACGGCGAGCCGCAGCTCACGCGCATCGGCGTGGGCAATCATCTGATGCTGGGCGGCGACAACATGGATCTGGCGCTCGCGCATCTGGTGGAAGCGCGGCTGCCGGGCGGCTCGAATCAGCCGGGCGAGCGCGCGCGTCTGTCGGCGGCGAGCCTGTCGCAGCTGGTCGAGCGTTGCCGCAACGCCAAGGAACAACTGCTCGGCGCGCAGGCGCCCGACTCCACGTCGATCACACTGCTGGGTGCGGGCTCGAAGCTGATAGGCGGCGCGCGCACGGCGCAAGTCACGCGCGACGAGGTCGAGCGGATCATCATCGATGGTTTCTTTCCGGCGGTGGCGTCGCATGAACGGCCTGGCCGGCCGCGTGGCGCGATCGTCGAATTCGGCCTGCCCTATGCGACCGATGCCGCGGTCACGCGTCATATCGCGGCGTTTTTGAACCGCTTCGCGGCGCAGTCACGCAAGGCGCTGGGCGTCGTCGAGCCCTCCGGTTCATCGGACGAAGCAACCTTGCCCGTGCCCGACACGTTGCTGCTGAACGGCGGCGTGTTCCGCGCCGAAGCGCTTACGCAACGTCTGGCCAGCACCTTAGGCACGTGGCGCGGCGAAGCGCTCAACGTGCTGCACAACGACAATCCCGACGTCGCCGTGGCGCGCGGCGCGGTCGCCTATTCGCTCGCGCGCGCGGGCAACGCGCCGAAGATCGGCGGCGGCTCGCCGCGCAGCTATTTCCTCGTGCTCGACGAAACCGGCGACGGCAAGCCCGATGCCGAACCCGTGCAACGTGGCATCTGCCTGCTGCCGCGCGGTACGGAAGAAGGCCACGAGATTCTGATCGCGGATCGCACCTTCGCACTGCGGCTCGGGCATCCGGTGCGGTTTCACCTTGTCTCGTCGAGCGCGGATACGGTGTATCGACCCGGCGAATTGATCGATCTCGCCGGCGGCGATTTCGTCCGCCTGCCGCCGATCGCGACCATCGTGCAGCCGCGCGGCGCGAAGAGCGCGCGTGAAACCGCGGTGCAGATCGCGACCTCGCTCACCGAAGTGGGCACGCTCGAGGTCCACTGCATCGAACTGGACGATCCCACGCAGCGCTGGCTGCTGGAATTCCAGCTACGCCGCGAACACGCGCAAGTGAACCTCACCGACGATGCCGCGCAGTCCCGCAATCCTGCGCTCGATCAGGCAATCGACCACATCGACCGCTGCTTCGGCTCGCGCGCGCAGAAAGTCGATCCGAAAGAAGTCAAACGTCTGCGCTCGCAGCTCGAACAATTGCTCGGCCCGCGCGAAAGCTGGAACAGCGCGTTGCTGCGCGAACTGTTCGGCGCGCTGTGGGAACGCGCGCGCCGCCGGCGCCGCTCGGCGGATCACGAGCGTCTCTGGCTGAATCTGGCCGGCTATTGCGTGCGGCCCGGCTTCGGCTATCCGCTCGACGAATGGCGCGTCGAACAACTCTGGTCGCTGTTCGACGACGGCATCCAGTACGTCAACGAAAGCCAGGTCTGGTCGGAATGGTGGACGCTCTGGCGCCGCGCCGCCGGCGGCCTCGACGAGAGCGCGCAGCTGCGCGTGCTCGACGCGATGACGTATCTGCAAGGCGCCGCGCTTGCGCGTCACAAGCTGCCGTTCGACGTGGCGAAGACCGGCTTCACCGACATGGTTCGCTTGAGTGCATCGCTCGAACGGATTCCCGTGGAGCGCAAGATCGAACTCGGCGAGTCGGTGCTGACGCGTTTAAAGAAACCCGCTGAGAATCATCAAAGCTGGTGGGCGGTCGGCCGTATCGGCGCGCGGCGGCCGTTCTATGGGAGCGCGCATAGCGTCGTGCCGCCGGAGATTGCCGGTGCATGGCTCAACGCGATCCTCGCGCTCGACTGGAAGAAGGTCGATCCCGCTGCGTTCGCCGCCGTGCAGATCGCTCGCATGACCGGCGACCGTTCGCGCGACTTGCCCGAAGACTTGCGTCTTGCGGTAGTGCGCCGCCTCGAAGCGGCCAACGCGCCGCGCGCGTGGATCACCATGGTGAGCGAGAGCGTCGAGCTCGATAACGCCGACGAAGGCCGCGTGTTCGGCGAGTCGCTGCCGGCAGGACTGAAGCTGATCGCGAGCTGATGCTGGCGCGGCTAGGGCAACTTGAAATTCAGCACCGCCTCCGCCGCAAGCTTGTGCTGGCGATCCGTAAGACTCTCCGCGAGCAGATCGCGGAAGATCAGCAGCGTGTCGGCGCCGTGCTGCTCACGAAATTCGTTCAGGACTTCAGCGATGGCGGCCTGTTGTGTCGCCGGCGTCAACGTGCTGGCAATGTACGAACTGCCGCGCGCCAACTCCATCATGTAGGTGGATCTGCAAAGCGCTTTCTCTGTCTCTCGAGCGGATTTTCGTCCGTTACGCATCGTTGTTTTTCTCGGTTGTTTTTCGTTGCGTGTGCAACCAGCGGCTCTCTTCCGTTGGCGAGGCGAAGCGTTCTCATGCTCTGGCCCAACGCAACCGTCTCCTACTATCTGAACAGTTCAAGCTTAAGAGAACCTTATGCGTAACGGATAAAACCTCACGCAGACGCACGCTTGAGAGACGCAATCCGTTAGCCTGGTGAATATCGGAATGTTTTGCTGAATACGCCTTGGACTTTCACCCCTCACATGCAAAAAAGGCCGGAAAAACCGGCCTTTTTAGCTGATGACTCGATGCTTGCCTTGGCGTGCTACACCTGCGCCATGCCACCGTCGACAGCCATTTCGATCCCCGTGATGTAACTCGCGTCGTCCGAGGCGAGGAACGAGACGGCCTTGGCGATCTCATCCGGTTCGCCCACGCGGCCAAGCGGCGTCGTTTCGCTGGTCTGCTGGGCGAAGGCGGCGATCTGCTCGTCGTTCATTCCCAGT
The DNA here is from genome assembly GCF_000020125.1 of Paraburkholderia phytofirmans PsJN. Taxonomy (NCBI): domain Bacteria; kingdom Pseudomonadati; phylum Pseudomonadota; class Betaproteobacteria; order Burkholderiales; family Burkholderiaceae; genus Paraburkholderia; species Paraburkholderia phytofirmans. Next base: position 2,415,569 of record NC_010681.1, read on the forward strand.
TCGGATTTGTAGGCCGGCGTCACCACCACGCCGGGCGCCACCACGTTGACGCGAATTCCGCGGCCCTTCAGATCGGTCGCCCATGTACGCGCGAACGAGCGCAGCGCGGCCTTGGTCGCTGCATACACGCCGAAGGCCGGCATGCCTTTGCTTCCGGCAATCGAGCCCGTGATGACGATCGCGCTGCCCGGACGCATCAACGGCAAGGCTTTCTGTACCGTGAACAGCGTACCTTTCACGTTGATGCCGAAGTACTTGTCGAACTGCGCCTCGGTGATCGCGCCGAGCGGCGAGAACTCGCCGCCGCCCGCATTCGCGAACAGAATGTCGAGCCGGTCGTGAGCGGCCTGCACCGTGTTGAACATGCGATCGAGATCCTCGGCTGACGAGATGTCCGCGCGAATCCCGATTGCGCCGTGGCCGATGCGCTCCACCGCTTCGTCGAGTTCGGCCTGACGCCGGCCGGTGATGTAGACCGTCGCGCCTTCCAGAGCGAAGCGCGTTGCGGCGGCCAGGCCGATGCCGCTGCTGCCGCCCGTCACCAGCACGATCTTGCCGGCGTGTTTGCGGGAATTGACGTTTTCAAGTGTGGACGTGTTCATGATCTGCTCCTAAGTGTGTGAGGGTCGGTTGACCTTGGAGAGAAGCTTATTTCATGCACGCATAGAGATAAATAGGTATTCTGTGACTTCTTTATCCACCTACGTGGATAATTATCGGGAGACGGAGTTCGCATGGATCATTTGCAGGCCATCCGCATATTCGCGCGTGTGGTGGAAACCGGAGGCTTTGGCCGGGCGGCGCAGTCGCTGCAGATGCCGAACGCCACCGTCAGCAAGTGGGTCAAGTCGCTCGAAGATCATCTGGGCGTGAAACTGCTCGAACGCAGCACGCGCAGCGTCAGCGTCACGACGGACGGCACCGCGTATTACGAGCGCACGCGGCATTTGCTGAGTGAGCTCGACGATATCGAGGCGACCTTGGGCCGCGACCGCGCGAATCCGCGCGGCGTGCTGCGGGTCGACAGCGGCGGCTCGACCGCAAGCGGCATTCTGATTCCCGCGCTGCCCGAATTCTGCGCGCGTTACCCGGATATTCAGGTGCGCCTGAGCGTGACGGACCGGACCGCCGATCTGATCGCGGAGAACATCGACTGCGCGATTCGCAGCACGGCCGACGACCCAAATCTGGTGACGCAGGCCATCGGCACGCTGCGCTGGACCACGTGTGCGAGCCCGGCGTATCTGGCCGAACATGGCACGCCGCTGCATCCGCGCGAGATCGTCGATGATAAGCACGCGGTGGCCGGCTATTTTTCAGCGAGCAGCGGACTCGCGCCGCCCTTGCATTTCCTCAGGGACGGCGAGCGCATCGTGCTCGACAAGGTCCGCAATACGGTGATGGTGAGCGAGAGCAATGCGCATCTGGCCACTGCGCTGGCGGGACTCGGCATCGTTCATACGCTGGATTTCATGGTGCGGCCGGCCGTGGCGCGCGGCGAGCTCGTGCCGATTCTCACTGACTGGCGGCCGGACCCGCTGCAGGTCTATCTGGCCTATCCGCCGAGCCGCCGTTACAGCACCAAACTCCGCGTGTTCGCCGACTGGGTGAGCCGGCTTTACGCGGAGCTTGAGACTGCCTGAATGCAGAGGCGCGCTACGCCATCGTCACCTGGTTTCGACCGCCATGTTTCGATCGATACAGCGCGCGATCCGCGCTCGCGAAACCCTCGCGATGCGCCGGCCGGGAAGTTTCGCTGATGCGCGTCAACGACGCGCCCACGCTCACCGTCACCCTGCCGAGCGGCGACGCGCGATGTTCGATCGCCAGATCCGCCACGCCCTGACGTAACGTGTCGAGCGTGTCTTCGAGCGCCGCGTACTCCGCGTGCAGCACCAGCAGGCCGAACTCCTCGCCGCCCATGCGCCCGACGATGATGCGTTCGCCATCGGCCGCGGCCTGCATCACCGAGGCCACCTTGCGCAGACACTGGTCGCCCGCCTGGTGGCCGTAGGTGTCGTTGTATTGCTTGAACCAGTCCACGTCGACCACGACCGATCCCATCACGTCGCCGTCCCGCGCCTCTTTCCAGCGGCGCGCGATGCTCTCCAGCAGGAAACGCCGGTTGTAAAGCTGCGTCAGCGGATCGATCGCGGTGGCCGTGCGCATCTTCAGGTCGTTCTCGATCATCGCGCGCAGGTGGTAGAACACGCCGCGCTGGCCCGCGTCGAGTCGGCCGGGCGCCGGGTCCATCGCGCACAACGCGCCGACGATCTCGCCATTGGGCGCGCGCAGCGCGATGGCCGCGTAGAAACGCACGAACGGATGCCGCTGCACGAGCATGCATTCGCCGAAACGGGTGTCGTCGTGCGCGTCCTCGATCACGAACAGTTCCGCGTCGCGCACCGCATAGTCGGCGAGCGAACGGGCCCGCGTGACGAGCGGCATCGCCATGCCGACCTCGGCGCGATAATGCTGGTACTCCTCGTCGAGCAGCGTGATCGCGGTGATCGCCGCGCCGGTCACGCTCTTGAGAATCTCCGCCGCGTGAGTGAAGCATTCGCGCATCACCTGATCGTCGTGCAACAGCCATTCAATCACCGACGACTCCACCTCGGGTTCAGCGGCGGCGGACGAATCGAACTGCATGCGGCTGGACAGACGGTCGTTACTGAAGGCGAGTTGCACGGCTGGGTCCCGGAATGTGATTAGCTCGTGTCAACGGCACAATCGCGCGAAACTTGAGCAGCCGCGAAACCTTGTCGGCGCGCAAGCTACGCATGGCGGCGCGGATCGGCGCGTGGCGCCAGGAAGTACAATTCACCGGCCGGACACGCGGCCCCTGCGTTTTGCTCAGGAAACAGGCAGCGCGGCCTTTTCAACAGACAATTGCACACGCTTTCGCCGCGCGCATTTCGCATCTCATGATCAATCTATTTCAGGCCATGCAGGCGTTCGTCAAGGTCGCCGACGCGGGCAGCTTCGCGCAGGCCGCGGAGCAACTCGGCGTCTCGACCTCGGTGGTCACGCGCCACGTGTCGAGCCTTGAAAAGCATCTCGGCATCCGCCTGTTCCAGCGGACCACGCGCAAGGTCGTGCTGACCGAAGCCGGCGCCGAATATGGCGACGGCTGCCGCCTGCTGATGGCCGAACTCGAAGAAGTCGAATCGCGCGCCACCACGGCTTCGAAGGAAGTCGCGGGCGATCTGCGCATCGTGGCGCTGGGCAGCTTTTCGCTGTTTCGCCTCACGCCGCTGTTCGCGGAGTATCAGGCCAAGTTTCCGCGTGTGAATCTGCGGGTTACGTTAACGGAGAAACGCGTGGATCTACTCGAAGGCGGTTTCGATGTGGGGATCGTGACCGAGCATATGATCCGCTCGGAGTCGCTGGTGGTGCGCCGGCTGATCAACTCGCACGCGGTGCCGGTGGCGTCGGCTGCTTACCTTGCGCAGGCCGGCCATCCGAAAACGCCCGCCGACCTCGCGCGGCATCGCGTGATCACCGCGCCACTCGACACCAGTCCGCAGACCTGGGTGTTCGACAACGGCGACGGCGGCGAAGACAGCATCGCGCTCGATGCGTCGTTCACCGTCAACAGCATGATCATGCAGAAACAGGCGGCGCTCGGCGCGATGGGCATTGCGCTGCTGCCGCTGGAGATGGTCGATGACGAATTGCGCGCGGGCACGCTGATGCGGATTCTCGAGGATCATGCCGTGCTCAACGGCGACGTGGCGGTGTCGCTCGTGTATCCGAGCCGGGAGTTCGTGCCGCGCAAGATCCGCGAGTTTATCGATCTGGCGGTGGGGTTTTTCGAGTGATTCTGTAGAGAGAGGCGTCTTAGCTCCCCCTCCCGATCAAGGCCGCTCGCCTCGCGCCAGCCGCGCTTCGATGTCGTACACCACCGGCATCAGATCCGCGACGCTGTCGATCACGTAGTGCGCGCCCGCCGCCTTCAGTTTCTCGGTCGCCGCCTTGCGACGCCACGCGAATTCGTGGGGCGCCAGCGCCTTGACGTCGTTCTCGGCCATGCCGAAAGCGTTGCCGCTCACCGCGACGCCGACCGCCCACGTGCCGCCGTTGATGCCCTCTTCGATGCCGACTTCGGTATCGTCCACCTTGATCGCATCTTTCGCGCGCCACACGCCCAGTTCCGGCAACGTCTTGTAGATCATGTACGGCGAGGGCCGCCCTTCCGGCGTATCGCCGGTGCACACGATGCTGTCCGGCGAGAACCCCTGCGCAGCCGCGCCCGGTACGATCTCGGCCATGATCTCGCGCGTATAGCCGGTGGTCGTGCCGATCCGGATGTCGTCGCTGCGCAGCGCGCTCGCCACGTCGGCCACGCCGGGAATCACCGAGCTGTAGCTTGCCGCCACGGCGATGTTCTTCGGCACGAACACGTCGTAGACGGCATCGATATCCGCTTCGCCCGGCGCGTGGCCGTACTTGTCGGCCCACGCCTGCGCGACGCGCGGCAACGCCATCAACGCCGCGATATGCGGGCGCTTGGCCATGCCCATCGGGCCGCGCGCTTCATCGATCGTGATCGACACGCCGAACTGTTCGAAGGTCTCGACGAAGGCGCCCATCGGCGCCAGCGACCCGTAATCGACCACTGTGCCGGCCCAATCGAAAATCACTGCTTTTACGTGTTTCATCTGTTTCGATCCCAAGGAATTTCCCAAGCTCGCGCGGTGCGCCCGAGCTTCGTGCTTCAGGCCGCGTCGGCCAGTCTCTTGCGCTCGTCGAGCGCGGCCGCCGGCGGAGCGGCGTGCTCGACGCCCATCGTCCTGAGCGCGTTGCCGCACGCGGCCACGACGCGGCGCATTACGTCCTCGTCCACCTGACCGATGCAGCCGATCCGGAAGCTGTCCACCACCGTCAATTTGCCCGGATAGATGATGAAACCCTGCTGCTTCATCAATTCATAGAATTGCTCGAAGCTGAACGACGGATGCGCCGGCGCGAAGAACGTCACGATGATCGGCGAGCGCCAGCGCGCGTTCAGCAGCGGCTCGAAGCCGAGTTCGTGCATGCCGGCCACCAGCACGTCGCGATTGTTCGCATAGCGCGCGAGACGTCCGGCCTGCCCGCCTTCGAGCTTGTGCAGGCGCAGCGCCTCGATAAACGCGGCGACCGTGTGCGTGGGCGGCGTGAAGCGCCACTGGCCGGTGCGGTTCATCACGTCCCATTGATCATGCACGTCGAGCGCGAGCGAGTGACTGCGGCCCTTCGCTTCCTGCAACGCGCTCTTGCGGGCGATCACGAAGCCGAAACCCGGCACGCCCTCGATACATTTATTCGCCGACGACACGAAGGCCTCGCAGGCAATCTCGCGCACGTCGAGCGGCACCGCGCCGAAGGCGCTCATCGAATCGATCAGCAGCTTGCGGCCCTTCTTCGCGGTGGCGGCGGCGATTTCTTCGAGTGGGTTCAGAATCCCCGAGCTGGTTTCGCAGTGCACCGCGACCACGTGCGTGATACGTGAATCGGCGTCCAGCATGTGCTCGATTTCAGCGCCGCGCGGCGGCAGGTAGTCGCCCTTGTCGAGCAGCGTATAGGCGCGGCCGAGATAACCGAGCGTGGTCGCGATGCGCTTGCCGTACGCGCCGTTGGCCAGCACGAGCGCATGGCCGTCACGTGGAATCAGGCTGCCGAGCATCGCTTCGACGCAATAGCTGCCGCTGCCTTGCAGCGGCACGCAGTCGTAGTCGCCCGCTGTGTCGCCGGCAATCTCCAGCAAGCTGCTACGCAACAGCGCTGTCATTGCGCGGAAATCGCCGTCCCACGAACCCCAGTCGCGCAGCATCGCTTCCTTGGTCGAGAACGCCGTGGTGAGCGGCCCGGGCGTCAGCAGATACGGCTCGCCCTTGGCCGGTGCCGCGCACGTGACGGCGGAAGATCCTGCGGCGTTCACGGCTGGGGAACGGTCGATCACGCTGTCCATGTTCGGAATCTCCGATATCGCTGGTTTGGTGAATGACACAGTACAGAAACGCGTGCCATCGGTAAAATCGATATAATTGATGTGGGTATCGTAATAACTTATAGGTCGGCGAGGCACACGTGCAATACGCGCAATTGCGGGCGTTTCATGCGGTCGCGGAACATGGCGGGTTTTCCAAAGCGGCGCAGGCGCTCTCGCTCACGCAGCCGGCCGTGTCGGATCACGTGCGGCGGCTGGAACAGGATTACGGCGTCAAACTGTTCGAACGCGGGCCGCGCGGCGTCGAGACTACCGAGCTTGGCCTGCGCCTCTTCAGCGTGACAAGGCAGATGCTTAGTTGCGAGCGTGACGCTAGGCAATTGCTCGAATCGGCGGGCGGGCTCGAATCCGGCTCGCTGTCGCTGGCCGCGGACGCGCCCGACCTGGCGGTCGCGCTGATCGGCGCGTTTCGCAAGCTGCATCCGGGCATCGTCGTGACGCTGTCCATCGCCAACGCCGCGGACTGCATGCAGCGCGTGCTCTCCAGTGTCGTCGACGCGGCCATTACCGCCGCGCCGCAAGTGCACAGCCGGCTGGAGGCGCGCGTATTGCGGCGCGATCCGCTGGTGGCGATGGTGCCGGCGAGCTATCCGGTGGCGAAGAAACGCAAGCTGAGCTACGCCGAACTGGTGCAGCAGCCGATGATTTTCCGCGAATCGCAATCGGTCACGCAGCAGTTGCTCGAAATCGAACTGGTGCGCGAGTCGCTGCAAGTGGAACCGGTGATGTACGTGGACGGCCGCGAGGCGCTCGAAGAAGCAGTCGCGCAAGGCATGGGTGTCGGCGTCATCGCGCGCGCCGAATTCAACGAATCGCGGCGGATCAGGATGATTCCGCTACAGGACTGCCGGGTGCAGATGATCGAATCGCTGACGCGGCTCGCCGAGCGGCCGGGGTCGAATCTGCTGGACGCGTTGTTCGCGGTGGAGTTAGGAAAGCCCGTCGCGGCATCAAACGACAAGCCAGTTCCCGCTGCTCCGGCTGAGTGAAACGACAAGCCGCCCGGCAGGCGATGCCTGCGGGCGGCTTGTCTTGCTCTTGTTGCGATTGTGGCGCGGCGCTATGCGGCCACGCTACATCCCTTCACGCCGAACCGCTTAACGCGAGCCGCCGCTAGCGATCAGGCTTTCACCAGTCAGCCAGCGTGCGTCGTCGGAAGCGAGGAACGCGACCACATCGGCGATATCGTCAGGCTGGCCGATACGGCCGAGCGGCGTTGTGCTGACGGCCCACGTTTCGAAGTCGGAGCCGAGGATGCCGCCGGCGTGCGTGCCTTCGGTTGCGACCATGCCGGGGTTCACCGAATTGACGCGGATCTTGCGCGGGCCAAGCTCACGTGCCAGCACGCCGGTGATGCCGTCGACAGCGCCCTTCGTGGCGGTATAGACTGCGCTGCCCGGCGGCGTGATGCGGCTCACCACCGAACTGATATTGACGATGCTCGCGCCTTCGCCGAGATGCTTGACCGCTGCCTGCGTGGTCAACAGCAGACCCAGCACGTTCACGTTGAAGTGCTTATGGAAATGCTCTTCGGTGATCTCTTCGATCGGCGCGAACTCATACACGCCCGAGTTGTTGACGAGAATGTCGAGACGGCCATACGTTTCCACCGCCGTATCGATGATGCCTTGCGCGTCCGCGGCTTTGGACACGTCGCCCGCGACGGCCACGGCCTTGCCGCCGGCAGCGGTGATCGCCTCGACCACGCTTTCCGCGCCGGCCTTGCTCGACGCGTAGTTCACCACCACTGAAGCGCCTTGCGCAGCCAATGCCTTGGCGATTGCCGCGCCGATACCTTTCGATGCACCGGTTACGACTGCAACTTTACCTGTGAGCTTGCTCATGATCGATTCCTATAGATGGGATTGGCGCCGACGCTGTCGCGACGATTCGCGGGCAGCGGTGGAAATGCACTGGCGCTCACACTGGTGACAATGTAGTTACGTCGGCCGCGCGGATAAAGCGGCTGAAGGCGAATAGATACGTCGGTTGAGACGAACAATCGGAAGACAGGTGACGCGGATGGCCCGAAGGCTCGATGCGACCGGCGGTGCAACCCGCCAGTGCGAATGGGAAAGCACGAGTAAGCACGCACATAAGAGCCAACAGTACTTCCCCCTGTCAGTGTAGGCGGTTCGAAGCGTCGGCGTTTCTATAAAACAGCCTTGGCCCGCCGCCCGCCCGTATCAGCCGCACGCTCCTCCACCGCGAGCGCGATGAACGCGCGCGTCGCCGCGTTCCGGTACGCGCCTTTGCGCAATAGCAGCGCGGCCGTACGCTGCGGCAGAGCCGGCTCTAACTGCACGAGAAACAGTTCGCTCTGCTCGCGCGCGATCGCGGCGGGCAGCAGCGTGGCGAGCGCACTGCGGCGCACGATCTGGACGATCGCGCCAATCGAATTCACCTCCATCGCGATGCGCGGCGACACGCCATGCAGCTTGCAATAACGATCGATGTACTGACGCGTTGCGAACTCTTCGTTGAGCAGAACGAGCGCTTCGTTCTGGAACTGGCTCAGCTTTAACGCGGAACGACGCTTCGCATACGGATGCGCTTTGCCGACCACCATCGCCAGCGCTTCGACGAATAGGGTTTGCGTCTCGATGTCCGGCGTGTTCGTGTCGTCGAATGCGATGCCGACGTCGAGCGCGTCTTCGCTCAGCAACGCTTCCATCCGGTCCTGCGGCATTTCGAGGATGTTCAGCGTGATGTTCGGATAGCGGCGGTTGTACTTCTCCAGAAGCGGGCCGATCAGGTAGGCCGTGAAGGTCGGTGTCATCGCAAGACGCAGCGAGCCGCGGCTCAACTCCTCCACGTCGTGTATCGCCCGCTTGCCCGCCTCGAGGTCTTGCAGCGCGCGCTGAGCGTAATGCACATAGGCGGTGCCGGCATCGGTCAGCTGGATCGTGCGGCCGGACCGGTCGAGCAACTGCACTCGCAAGGTGTCTTCCAGCTGCTTGATCTGTTGCGACAGCGTCGGCTGCGACACGTGCAGCGCCTCGGCCGCGCGCGTGAAATTGCGGTGCTCGGCGACTGCAAGAAAGTAACGGATGTGCCTGAGTAGCATGGCGTCCTCTCGAACTATTGGTGTTTCCTATCGAGAGAATAATAAACCGGTCTTGGACGCTATAGCTCGATCGGCGCATTGTTCATCCATCGATTCCCCACGAACAACCTGATGGAGCGAAACATGCAAGACATCATCGACGGCTTCCTGAAGTTTCAGCGCGACGCCTTCCCGCAGCGCTCCGAGCTTTTCAGGAAGCTGGCCACGACCCAGAACCCGCGCACGTTGTTCATTTCGTGCTCAGACAGCCGGCTCGTGCCGGAACTCGTCACTCAGCGCGAACCGGGCGATCTGTTCGTGATCCGCAACGCGGGCAACATCGTGCCCTCGTACGGTCCGGAGCCGGGCGGCGTGACCGCCACGGTCGAGTACGCAGTCGCCGCGCTCGGCGTCACCGATGTGGTGATCTGCGGTCATTCCGACTGCGGCGCGATGACGGCCATCGCGACCTGCAAATGCATGGACCATATGCCCGCCGTGCGCAACTGGCTGCACTACGCGGACTCCGCGAAAGTCGTCAACGAGGCGCGCGAGCATAAGAGCGAACGCGACCGTGTCGACTCGATGGTCCGCGAAAACGTGATCGCGCAACTCGCTAACATCAAGACTCATCCTTCCGTGCGGCTCGCCCTCGAACAGGGACATCTCGCACTGCACGGCTGGGTGTACGACATCGAAACCGGCTCGATCGATGCGCTCGACGGCTCGACCAACCGCTTCGTTTCTCTCGCGGATCATCCGCATACGTGTGCCACCCCGGCTCGACTCGCCGTCGCGGCCTGAGCGCACTTATTTTATTGACTTACTCTGAGGAAATTCATCATGACGCAGTCCCAATACAGCCAGGCCCCGCGTGAAGCACTGACCGACGCGATCATCGACGCGAAGATTCGCAAGAATCTGACGTTCGAGCAGATCAACGAAGGCACCGGCCTGAGTCTTGCATTCGTCACCGCCGCCTTGCTCGGCCAGCATCCGCTGCCCGCAGACGCCGCGAAGGTCGTAGCCGACAAACTCGAACTCGGCGAAGATGCGGTGCGCCTGCTGCAAACCATCCCGTTGCGCGGCAGCATTCCGGGCGGCGTGCCGACCGATCCGACCATCTACCGCTTCTACGAAATGGTGCAGATCTACGGTTCGACGCTGAAGGCACTGGTGCACGAGCAGTTCGGCGACGGCATTATCAGCGCGATCAATTTCAAGCTCGACATCAAGAAGGTCGACGATCCGGAAGGCGGTCAGCGTGCCGTGATCACACTCGACGGAAAGTATCTGCCGACCAAACCTTTCTGAGCCGACAGCGGAGTCGTTCTATCAGGAACGGCTCCGTCTAAAACCTATGACGCAGCCCGCCACGCAATGAATTCAGCACTTACGCAGCAACATGATTTGCGCGGCCACGCTGGCCAGCACCGCCAGCGCGCCGAGTGTATCCAGAATAACGTGCCACACGATATCGCTCCTTCCACATTCGCTCCACCACTGCCTGATTAAACGAATGCTCGTGCCATTAATTGAATACCCAGTCCGAGCAGACAGATAAAGAACCAGCGTCTGAACGTGTTCGCGCCAATACGTCCGCGCACGTGCTGTCCGATCCACATGCCGAGCAGTGCCGGCACCACGGCGAATAGCGATTCGCCCAGATCGCCGGCGGCAAACGCGTGCTCTCTGGTGAGCCCGATTGCCAGCGCGATGGTCGACACCGTGAACGACAGGCCGAGCGCCTGCACCAGATCCTCTTTCTTCAACTCCAGGCCTTGCAGATACGGTACTGCCGGCACGACGAACACGCCAGTGCCGCCGGTAACGAGGCCCGTCACCGCGCCGATCGCCGGTGACAACCAGCGCTCGTGCCGCGCCGGCACTGAAAAGCGCCACGCCAGCAAACCGGCCACGGCGTAGAGCGTCAACGCGGCGCCGAGTCCGACCACAGCCCATTCGCCGCCCCCGCCCGCGATGAACGACGCGGCCGCTACCGTTCCTGCGACGATGCCAAACATCATCGGCCACAAACGTTTGAGCAGCGCCCGCACGCTTGGCCCCGCGAACAGTTGCCAGACGTTCGTCACGAACGACGGCAACAGCAGCATGGCGGCGGCCTGCGCCGGCAGCATCAGCGTGCCGAGCACGCCCATGGCGACAGTCGGCAGTCCCATGCCGGTCACCCCCTTGACGAAACCGGCAACCACGAAAGTCGCGGCGACCACGCCCGCACGCATCGCAACCGAAGAGATCATTGGGAGCTTGTTGTTGAAGTGATGCCGGCAATTTTCAATCGCCGCAAGCGCGGCCACAATGCGTAAGATACTTACCGTGACTTAGGCTGGGGCTAAGGCTGTGACCCTTGCTGAATCCCATCCGCTTCCGCACACATACAATTCGTCTTCCATGCGCTTCGACCTCATCGACCTACGCCTCTTTCTGCATATCCTCGAAACCGGCAGCATCACCCACGGCGCGGCGCGCGCGAACATGTCGCTGCCGTCGGCGAGCGCGCGGCTGCGCGGCATGGAAGACGCGCTCGGCATGCCGCTGCTCGAACGCGGCCGCCGCGGTGTCGAATCCACGCCGACCGGCGACACGCTCGCGCATCACGCGCGGCTCGTGCTCGGGCAGATCGAACGGATGCAGGGCGAACTCGGCGAGCATCAGGAAGGACGCAAAGCGTGCATCAGATTGTGGACCAACACGGCGGCCATCACCGAGTTCCTGCCCTCCGCGATCGGCCTCTTTCTGCGCGATCACCCCAACGTGCAGATCGACCTGAAGGAGCGTCAAAGCAGCGAAACGGTCAAGGCCGTGCTGACCGGCGCGGCTGAAATCGGCATCATCTCCGACGCGGTCGATCACGGCGCGCTGCAGACTTTCCCCTTCGCCATCGACAAACTCGTGCTGATCACGAGCCGCGACGATCCGCTTGCCGCACTGCGCCGCACGACGCTCGCGGAAGTGGCGGAGCGGGAATTCATCGGGCTGAGCGCGGACAGCGCGTTGCAGGCTTACCTTGGAGAACGAGCGCTGCTGGCCGGCCAGCCGCTCAGCTTCCGCACCCACGTACGGACTTTCGACGCCATCTGCTGCATGGTCGAGCAAGGCGCCGGCGTCGGTATCGTGCCGGCCACGGCGGCGAAGCGCTATCGCGGCACGCCCGGCATCCGCACGATCGAGCTGACCGATAGCTGGGCCGCGCGCCAGTTGCTGATCTGCATGCGCGATCTGAACGCGATGCCGCGGCCGGAAAAGGCGCTGGTGCGGCATCTGGCGGGGATTTGAATGTTCCGACTGGAATACTAGAGTCGCGCTATTATCAGTACCATTTATCTAACTGCCTATTTTTAATCGATTTGCCTGATTTAGCGCGGTTTCTTATCCTTGACGCACAACCGCATGCGACTCGATGCATGCGCCGTCCGCCACTTTTTTTGCCGGCAAGCTCATGGAAAGAACCACCTTCAACGTGCGCGTCGATAGCGTTTGCGACGAAGCGCATGGCGTGCGCTCGTTCAGCGTCTCGCGACTGGACGGGCAACCGTTCGATCGCTACGAACCGGGCGCGCACATCGACGTGACCGGACCATCCGGCGTCACGCGGCAATATTCGTTGTGCGGCGACCCGGACCAGCGGGACGCGCACCTCTTCGCCGTGAAGCGCGAAGACACGTCACGCGGCGGCTCGCGTTCGCTGCATGAAGACGTCACGGTCGGCAGTGAATTGACTATCGGCGCACCGCGCAATCTGTTCAAACTCGCGCCGGACGCCGAAGAACATGTGCTGATCGCCGCGGGTATCGGCGTGACGCCGCTGCTGAGCATGGCGTACCGTCTGCTCAAGCAACAGGAGCGCTTCGTATTGCATTATTTCGCGCGCAGCGCGGAGCACGCAGCGTTCTTGCCGCTGCTTTCACGCGCGCCGTTCAGCGATTATGTGAAGCTGCACTTCGGCGGCGCGCGCGAGCAACTCGATGCGGTGCTTGGCGATTGTCTCGCGAATGCGCGCGAAGGCACGCACGTTTACACCTGCGGGCCGGCGCCCTTCATGGAACGTGTGGTGGCAATCGGCGAAACGCGTCTCTCATCTGATGCGATTCATCTCGAACGGTTTGCCGCTGAGCCGGTTTCGATCCGTGCCGAATCGGCCGCGCTCGATACCTTCGACGTGCGGATCGCGAGCAGCGGCGCGACCGTGCGTGTGGACAAGGACACGACCATCGTCGCGGCACTGGCGTCGATCGGCATCGAGGTGGATACGTCGTGCGGCGAAGGTGTCTGCGGCACGTGCATGGTCGACGTGGTGAGCGGAACGCCCGAGCATCGCGACCATTGCCTGAGCAAAGCGGAGCGCGCGAGCGGCAAGGTGATCTGCTGCTGCATTTCACGCGCTACGTCGCCCGTGCTGGTGTTGGATCTATAGAAGCATCAACGAGGTGCTGCATTCGCAGCACCTTTCACAAGCGCCTTTTCTTACCGGTCGTCGTCGCGAATCGACGATGCATGCCGGCACAGCGCGCGCACTTCGACATCCATATACGGAAACAGTGGCAACTGGCTCAGCACGTCGTGCAGATGCGCGGGGCTCTCCACGTCGAACACGCTGATATTCGCGTAACGGCCGGCAATGCGCCACAGATGCCGCCACACGCCCTCCTGCTGCAGCCTTTGCGACATCGCTTTCTCATCGGCCTTCAGGCGCGCCGCGCGTTCGGCATCCATATCGGCCGGCAGGTGGACGGTCATCTCGACGTGAAACAGCATGCTTGCTCTCCTCTCTGATCGGTAACAAAAAAGCCCTGGCGGCCCGGCCAATCGCGCCGCGCAACCAGGGCTGACAGATTCGTGCGATACATCAGGGCGTTTTATGTTGAACGCCCGGCTTCAGCCCTGCGAACGCAGCATCAGGCTTCGGCGCGCAGACGCTCCACTTCGGCGTCCGGCAGGTTGTCGCGCTCCTTGAACAGCGTGAAGTCGAAATCGATCAGCGCGAAATTGCCATCCACGCCATACGGTTTGCCTTCGGCGCCTTCAGCCTGCTTGACCGCCGGCACGAGGCCGTCGCGCGTGGCGAAGGCGAAGTCGTCCCACAGATACGGATCGCCGTCGATGTTGATCTGCGTGGTCAGCTTGCGGAAACCCGGCGCGGAAACGAAGAAGTGAATATGCGCCGGGCGATGCCCATGCCGGCCGAGCTGATCGAGCAGCAATTGCGTCTGGCCCTGCGGCGGCACGCTATAGCCGACCGGCACCACGCTGCGGAAGCTGTATTTGCCTTCGGCGTCGGTACGGATCGAGCGGCGCAGATTGAAGGCCGGCTGCGATTTGTCGAAGTACGAGTAGTTGCCCAGATGGTTCGCGTGCCACACTTCGACGAGCGCATGAGCGAGCGGTTTGCCGTCTTCGCCGAGCACGCGGCCACGCATGACCAGCGTCTGGCCTGGATCGGTGCCGTCGTCCAGTCGCGCATGTCCGTCGGAGAGCGGCGCGCCGGCCACGTACAACGGACCTTCGATCGTGCGCGGCGTGCCGCCTTCAATGCCGGCCTTCGCCTCCGCTTCATCCAGACGCAGATCGAGAAAATGCTCGAAACCCAGACCCGCGGCCAGCAGACCTAGTTCGCCGCTCTTGCCGGCGTCGCCGAGATAATTCAGCGCGGTCCAGAATTCGGCGGGCTGCACGTCGAGATCTTCGATCGTATAGAACAGATCCTGCACGATCCGGTTGACGATCTGTTTGGTGCGCGGATTGCCTTCGCTGGTGGCGCTGTCGTTGATCTTGTTCAGCAGCGCGTCGATTGCTTGCTTGTTCATGGGGTATCTCCTTCGATTGATGTTCTGGATGGCTAACGGATGAGCCTTCAGTGCTTCAATGCCGATGCTTCAGTTCGTGGTAACGCTGGCGCCTTTGCGTGTATCGCGCCGCAGGCGGTCAATCTTGTCCCAGTCGAGCGTGACGCCAAGACCCGGACCTTCAGGCAGATGCAGCGCGAAATTCTCGTAGCGCAGCGGTTCGGTGAGAATCTCTTCGGTCAGCAGCAAGGGGCCGAACAGTTCCGTGCCCCACTTCAACTCGCCGAAGGTGCTGAAGAGTTGCGCGGATGCAATCGTGCCCACCGCGCCTTCGAGCATCGTGCCGCCGTACAGATCGATGTTCGCGGCCGACGCGATGGCCGCCACGTGCGCGGCGCCCACGAGGCCGCCCGATTGCGCGATCTTCACGGCGAACACATCGGCGGCGCGTGCGCTGGCGACGACGAACGCATCGGCCGGACCGTGCAGCGCTTCGTCGGCCATGATCGGCACCAGCGCGAGGTCGGTGAGACGCTTGAGACCCGCGCGATTCTCCGCCGCGATGGGCTGCTCGATCAGCGTCACGCCTGCATCGGCAAAACGCCGCGCGGCCCAGATCGCGTCGGATTCGCTCCACGCCTGGTTCACGTCGACGCGCACTTCGCCGCGTCCTTGCACCGCTTTCTGGATCGCGACGACATGCGCGACGTCGTCGGCAACAGCGCGCGTGCCGATCTTCAGCTTGAACACGCGATGGCGCTTCGCCTCGTACACCTGCTCGGCTTCGTCGATATCGCGTTGCGTATCGCCGCTTGCGAGCGTCCACGCCACCTCCACGGAATCGCGCACACGGCCGCCGAACAGTTCCGACAGCGGCACGCCGAGACGCTGTGCCTGCGCATCGAACAAAGCCGTTTCCAGCGCGGACTTTGCAAAGCGGTTGCCTTGAAACAGTTCGCGCAGTTTCGCCATCGCGGCGCCCGGACGCGTCGCGTCCATGCCTTTGAGCAACGGCGCGAAATAGGTGTCGATATTGACCTTGATACTTTCCGGGCTTTCCTCGCCGTACGCGAGGCCGCCGATCGTGGTGCCCTCGCCCACGCCGATCAACCCGTCGGCGCAACGGATACGCACCAGCACCAGCGTCTGGCAGTTCATCGTTGCGACCGAGAGGCGGTGCGGACGGATCGTCGGTACGTCGACGAGAATCGTATCCACGCTCTCGATCTTCACGGGTGTTGCTATCATTCGTTGCCCTCCTGAACTGCCTGACCTGGAGCCCCCATAGTAGAAACAACCCGCGAAGCAGTCCAACACCGATTCCGACTACTTCCATACCGTAGGGGTATGCATGGAACTTCGCCAACTCCGCTATTTCATCGCGGTCGCCGAAGAAATGAACATCACGCGGGCCGCCCAGCGCCTGCACATGACGCAGCCGCCGCTCAGCCGCCAGATCCAGCAGATCGAGGAAAGCGTCGGGCTGGCGCTGTTCGAGCGCGGCGCGCGGCCGTTGCGGCTGACCGAAGCCGGCCGGATTTTCTATACCCAGGCCAAGCGGCTCGTGGACGAGGCGGACGAGCTCGCCCCGCTCACGCGGCGCCTCGCGCAACTGGCCGAGCGCGTCGTGATCGGCTTCGTGCCGTCGACGCTGTATGGCGCGCTGCCCGCCGTGATCCGCGCGTTTCGCGAGGCCGCGCCGCATATCGAGCTGTCGCTGATCGAAATGTTCACCATCGAGCAACTCGCGGCGCTCAAGGGCGGCCGCATCGACGTGGGCTTCGGCCGCCTGCGTTTCGACGACGCGCAACTTGCGCGCGAGGTGCTTCTGGAAGAAAAAATGATTGCCGCGTTGCCACAAGACCATCCGCTCGCGCGACAAAAGAAACCGCTGACGCTCGCGGCGCTCGCCGAGGAAACCTTGATCGTCTACCCGAGCACACCGCGGCCGAGCTATGCCGACCAGCAGCTATCGGCCATGCACGATCACGCGTTGGAGCCGAAGGCGATTCATGAAGTGCGTGAACTGCAGACCGCATTGGGCCTGGTGGCGGCGCAAGTGGGCGTGTGTCTCGTGCCGGAAAGCGTGGAAGGTTTGCGTGCGCATGGCGTGGTGTACAGGCCCATTCCGGCGGCCAGCGTCGCTTCGCCGATCATCATGAGCCGCCGCTTGCAGGACGAATCGCCGACCACCACGTTGCTATGTTCGATCGCGCGAGATCTGTTCAAGAAGACCTGAAATACCGAGAGCCTCGCCTTGTCACTCGTCGAAGCGCCTCACGATATCCGCCATCAGATTGCGTAGCCACACATTGCCCTCGTCCT
Source organism: Paraburkholderia phytofirmans PsJN (assembly GCF_000020125.1). Taxonomy (NCBI): domain Bacteria; kingdom Pseudomonadati; phylum Pseudomonadota; class Betaproteobacteria; order Burkholderiales; family Burkholderiaceae; genus Paraburkholderia; species Paraburkholderia phytofirmans. The sequence goes on from NC_010681.1 coordinate 2,432,733, forward strand.
GATCGAAATGCTCGTGCCAATGCATCGTGACCGCCGCGATCGGCAAGGTCACGGGCAATTCATAGATCTGGAAGCCGCCGTCGCGATTGAAAATGTGCGCAAGACGCCGCGGCAGCGTAGCGAACAGATCGGTGACGGCCAGCACACTCGGCAGCGCCACGAAATGCGGTAGTTCCAGCGCGATATGACGGCCGACGCCTTGCGCGCGAAATTCGTCGTCGAGCGCGTGGTGGCTGTGCTCGACCGATGTGATCTGCACGTGCGACGCATCCAGAAACGCCTTCAAACTCAGCTCCTTCGTGCGCGGCAAGCCGCGCCGCTTCCTCGTCATACACACGTACGTCTCTTCGAACAGCGCCTGATGGCGCGTGCGCGCGGTCAGCGTGGGCAGATTGCCGATGGCGAAATCGAGCCGGCTCGCGCGTAGTGCATCTTCCATTTCTTCGACTGGCAGCGGTTCGATACGCAGCCTCACGCGCGGCGCTTGCCGGTGCAAAGCCTCGCAAATCGGCGGCAGGTAGGCCAGCTCGCCCGCGTCCGATAACGACAGCCGGAACGTGCGCGTGCTCACCGCCGGGTCGAAATGCTCCGCGTAACGCAGCGCTTCTCGCACCGTGTCGAGCGCGCGGGACACGATAGTCGACAGTTCCAGCGCGATCGGCGTGGGCTGCATGCCGGCGCGCGTGCGAATGAAAAGCGGGTCGTCAAACAGCGTGCGCAAACGCCCCAGCGAATAGCTGATGGCCGGCTGCGAGAGCGCCAGCCGCTCGCCCGCGCGAGTCAGGCTGCGCTCCTCGACGATCGCCTGAAAAACGCGCAGCAAATTGAGGTCGACGTGGTCCAGCGAGTTCATCGAGATATCCATACGGTTGATTTTATATTTCATTTTAGATCAATTTGACGCATATCAACGGGTCGGCGAGACTTCGCTTCATCGACCACCCCCACCTACACAAGCCATGAGCGAATCCTCATATCAGACCGTCGATGCGAGCGCGTTGTATCAGCGCGTGCAGTCCGACCGTGTGGCCCCGTCGCTGTACTACGACCCGGCCGTCTTCGAAGCGGAACTCGAGCGCATTTTCTACAAGACGTGGATCTGGGTCGCGCACGAAAGCGAACTGCCGAATCCGGGCGACTTCCGCACCACCACGATCGGCCGCCAGCCGGTGATCGTGGTGCGCGACAAGAGCGGCGCGGTCAACGTCTTGCAGAACCGTTGCCGTCATCGCGGCGCGACCGTCTGCGAACAGCACAAGGGCAATGCGAAAGGCTTCACGTGCCCGTATCACAGCTGGACTTACGGCCTCGACGGCACCTTGCGCGCGCTGCCGTACGGCGATGGTTATGAAGGCGTGGTCGACAAAACCGAATTGCCGCTCGCCAGCCTGCGCGTGGGCATCTATCAAGGGCTCATCTTCGCGAGCTTCAATCAGGAGATCGAGCCGCTGGAAGATTTCCTCGGCGGCGCCAAGCCGTGGATCGATCTGTTCATGAAGCAAGGCGCGGGCTATCCGATCAAGGCCAACGGCGAACACCGCTTCCGTTTCAACGGCAACTGGAAGATCCAGCTCGAGAACACCACCGACCTGTATCACTTCCCGGTGGTCCACAAATCCTGGATGAAATCGATCGACGACGAAACCGCCGCCGCGATCACGAGCTTCATGACCAGCGACCAGGCCTTCTGCCGCTCGCTCGGCAACGGCCACAGCCTCGCCGTGCTGGTGCCCGAAATCGTCGATCTCGACAAGGACGACGGCGCGCCGATTCCCGAACGCTTCGAAGAACTGGCCGCTTCGCTCGCCAGGGATCACACGCCGGAGGAAGTGCGCCGCATCGTGCGCTCGCTGATGGGCGTCGGCTTCAACCTGAATCTGTTTCCGAACCTCGCGTTGTCGATGGCGTTTTTCCGCGTACTGCGGCCCATTTCCGCGAACGAGACCGAGATCCGTCACGTCGCCCTCGCGATGGATGGCGGCCCCGAGGAAGCGAACCGCGTACGTCTGCGCATCCACGAACACTTCCAGGGTCCGTTCGGCTTCGGCAGTCCGGACGACGCCGAAGCGTGGGAGCGCGTGCAGCGCGGCTCGCACGCCGGCCCCGATCTGCCGATTCTCGTCAACCGTGGCCTGAATCGCGAAAGCACCGCGCCGAACGGCGAAAAGACCGCCCACGCCACCGACGAAACCGGCATGCGCGAAGCGTACGCGCAATGGCGCACGATGATGGAGCAAGCATGATGGACGACAGAAACACGCTGTTTTCGCAGAAGACTTTTGCCGGCGCGATCGAACTCATCTGGCGCGAAGCCGAGTTGCTGGACCGCAAGGACTATCGCGAGTGGCTCACGCTGTGGGACCCCGCGGGCTTCTACGTGGTGCCGATCGATCACGACACCACCGACTTCGCCGCCGCGCTGAACTACGCGTACGACGATCAGGACATGCGCGAAAAACGCGTGCAACGCATGACGTCCGGCTATTCGGCATCGGCTACTGACGCCGCCCGCACCGTGCGCACCGTGTCGCGCTTCACGCTCACGAGCGACGCCAGCGATGAAGTCACCGTGAATTCGGCGCAGGTCATCGTCGCGTATAAACGCGGCAAGTCGACGCTGTTTGCAGCGGACCTCACGCATCGCATCAGTTTTGCAAGCGGCGAGCCGCGCATCGCGCAGAAGGTGATCCGTCTGATCGATTCGACCGAAGCGTTGAGCGCGATCGGCTTCCTGCTTTGATCTTTTCGATTCTCGAACTTTAGAGCACAGGGATGCCTACACTGGAAGTTTATTTGCCGGACGGTCATTGGCCCGCGCGCAAGGCGCAATTGATCGCGGCTCTCACGAAGGCCACCGTCACGGCAATCGGCGCACCCGCTGAATCGGTGCGGATTCTGCTCAGTGAACTGCCGTCGCATGATTTCGGTTTGGGCGGTGTGAGCAACGCGAATGTTCGAGCGCCGCTGCTTACCATCGTGGCGATCCTGATCGCGGGCCGCACGCCCGCGCAAAAAGAAGCCTTGATCGCCGCGCTCAGCAAGACCGGCGCGGACCTGCTCGACACGCCGCTCGATGCCGCCCGCGTGATGATCAAGGACATTCCGAACACCGATTTCGGCATCGGCGGGCAGACCGCGAAATCACTCGGGCGCTAGCGCCTTTTCTTTTAGTCAACGCGAACCAACGGGCACGCAGATGCAAAACGACACGTTTTCTCCCACGGCCGGATCGCCACCTGTATCCGCAGCGCCGACCACTTCGCGAACTTTGCGGCGCATCATCATCGCGTCCGTGCTCGGCAATGCGCTCGAGTGGTACGACTTTTTTCTGTACGGCACGGCCGCGGCGCTGATCTTCGGCCCATTGTTCTTTCCGCTGCACGGCGATCCGCTGCTGGGCACGCTGGCCGCTTTCGCGGGCTTCGCTATCGGTTTCCTCGCGCGGCCGCTGGGCGGTATCGTGTTCGGCCATATCGGCGACCGGCACGGCCGCAAGCGCGCGCTCGTCATCACGCTGATGATGATGGGCGTGGCCACCTTCGGCATCGGCCTGTTGCCCACATTCTCGCAAGTCGGCTTTCTCGCGCCTGCCGCGCTCGTGTGTTTGCGAGTCGTGCAAGGCATCGCGTCAGGCGGCGAATGGGGCGGCGGCGTGCTGCTGATCAGCGAGAGCGCACCGGCCAATCGTCGCGGCTACTATGCGGCGTTCAGCCAGTTGGGGGTGGCGGGTGGCTTCGTGTTGTCGGCGGCCGCGTTCTATCTGGTGCAGCGCTTGCCGGTGGAAAGCTTCATGTCGTGGGGCTGGCGTGTGCCGTTTCTGGCCAGCGTGCTGATTTTCGGCGTCGGCGTGTACATTCGCCGGCGCTTGCCGGAGAGCCGCGACTTCACCGCCGCCAAACCGAAGCATATGCCGGTGCTGACGGTGCTGCGCAATCATCCGAAGCAGGTCCTGCAAGCGATGGGGCTGCGCGTCGCGGAAAACGGCGGGACGTATATCTTCCTTTCGTTCGTGCTGGTGTATGGCAAGACCATCGGCGTGCCCGTTTCGGTGATGCTCGGCGGCGTGATGGTCGCCATGCTGCTCGAACTCGTGACGATCGTGTTGTGGGGACGTCTATCCGATGTAATCGGACGGCGGCCCGTGTATATGATCGGCGCGCTCGGGCTGGTGGTCATCGCGTTCCCCGCCTTCTGGCTGATCGACACGCATCAACCAATGCTGGTGTTCCTCTCGCTCGTGCTCGGCCTGCCCTTCTGCCACGCGGCGATGATCGGCACACAGCCCGCGTTGATGGGCGAACTGTTCCCTACTGAAGTGCGTTACTCGGGCATGGCGCTCGGCCACGAAATCGCTTCGGTCTTTTCCGGCGGACTCGCGCCGCTCGTCGCTACCGCGTTGTATGCGCAAGTGCGCGCGCCGTGGCCGGTCGCGCTGATGCTGATCGGCTTCGGCGTGATTACCGCGCTCACGCTCGTGACCATTCCGCGCAACACTAGCACCACGCATGACTGACGCGTTGCAATCAAGCGGCCAGCGCGGCGGCGAGCGGCAGCGAGAAGCTGCATTCGAGCCCGCCGTGCTGCGCCGGTTTTGCCCGGATCTCGCCGCCGTGCCGCGTGACGATGTTCTTGCACAGCGAAAGTCCGATGCCGTTGCCGCCCGCTTTCGACGAAGAGAAGCCGTCGAACAGGCGGCCGTGCGCATCGGCGGGTACGCCTGGACCGTTGTCGATAACATGGACGATCGCGTACTTACCGCGCAACTGCGTGACGAGGCGAAGCTCGCGGCGTTCCGAGGCCACGCTTCTGTTTGTCCCTTCGTTTGTCCTTTCGTTTGTCCCTTCGCCAAGCGCTTCGATCGCATTGAAGGCCAGATTCAACACCACCTGGCCGATCAATACGCGCTCGACGTACACAGGCAGTGGCTGCGCCGCCTGCTCGATCGTGAGCGTCACGCCCGCCTCGCGCGCGCGCAACTCGATGAAGTACGCAACCTCCGCGAGCACCTCGCGCAGATCCGCATGCGTCTCGCTCGCCTCGCGCTTGACGATGTAATCGCGCACGCTCTTGATGATCGACGCCGCGTGCTCGGCCTGACGATCGGCGCTGCGCAGACCCCATACGGCGTCGTCGATCGAAGCGGGTTGTGCGAGCCGCCGGATCGAGCCTTCAATGAAGTTGCGCACGGCGGCAAGCGGCTGGCTCAACTCATGAGCAATGGCAGTCGCCATTTCCCCCATCGCGTTGTAACGTCCGGCGTATTCGAGCAGACGCGCTTCATTGCGCCGCGCATCTTCGACGGCGACTTCGTCGGTCACGTCGCGAAAATGCAGCAGCCTTCCATTCAGGTCGTTTTCAATCTCGATACGTCGGCACGTGATGCGCAACGAGCCCGGCGTGCCGTCGCGGCGCGCGATGCGGTAACGCTGCGGCGCCGACGGTTGAATCCGCGGCGCGTTCGCGAGCTGTTCCAGCAGGCGCTCGCGGTCCGGCTCGCTGCAATAGTCGAGCAGGTCGCCCAGCGGCGTGCCCTCTTCCAGACCGAGCACGCGCCGGCCGGATTCACTGACGAACTCCACTTCGCCCGTGGGCGTCAGCACCGCGACGCCTTCGCCGAGATCCTGCATGAATTCGCGCAGCCGCGATTCGTAACGGCGCAGCGTCTGCTTGAGTGTGTCTTCCACGCTGATGTCGCGGAACTGCACCATCACCACCGCGCGCTCGCGCAGCGGCACGTAAGTGGCGATCGCCTCGGACAACATGTCGGCACCGTTGCGCGAGCGGTAACACCACTCATACACCTGCGGGCCTTCGGTGATCGAACGGTCCATCGCGCCGACGCCGATCTCGCGGCGGTATTTCGGCACCGGCCGCGTCATGTCCTTCGCCTTGAGCGGCAGCAATTCGGCGAGCGTGAAGCCAAGCGCCTCGCAGGCCGCGCGATTCGCCCACACGATCGCCTTGGTCTCGGCGTCGTGCAGCAGCACGCACAGCGTGAGCGCGTCGAGCAGGCGGTGAAAGTCTTCTTCGGCGGGGAAATTCATCGGGGAGTACGGCACACAGGGTCGATCACGTATGGGCAGAAACATAACACCAGTGCGCGTGTTGCGCGTCTGAAGATTTCTTTAGATGACCCCGGAGCATTCCCTAAAACGGCGCCTCGCGTCCCAATTGAAGCGTTCTTTTTGCATTTCTAGACTGGTTCGAATCTGCGCGGCTTACGTTTCGATCCAACTTGCCGCGAATTCCAGTCGATAACGAATCAAGGAGATACCTCACCATGTCCGACACCGCCACCGTTGCTGCTGAACAATCGAATACGTCGAATAGCGCGCGCCTGCCGCTTGATGAAGTGATCGCCGAGATCGCCGCGCGCCGCGATGAATTCGACCGCCTTTCGCATGTGCCGCGTGACGTGATCGCGAAACTCAAGCGTGCGGGCGTGTATCGCGCGGCTACGCCGAGGCGGTTCGGCGGCGACGCGCTGGCGCCCGCCCAGTTTCTCGACATGATCGAGCGCATTGCGGTCGCGGACGGTTCGGCGGCGTGGGTCGCAAGCTTCGGCTCGGCCAACGTCTACCTGGCGGCGCTGCCGTTGCATACACAAGCGGAAATCTACGCGGACGGCCCCGACCAGGTGTTCGCGGGCGGACTCTTCCCGGTGCAGCCTGCGCAACCCGCTGAAGGCGGCTGGCGCGTGAATGGCACGTGGAAATTCGCGAGCGGTTGCAAAGGCGCGGATTGGCTCGGCGTAGGCATCGGCGTAGGCGCTCCAACCGCTCCAGGCACAGGCGGCAAACCGCGCACGGCCGTGTTTCGTCCGCATCAGGTGGAGATCGTCGAGAACTGGGACGTGGTCGGCATGCAGGGCACCGGCAGTCACGATCTGCGCGTCGCCGACCAGTTCGTTGCAGACGACTGGACCTTCGTGCGTGGCGGCGAACCCTGCGTGGACGAGCCGTTGTATCGCTACCCAACCATCGCCTACGCCGCGCAAGTGCTCGCCGTGGTCAACCTCGGCCTCGCGCGCGCCGCGCTCGACGTCGCGAACCACATGGCCGGCGGCCGCAAGACGACCACAGGCGCGCCGCAACTCGCCGACCGCGCGTACTACCGCATCGAACTCGCGAAAGCCGAGGCGCAACTGCGCTCGGCGCGCGCATTTTTCTACGACACCACCAACCAGGTCTGGCAATCGATTCTCGCCGGCAACGCCGTCACAGCGGATCAGGTGAGCCTGCTGCGTCTTTCGGCGACGCAGATCGCCCGCGAAGGCGCCGATGTCGTGCAGCGTGCTTACCGCCTCGGCGGCACGATGGCGATTTACCGCTCGCATCCGTTGCAGCGTCTGATGCGCGACTCGATGGTCGTCACGCAGCACGCGTTTCTGGGCGAAGGCAACTATGACGGCGCGGGCGCGGTATTCGTCGGCGTGCCGCCGATTCCGGGCTACCTGTAAGCCGCTTTCTGATTAATCACTATCTAATCACTATCCGCACAACCAGGATTGCAAGGAGCAATATCTCATGTCCGATACTTCAACGCTGCCGCTGCGTGTTCTGTTCTGCTGCGGCGTCACGCAAAATTTCTTCGACCTGCCGCGCGAACAGATCGGCGAAGTCTGGCAGGCCTACGGCAAGATGCTGGCCGCGATCGAGTCGATGGAAGGCGTCACGGTGCTCGGCATCATGGACGACGACCGCCTCACCGTGGGCCATGCGGATAACTCGCCGTGGACCTTCTACATCATGGCGGACGTGCGCGATTTCGACACGACTGTCGCCGTGTGCAATCTGTATCGCACCACGCCGGTGGGTGAATACAACCTGTGGCGCTATGGCAAGATCGAGGCGCGTGTCGGACGCGCGCTGCAAGTGCCGCCGCAACATGCCAATGCCGCTTGAGCGTTTCGGAACAACGCAATGAACGCGAACCAGGATACGCTTGCCATGTTGACCGAACGGCTCGCCGCGCTCGAAGCCGAATCAGCCGTGCGCCGTACGATGGCGCGCTATATGGCGCTATGCGACGTGCCGTCCGGCGTGCTCGAAGGCGAGACACTCGCGGCTCTCTTCTGCGCCAACGCTATCTGGGAAGGCATCGGCCCACAGTACGCGAACAAGTTCGGCCGCCTGACCGGCCACGCTGAAATTCTCGCGATGCTCACGCGCTACCTGCCGCCCTCACCGCATTTCTCGGTGAACGTGCACTTCCTCACGTCGGAAAGCATCGACGTGCAGGGCGCGAGCGCGAAAGGCCGCTGGATCATGCTGCAGGCCTCGGGCTATGTCGACGCGCCGGCCGAACTGATCTCGGCGCGCCTCGAAGTGGATTTCGCGCCCGCCGATAACGGCCGCGACTGGTTCATCACGCACTTTCGCACGGAGCGTCTGTTCGATGCGCCGTGGCAGGTCAACGCAAGGAAACCGCATCCATGAACGAGTTTATCCAGACGCTGTCGATAGGCGGCGCCGGTCCGAGCATCGCGATCAAGGACACGATCGATATTGCCGGGTACGCCACCACCGCCGCGAGCCGCGCGCTGGCCGATACGCCGCCCGCGCAACAGCATGCGGAAGTTGTCGAACGTTTGATCGCTTCCGGCTGGCATATCGTCGGCAAAGCGAACATGCATGAGCTGGCGTTCGGCATGACCGGTATCAACGATTACACTGGCACGCCGCAGAATCCGCAAGACGCTGCGCGCATTCCGGGCGGGTCGTCGAGCGGCTCGGCGGCGGCCGTCGGATTGAAACTCGCCGACGCCGCGCTCGGCACCGACACCGGCGGCTCGATTCGCGGCCCCGCCGCATGCTGCGGCGTGATCGGATTGAAGCCCACTTTCGGGCGCGTGTCGCGACTCGGCGTGGCGCCGCGAGAATCCACGCTCGATTGTGTCGGCCCGTTTGCACGCGACATGCGCATGCTCGTTGCCGCGATGCAGGCCATCGCGGTTAACTTCGATGCGAATACCGCGCACGCATGGCAAGGCGCGTGCAAGGTCGGTATCGTGCAGGCCGAGGCCGCGGCCGAAATCGTCGAAGCCGTCACACGCGCGGCCGACAAGGCAAGTTGTGTCGCGCACACGCTGCCGCTTGCAGGACTCGCCGCCGCCTTCGACGCGGGCCTCACCGTCATCAATGTCGAGACCTCGCGCGCGTTCGGCCATCTGGTGGCAAGCGGCAAACTCGGCGCCGATCTCGACGCACGCTTGCGCGCCGCGGCCAACACCACCGCCGCGCAACTCGACGCGGCAGAACAGGTGCGCCGCGATTTCACCGCGGCCGTCGACCACGCACTCGACAACGTCGACGTGCTGATTCTGCCCACGCTGCCCGCTCTGCCGATCACACTCGAACAGGCCCGCAGCGGCACATCCGTGATCGCCATGTCGTCGCTGATCCGCCCGTTCAATCTGAGCGGCCATCCCGCGCTGAGTTTGCCGTTGCCGATTAGCGGCTCGCCGCTCAAGGCGGGTTTGCAGATCGTCGGGCGCAAGGGCCAGGATGAGCAGGTGTGTGCGATCGCCGCGCGTTTCGAAGCCGCCCTCGCCGCTTGATTCGCTTGCGCCGTGCCTCGGGCCGCTCGAACAGCGGCCGTTATTTCGAAGTGGAGTGGATGCAATGCAGCAGAGAGTCGTTCTTGTCACCGGCGCCGCGCGCGGTTTGGGCGCCGCGATCGCCACGCGCTTTCATGCGGCGGGTTACGCAGTCGCCATCGGCGATATCGCGTTCGACGCCGCAGATGCGCTCGCGCGCGATCTGAGCGCCGACGGTTCCACTGCGTTCGCGCTGAATCTCGACGTCACCGCGAAAGCCGCCTTCACGGCCGCGCGCGACGCGATACTGCAGCGTTGGGGGCGTATCGACGCGTTGGTGAATAACGCGGGCGCCTCCAAAGTCGTCTCCGTGATGGACATTACCGCCGAGCAATTCGATCAGGTCATCAACGTCAACTTGCGCAGCGTGCTGTTCGGCTGCCAGGTGTTCGGCCAGCATTTCGCCGACGTGGGCGCGGGCCGTATCGTCAATATCGCGTCGCTCGCGGGACAGAACGGCGGCTCCGCAACCGGCGCGCATTATGCGGCTGCGAAAGGCGGTGTGATCACGCTCACCAAGGTCTTCGCGCGCGATCTCGCCGCGGCGGGCGTGACTGTCAACGCCATTTCGCCCGGACCGATGGATCTGCCGATCGTGCATGAAAGCGTCGCGCCCGACAAACTGAAGGCGGTGATCGCGAACATTCCCGCAGGACGTCTGGGCTCGGCGGAGTATGTCGCCGATGTCGCGGTCATGCTCGCTGCGGAAAATGCCTACTTTGCGAACGGCGCGTGCTGGGACGTGAACGGCGGACTCTTCATGCGCTGACGCGGTTGCGGTTGCACACGCTGAGGCGCGACAACACCAAAGCGGCATGCATCAACCCTGCATGCCGCCCGTGTTCGCATCCTGATCCCACACCGCCATCACTTCGCGCACCAGCATCGCGATCGACGCCGCGCCGAGCTTGTCCTTGATGCTCGCGCGATGCACGTCGACGGTCTTCACGCTGATCGACAGATCGCTGGCAATGCGCTTGCTGCCTTTACCGTCGATCACGCCGCGCAGCACTTCTTTTTCACGCGCGGTCAATGACTCGATCCGCTTGCGCAACTCGCGCTGCTTCTGGCCCGCTACGTGACGCTGCGCCGCGAGCTTCAACGCGCTCTGCACGCGGTCGAGCATCTGCTGCGAGTTATACGGTTTCTCGACGAAATCGATCGCGCCGTTTTGCAGCGCGCGTACCGACATCGGAATATCGCCGTGGCCGCTTACGAAAATGATCGGCAACGTGACGCCCTGGCGATTCAACTCCGCTTGCACGTCGAAGCCGCTTTGCTCCGGCATGCGCACGTCGAGCACGAGACAGGCGGGCACGTCCGCATCGAATGCGCGGAGAAACTCGCTCGCATTGGCGAAACCCGCCGACTTCACGCCAACCGATTCGAGCAGCCACGCAAGCGACGTGCGCATGCCGCTGTCGTCGTCGACGATGTAGACGATCGGTGCAAGGGGCGTGACGGATGGCGAAGGCTGGGACATGGTGGCCGTTGTAGATGCGATTCGAAGCGTACTAACCGGTCCATCATAACCAGCGGGAAAAGCGCTGCAAAGCAATAGTTACCCTGAAAGACTCATTAATCATGGACCATGCGCCAGTGCTCAACCACACATTGGGGAAAGCTTTAGATGCACTGGGAAACACGCCTGGCCACCTGCCGCTCGCGCGGATTTTTTTCCGCATGGCGATTGAGTACGCTTGAATCAAACCACTCGACACCTGCCCGAGGAATCCGAACGATGACGCCGACCCCACACGCGACTCCCGACGCCGATGCTCACATCGACGTCAAACAGCAATTCCGTCAAGCCATGGCGCACCTCAGCGCCGCCGTGAACGTGATCACGACAGCCGGCCCGCACGGACGTTGCGGCGTAACCGCAAGCGCCGTGTGCTCCGTGACCGACGCGCCGCCCACGCTGCTCGTCTGCCTGAACCGGTCGAGCGCGATGCACGCGACTTTCCAGAGCAACCGGCACGTTTGCGTGAACGTGCTGCCCGGCGAGCACGAACTGCTCGCGCGCCACTTCGCGGGCATGACTCAGGTGCCGATGGAAGAACGCTTCGGTTGGCCGATCTGGGATGAAGGCACGCGCGGCGTACCGGTCCTGCGCGACGCGCTGGCGAGTCTGCAAGGCGAGATCGTCGACCTGAAGGAAGTCGGCTCGCACTCGGTGATGTTCGTGAAGACCACACGCATCAGCGTGCGCAGCGATGGCGACGGGTTGATCTACTTCGATCGCAACTTCCATCGCATCAAACGCGTGGCATCGCATTGATTACGCACAGTGGTGGCGCGTGCGGCGGTCAGAGCACGTCCGCGCGATCGGTGTCGAACTGGAAAACCGGCGCCGACGCGACGGCTTCGACGAAACAGTCGATCAGATAATCGCAGGCCGACGTATTCAACGCGTCGCGCCGCGAGATGATCCCCACCGACACGCGCGGCAACGTTTCACGCACCGGCACCGAGACGATGCGCTCGCGAATCCAGTCGGTCTCGAGAAAACTCTTCGGGCAACAAGAGAGAAGATTGCTGTTGACCGACAGCGAAAAGCTCGCGCTGAACGAGCTGCACTCCACAACCACGCGCGGCGCAGTCGCCCCATGCTGCACGAAGAAATCCTGCAACGACTGCCCGATGCTTTCGGGTGTCGTGTTCAGCATCCAGTCCGCACCTTCCAGATCCGCGATCGACCGCGCATTCGCCAACGGATGCGCCTTGCGCGCCGAGATAATCAGTTCGCACTCGAGCAACGAGCGGAACATGAACTCCGGCGCGAGCTTCTTTTCATCGACGATCGCAATGACGAAATCCAGCGAGCCGTCGCGCAGCCGCGCGAGCGCTGCGGTCAGAAAACCTTCCTGAACCGAGAGCCGGGTCTTCGGCATGCGCTGCCGGAACGTATGGATCGCGCGTGACAGGTACTTCAACGACACGAGCGGCGTGACCGCGCACGAGACCGTGCCGCCCTCCTGGCCTGAGAGCAGCACCACATCGTCTTTCGCATGCTGCATCTCGGCGAGGATCAGTTTCGCCCGCGTGTAGACGGCCTGACCGTACTGCGTGAGCTGTGCGCCACGCGCGCTGCGCGTTACGAGCGGCACGCCCAGTTCCTGTTCGAACTCGCGGATCGCCTTGGTCAATGCGGGCTGGGACAGGCACACCGTTTTGGCCGCGGCGCGAATGCTGCCGTGCTGGGCAATCGCCACTAGAGCGCGCAACTGGTTGTATTTCACGGGCGTGAGCAGTCGTTTGAACCGGTAGTGGAAGGGATCACGTTCGAAGCCGGAGCGGCGACTGAAGGCTTGAACCGATGGTACACCGCGATAAAAACCCCGGCCATGCTCCCAAATACTCATTGCCCATGCCGGTCACAGCCGTGCCGTCGGACGCGATAACCCTGCGTTATCACAATAAGAAAAAGCAAATCCAGTTGTTTTTTTGTTCTCCCTAGACTTTTCATGTCGTCGTCATCAAAGGCGCTGCGCACTCGAAGCGTTGTCGACGTGTCCCAAAGCATCACGGTCTGATTTACCTTCACAGGGATCCCGTTCATGAAGTCACCGTCACTCAGTTCCTCACTGCACGATGTCAGTCACGGCACCACGCGCGGCGCTTCGACTCGCGGCCTGATCGTCGCCACGACCATCGGCAACGCATTCGAATTCTTCGATCTCACGGTCTACAGTTTTTTCGCCGTGCTGCTCGGCAAACTGTTTTTCCCGCTCGCTTCGTCGCAGCAGCAGTTGCTGCTCTCTGTGGGCACGTTCGGCATCGGCTTCGTTGCGCGGCCGCTGGGCGGCGTGCTGTTCGGCGTGCTGGCCGATCGCTTCGGCCGCATCGCCGCGATGAACCTCACGCTCGTCACGATGGCGGTCGGCACCGGCCTGATCGGCGTGATGCCTACCTACGCGCAAATCGGCATCGCGGCGCCGCTCGCGATCGTCGCCGCACGCTTGCTGCAAGGCTTCTCCGCAGGCGGCGAAGTGGGCGTGGCCACGACGCTGCTCGCCGAGCGCGCCTCCACCGGACGGCGCGGCTTCATTACGAGTTGGCAGTTCGCGAGCCAGGGCGCGGCCGCGCTGGCGGGCTCGCTGGTCGGCTTCCTGCTCTCGCATTACCTCGACAAGGCATCGCTCGAAGCCTGGGGTTGGCGCATTCCGTTCCTTGCGGGCATTCTGATCGCGCCGCTCGGCCTGTATCTGCGCTCGCGTCTCGGCGCCGAAGGTGACAAAAGCGACGCGCCCGCCGATGCCGCGCGCGACTCCGCCGGCGTGCTGAAGACCGTGATGACACGCGACTGGCGGCTCGTGCTGGTGGCGTTCCTGCTCGTGATAGGCGGCACTTCCGCGCATTTCATCGTGATCTATTACATGTCCACGTATGCGATCAAGGTGCTGCATCTGCCCATGGACGTCGCCTTGTGGTGCGGGATTCTCGCGGGAGCCGTGATGCTGGTGATGTCACCGGTGGGCGGCATCTGGTCCGACATGTATGGACGCAAACGCGTCACGTTCATCTCGCGCCTGCTGCTGACGCTGCTGATCCTGCCAGGCTTCTATCTGATCGAGCACGCGCCTTCGGTTAGCACGCTCTATCTCGTCGTCTGCGGACTTGCCGCGCTGCACTCCATAAACGCGGGCGCGAACGGCACCTTGCTGCCCGAGATGTTTCCTCGCAGCACGCGCGCCACGGGACTGTCGATCGCGTATGCCGCGGGCGTGTCCATCTTCGGCGGCTTTGCGCAGTTCATCGTCACGTGGCTCATCCAGAGCACCGGCAATCCAGCCGCGCCGGCGTGGTACGTGATCGCTTGCGGCGTACTGTCGCTGATCGCGCTGCTGTTCGTGGTCGACCGTACGCGTCAGGATATTTGAGCCGCGACCCACGCGTCATTCACTCTTCTTTAACGCGAAATTCTCATGTCAGACACTCTCCATGCCGATGCACCGCTCGCCACGGGCAACGAACTTTGCGATCTGTCCGCCGTCACCTTGCTGGACCTGCAACGCAAAAAATCCGTAAGCGCCGTCGAGATACTCGATGCCCATCTCTCGCGTATCGATACCGTGAACCCGCAGGTCAACGCGCTGGTGACGATCGCCGATCCCGTCACGCTGCGTGCGCGCGCCGCCGAAATCGACTCGCAATGGTCGCGCGGCATCTGGCAAGGTCCACTGCACGGGTTGCCGGTTTCGCAAAAAGATTTAACCGCGACGCAAGGGGTGCGCACCACGTTCGGCTCGAAAATCTTCAAACATCATGTGCCGCAACACAGTGCGCTGATCGCGCGCCGTTGCGATGCGGCGGGCGCATTGATGATCGGCAAATCGAACACGCCGGAATTCGGCGCCGGCTCGCACACCTTCAACGAAGTATTTGGCGTGACGCGTAATCCGTGGGACCTGAGCAAATCGGCGGGCGGCAGTAGCGGCGGCGCTGCTGCGTCGGTGGCGTGCGGAATGAGCCCGCTCGCGTGCGGTAGCGACATGGGCGGGTCGCTGCGTAATCCGGCTGCGTGGAATGCGGTGGTTGGCTTGCGTCCCTCGCCGGGACGCGTGCCGCGCGCGCCGGATTTAAACGGCTGGGCCACGCTCGGCGTGGATGGGCCGATGGCGCGTGACGTCGCCGACACGGCGTTGTTGTTGAGCGCAATCGCCGGTCCTTCCGGTGAAACCGCGACTGAAATCAGCGAGCCCGGTTCGCGCTTCGCGCTGTCGTTGCAACGCGATTTTCGCGGCACGCGCATCGCCATGTCGGTGCAGCTTGCGGGCCTCGCCGTCGATCCCGAGATTCAGCGCGCCGTGCACGCGCAGTCCGCTGTGTTCGAGTCCATGGGCTGCGAGGTCGAATTCGCCGACCCTGATCTCGGCGACGCCGAAGACGTGTTCCGCATGGAACGTGCGTGGATGATCGGCAGTCTGGTCGATCGGCTCGATGAGGACGCACGCGCGCAATTGAAACCGGAGATCGAAGCGGAGTGCCGCCTGCATCGCTCGCTCTCGGCCGCGGATCTCGGCGACATGTTCGTGCGCAAGACCGCACTGTTCGAGCGCATGCGACGCTTCATGGACAACCATGCGTTCTATGTGCTCCCCGCCACGCAGATGCTGCCTTTCGATGCCGGGTTGCGCTGGCCCGCCGAATTCATGGGCACGCATTACGGCTCGTATATCGACTGGATGCGCATCTGCTGGTACCTGTCGTCCACCGAATCGCCGGTGCTGGCGCTGCCGTGCGGCTTCAGCGCGTCGGGACTGCCGATCGGCCTGCAGATCGCCGGACGCTTTCGCGACGATTGGGGCCTGCTGCAATTCGGTCACGCCTATGAGGCAGCGGCGTCACTTGAAGCGATGCGGCCGCCATTGATCGGCAATTCGCGTTAACCACCCTTTACCCAAGAGGTTCTTCTGGCAGCCGGTTTTCCGCCGGCTGCCGGCAGGCGAGCAACGCGTGGTTCGCGGGAGCGAACACGTCCGTCACTTTTCGCACTTTCTCCACATGAGCGTCAGACAACATGAAAAAAACGCTACTGGCAGTATGTTTTGTCGCGGCCTTTCCGGCATTTGTGCACGCACAGAGTGCCGTCACGCTATACGGCATTATCGATGAAGGTGTGAGTTATACGAGCAATGCGGCGACGCCCAATAGCAACGGCAGCGTCTCGGGCCACAGCGCGGTGCGTCTGTTGAGCGGCGTGATGCAACAAAGCCGCTGGGGTTTGCGCGGCTCGGAAGATCTCGGCGGGGGCATGAAGGCGATCTTCATGCTGGAGAACGGTTTCGACGCCAGCACCGGCAAGTTCGGCCAGGGCGGGTTGCTGTTCGGCAAGAAGGCATGGGTGGGATTATCCGGTGCATTCGGCACGGTGACGCTCGGGCGCCAATACGATACCAACGTCGACATTCTCGGCCCATTCGAAGTGGGTGATCAATGGGGCGGCTACATGGCCGCGCATCCGGGCGATCTCGACAACATCAACAACACCAACTCGACCAATAACTCGATCAAGTTCACCAGCAATACGTATGGCGGGCTGACGCTGGAAGCGCTATACAGCCTTGGCGGCGTGGCCGGCAACTTCTCGCGCAATCGCATCTGGTCGGTGTCGGCGGGTTATGTGAACGGACCGTTGGCATTGGGGGTGGGATATCTCGACGTCGCCAATCCGAATACGTCTTTCTTCGGCAGCATGGGCAGTCCCGCCGCAACGGCGAACGGCGTGCCGGGGAGCAATATGTTGTCGCCGGTTTATTCGGGCTATGCGTCGGCAAAATCCATGCACGTGATCGGCGCGGGCGCGTCCTACCTTTTCGGCGCCGCGACTTTCGGCGCGACGTATTCGAATACGAGCTTTCGCGATCTCGGGGATTTGTCTTCGGGACCGAATCCGGCTGGTTTGAGCGGCAACGCCACGTTGAATAACGCCGAGGTTAACTTCAAGTATCAGATCACGTCGGATCTGTTATGCGGGTTCGCGTATGACTATACGAAAGGAAGCTCGGTGAAGGGCATGACGGGGGCGAGTTATCATCAGTTCGCGTCGGGCATCGATTACTTCGTGTCGAAGCGTACGGATGTTTATCTGGTTGGCGTTTATCAGAAGGCGTCGGGCACCGATTCGACGGGGAAACAGGCGGTTGCCGCCATCAACGGGCCGTCTGCTTCGGCGGATGACAAGCAGGCGGTGGTGCGGATTGGGATGCGGCATAAATTCTGATTCTGGCCCACAGAAGCGGTGGCTCGCTGTGTATTTGCGGAGCCCCCGCTCCCCACTCTGCGCGTGAATCGAGGTTGCTCCCGTCCGCAACCACCCGTACCGCCCGTCCATCCCCTCCCCGCTCTGCGCCGACACCTGAAAGATTTCTATTTGCGGATTGACACGCTTCGCATACGCGATGCAGCGCTCTACATCGAAGCGCAAATGCAGCAGCAAGTCGATCTTGTTCAGCAACAGCAGCGAACCAGACGCCGCGCCGCCGCCCGATGGACGACGCGGCGCATCACCTCCTCAGCTACTTCACATTGAACGCATAGTCGCCATGGGTGCGATGCCCGTCCGACGCCACGGCCACCCAGTGCACCGTATAGTGACCGGCCGCGAGCGTCGGCAGCGGCACGGTGATCAATGCGCGTTGATGCTCATCGACGGTGGCCTTCTCCGTGTTGACCTGCTTGCCGCTCGCGTCGGTCACCGTCAGCGAACTGAACGCCGCTTCGAGTGGGCCGTCGAACATCACCCGCACCTGCGCGGGTGACGCCACCGTTGCGCCGGCTCCTGGCTCCTGCTTCTGCGGGAACACATGCGCGAACGCCGCGCTGGCAAATGCAAGGGCGGCGAACAGCGCCGCCAGTTTCGCCACGGCATGTGTGCCACGCGAACGCGGATGTTTCATCGTGTCATTCATCATCACTCTCCTGCTTTACTGGAACAGCGGTTTGCCGATCGTGGTCGGCGCCACGTCGTCGAAGAAGATATGCGCCTGGACCAGAATGCCCACATGCGAGCCGCTCGCACGATTGATCGGGATTTGCGCCTCCACGCCGAACTGCCCATAACGGTTGATCCAGATGAAGCCCGGATTGACCGTGCCGGTCGTTTGTCCCTGGCTGCGGGACAACGGAATTTCCACCAGCGGAATCAGATTGGCGAACGGCTGCGGCAACCCGACATCGCGCACATGCTGTTGCAGATACGGCAAGCTGTATTGCACGGTGAAGCCGTAGTTGAAGGCGTTCGGTTGTCCCGCGCCGGTGGTGAGCGCCGGTCCCGCTTCGCCGGTGATGGCGAGCGGCCGCAGATACGCCAGCGAGTCGGGCAGATCGCCCATGCCCTTGCCGGCATAGATGGTCGGCGAGATCGTCGAGAAGTTGTCGGCGATGGCGCGGCTGCCCGTGCCGCCGAGTTCGGCATTCACGCCGACCGAGGTCATGAACTCGTGCGCGTCGTTGACGTACAGCAGGTACTTCAGGCCGACCCCGAAGTTGTCGAAACCGCGCGCCCGCGGATTGTTCTGCATCGCATACGTGCCGTCGACGGACACCGCGAGCCGCGGCGTGATCAGCTTGTCGTACTCGAAGTCGAAGGTGTTGATGCTCTGGTCGCCGTCGTCGCCGGGCACGCGTTGATGGCCGAACTGCAGGTTGGCTTCGTCGCCGACGCCGGGGTCGTCGACGGCCATCGTCGCCGGGAAAACGCGGTTGCCCGCAATGGCGTGGGCGCCGGCGAGCGTCGGCGCGCATAGCAAGACGCCGGCGGCGGCGAGAAGCGCCGCCGAGCGCAGCGGCTGCGCGCGGGGCGTTGAGAGGATACGCATGATCGATCCTGTTTCATAAGTCGTGACAATGCCGGCGCGCACAGTCGACAGGGACGTGCGGCGGCAGCCGCGATGCATTCGCTGCATCGCGCCGTGGTGACTCGAATCAGGATGCGAACGGAGGGGCGCGGGGTTGGGCGAAAGTAAGCGGCTCGACGCGGCGCACGCTTTCGAAGCGGGTCGCGACGGTGTGCTGCAAAGCGCGGACGGTGACGACGAACAGCGCCTCCACGCTCGGCACGGCCGGCATGTGGGCGAGCAGGCTGCAATAACCGCAGGCGTCGCCGTCGGACATGGCCGCGTGGTCCGTGTGTTTGCCGGCCGCCTGATCGGGCGCGTTCGACACGTCCGACGACACCCCGGGCATGTCCTTGCGCATGGAGTCCATCGACCCCATCGCCCCCATCGACGGCATATCGCAATGCTCGTCCGACATGGCGCTTTCGTCGGCGTGCGCGGCGAGCGTGTGCGAGATCGTCGGCGCGAGCGTGGCCATCAGGATCGCGAACAATCCCAGCCAACTGCCGATCTTCCGATAGAAACGACTCACGATGCGCCCGGCGACACGATGGGGAAGCTGTCGCGGATTATGCCACGGTCAATAGAGCAAACTGCCGACGGCAAACCCGCCACGGACGGTGGACAATGCGTTTCATCCCGGCTCCCGGCACGGAGTGTCCATGAAAGCGCAGCGTCCGCGTCCCCCGCAGTTTCCCGGCGAAGAGCCGCATGCCGAGTGGCGCGACCATACCCTGCTGTATGTCGCCGTGGCGACGGTCATCATCCTGATGGTCACGCTGGTCGTCTGGCTGATCGATCCGGCGCCGCCCAGGACGATCACCCTAAGCGCCGGGCCGCATGACAGCTCGTTTTTCGTCGCCGCCGGGCAGTACCGGAAAATCCTCGCCCGCAACGGCATCAAGCTGAACGTGCTGGAGTCCGACGGCTCCGTGCAGAACCTGCAACGTCTGCTGGATCCGAAGCAGCACGTCGACGTCGCGCTCGTGCAAGGCGGCGTGGCCGACGGTCTCGACACCACGTCGCTGATGTCGCTCGGCAGCGTTTTCTATATTCCGGTGGTGGTGTTCTATCGCGGTTCGGGCTTGAGCCAGCTTTCGCAACTGGAAGGCAAACGGATCGCCGTGGGCCGCGAAGGCAGCGGCACGCGCATGCTGGCGCTCAAACTGCTGGATGCGAACGGCATCGAGCCGGGCGGCGATTCCACGCTGGTCCCGAGCGACGGCCTGCAGGCCGCCACCCAGCTGGTGGCGGGCGAGGTGGACGCGGCGATCCTGAACGGCGACTCGGCCACGCGCGGGCTGATGCTGCGCCTGCTCAAGGTGCCCGGCGTCTCGGTGATGAACTTCGCGGAGGCGAGCGCCTATACGCGTCTTTTTCCGTATCTGGACCAGATCGACTTGCCGGCCGGCGTGCTGGATCTGAAGCGCCGGATTCCGCCGGAAACGGTGCATCTGATCAGCCCGACCGTCGAACTGGTGGCCCGCACCACGCTGCATCCGGCCATATCCGATCTGCTGATCGAAGCGGCGCAGGAAGTGCACGGCATGCCGGGGCTATTACAGCGGGCGGGAGAATTTCCGAGTCCGGTCGCGCGTGAATATCAGATCAGCGAGGACGCGCAGCGCTACTACAAGACGGGCAAGAGCTTTCTGTACCGCACGCTGCCGTTCTGGCTGGCGAGCATCGGCGACCGTACGCTGGTTCTGCTGCTGCCGATGGCCGTGCTGCTGTTCCCGGCCATGCGCCTGATTCCCGCGCTGTACCGCTGGCGGGTGCGCTCGCGAATCTATCGCTACTATGGTTCGCTGATTGCGATCGAACGCGGCGCGCTCGCCGATTCGACCGACGAGGAGCGCAAGCGGCTCTTCGAGGAACTGGATCAGATCGAGGATTCGTTGAATCGGCTGCGCATGCCGCTCGCATACGCCGACGCGTTCTATGTGCTGCGCGAACACGTCGGCTTCGTGCGCAGCCGGCTGGGGGCTGCGTCGCGGCAAGGCGGCCACGCCTAGGCGGCGTGGCGGGTTTTACGCTTCGTGGGTGGCCGGTGAGTCCGGCCTACGCCTTGCCCGCTTCGCCATCCTGCGAGGCCGTGGCGGTTTCGGCCGGAGCGTTCGGCGCTTCGGCAGTGGCTTGCGCGGCGGCTTCAGCGTTCGGCTGCACGGCCGTCTCAGCGGACGCTTGCGTGACTGGCTCAGCCGCCGCTTGCGCGCTGGCCTCGCCGGTCGCGTTCGCCGCGCCGGCTGCCGCCTTCGCCGCGCCCCTGCCCGCGCGATGCGCCTGCAGACGCTGCGCACCGGCGGCTTCCTGCGCCGTAACCTTACCGGCCTCGGCGCCCGTCAGATCGACGCGCGCCGCGCCTTCCACGAGGGATTTCCAGTAGCGGCTGCCGCGGCACCAGGTCTTGATCGCGTCGCGCAACTCGGCTTCGCTCAGCGACAGATCCTTGGCGTGCACCACGAGGTCTTCGAAAATACCGACCTTGAGCGGCAGCTTGGGCGCCGGATTCTTGGGGAAGGCAATGGGGAAGCGCTTTTGCAGCCGCCCGATCGATTTCACCACCGGGTCCACCGGCTTTGCGTCCACCGCCGGTTTGGCGTCGGCTGCGGGCGCGGCACGGCGCGGCGGCGCGGGCTTGCGGGCAGGCCTCGCGCCCGGCTTGGCCGCGTCCTTGCCAGCGGGCCTGGAAACGTCCTTGGCCGGCTTGGATGCGTCCTTCGAAGCAGGCTTGGCGCCGGACTTCGCGGCAGGCGCAGCCTCGCGGCGAGCCGCGGCCAATTGCTTCTTCAGTTCAGCGAGTTGTTCGAAACCCATAGCGCACAATCGATCGAGAAAGACGAGATTGTAGCAGTGTAAGGAAACACATTCGTGACGAGGCCGCGCGGGCCCGCACGCCGGCTTGCGCGTATGCTCGGCGCGGTGCGTTTAAACTCGATGTTTGCGGCGCTTTCCGCCGTCTTTTTCCCCTTCCCGCCTCCGCCCCTGGCTTCATGGACCTCAAGCAAATCCAGTATTTCATCGCGCTTTTCGAAGACGGCTCCGTCACGCGCGCGGCGAAACGGCTCAATATCGTCCAACCCGCGCTCAGCATGCAGATTTCGAAGCTCGAAACCGAATTGCGCCAGAAACTCTTCGAACGCGGCCCGCACGGCATGACGCCGACCGACGCGGCGCGCCAGATGTACCGCCTGTACACGCCGATCATGCGCGATATCGAGCGGGCCCGCGACCAGTTGAGCCGGCAGGACGCGATCGTGACGGGGCGCGTGTCGCTCGGCATGGTGTCGTCGGAGGCGGAAAGCGTACTGCCGGAGTCGCTCGCCAGGTTCAACGCGATGTTCCCGCAAGTGGAAGTGTCGGTCGCGGACGGATTCAGCGCGCAGTTGATCGACGCGGTCGAAGCGGGCCGGCTGGATGCGGCCATCATCAACAAGCCGCGCGGGCGCCTCACGCTCGACATGGTGCCGCTGGTCGACGAGGAAATGGTGCTGGTAACCAGTGCCGCGCTAGGCCCGGACCTGCCGCCGGCGGTCGATGCCGCGCAGTTGGGCGGCATCGAACTGGTGCTGCCGACCCGCCGCAACGGCCTGCGCGGCGTGCTGGACGCCGCGCTGCTGGCCGCGGACGTGGTCATCAAGCCAAAGTTCGAGATCGATCTGCTGAACACCATCGTGCAGTTCGTCGAACAGAGCAGTGTCGCGACGATCCTGCCGCGCGTGGTGGTTCAGCGCAAGGTCGACGAAGGCGTGCTGTGCGCACGCACCATCACGTCGCCGCCGATCGTGCGGCACATTATCCGCGTGAGCCATCCGAAGCGGCCGATCGGGCCCGCGGCGCACGCGCTGATCGAGATCATCGGCGACGAGATCCGGCGCGTGACGACGGGCGTGCCCGCCGACCCTTCCGCGAGCTAAGCCGGCTCGCGCACCGCGCCCTGCTCCAGCCGGCCGCGCGTTTCCGGCACGACGAACGCGCCGATCAGGAAAATCACGCTGATCGCCCCGACGAAGATCGCCAGCGTCATCGGCAACTCGCTCGCATCTTTCGCCACCAGCGAGACGGCGGTCGGCATCATCCCGCCGATCGCGAAGCCGATGTTCCATGAGAGCCCGGTGCCCGTCGCGCGAATCGCGGTCGGGAACCGTTCGTTCAGGAAAATCAGGATCGGCGCATAGCCCGCGCTGCCGAGCGCGCTGAGAATCACTGCGTAGACGCCGATCATCGTAATGCTCTGCGCGGTGGGCAGCAGCAGGAACAGCGCGGGCAACGCGAACAGGCGAATCAGGCCGAGCCAGATGAACGCGCTCTTGCGCCCGATGAACGTGCTCAGATGCCCCGCCGCCACGGACGCGATCACGACCGCCACGCTGCAGATCAGCAGGATCGCCGCCGCGGCGCCATTCGGGGCGTGGCTGACCACCTTGAGGAAGGTGGGCAGATAGCCCGAGGTCAGGTAATAGCCGCTACCGCCGCCGATGGTCAGCAGCAGATTGACCAGGAGGATCGAGCGATAGTCGCGGGAAAACAGCGTGCGCAGCGGCGAGCGCACGATTTCGACCGGCGTGTCGAGCTTCTGCGCGGCGGCCTTCGCGGCCTTTTCGGCGGCGAGCTTTTTCCACAGCGGCGACTCTTCGAGACTGCTGAAGACGAACAGGCCGAGCACCGAGCTGATGATGCCGGTGAAGAACATGCAACGCCAGCCCCAGACATCGAACGCTGCGCCGGGAAACAGCGCGGACATCGCCAGATACGTGAGCGAAGCGAGCAACGCGCCGAGCCCCGCTCCGCCGCCGCCGATCAGCCCCGACACCGCGCCGCGATATTTCGGCGCGACCGATTCGGTGCCGATGGTGTGCGTCGACGCCACCACCCCGCCCACGAACACGCCCTGCACGAGCCGCAGCACGAGGAACAGGATCGGCGCGACGAGCCCCACCTGCGCGACGGTCGGCAGCAAACCGAACGCGGCCGTCGAGAGGCCCACGCCCACCACGGCGATGATCATCGCGCCCTTGCGTCCGTGCCGGTCCGCGTACGAGCCGAACCATGCCGAACCCAGCGGGCGCATCAACAATGTCACGGCAAACGACGCATACACCGCCGCGAGCGAGAGCATCGCGTGCTCGGACGGAAAGAACAGCCGCCCGACCACCGGCGCGACGAACAGCAACACGAACAGATCGAACAGATCCAGTGCCCAGCCGAGGCACGAGGCCATTACTGCACCCATCACTTGCCGCTGATCAACCGCGGGCAAGGCGGCGCCATTTTGCGCTGCTACGGACATCGTCATCTCCTTGACTATCTGGGGGCCGTCTCGCGATCGTCCCCGTTGGTAGGCACGTTCTCTTGCACGTGCTCTTGGTGGTGTTAAGAAACCTTATGGCGAGGCCGCGGTGAGCGGCGCCGTAGTCGGTGCAGCGTTTGCCGCGTGCCGCACGAGCATCGCATCGGCGATTTTTTCGGCCATCATGATGGTCGGGATATTCGTGTTCGCCGAGGGCAGCCGCGGCATCAGCGACGCATCGACCACCCGCAGGCCGTACGCGCCGTGCACGCGGCCCGACGTGTCGGTCACGGCCATGACGTCGTGCGCGTCGCCCATCCGGCAGGTGCCGCTCGCGTGCCACACGCCGAACACATTGGCGCGGATGAAGTCTTCGAGCGCGCCGGGCTCGGTGAGCAGCGCGGACATGCGCTGCCCGCGCGTGAAGAAACGCTCGATCAGCAGACGCCGCAACGGCGCGGGCGTATCGAGCAGCATGCCGAGCAGCGAAGTCAGCGCCGCATTGCCCTCGCCAACGCGGCTTAGCGCTTTCACACGCGGTGAGAACGCGGCCGGAAAAAAGTCGCGCGGGTTGTCGCCGAGACCCGACGCTTCGACGATTTTCGCGAGCATCCGCACGCCGTACGCGAGGCGCGCGAGATCGCGCGGATCGTCGAGCAGATTCAGATCGACGCGCGGCGCCACGGCCGGATCAGCGGACACGAGTTGCACACGGCCGCGCGAATAAGGCCGGTTGCACCAGAGAAAAAACAAACCGAGCCGGTTGCCGAGCGTATGCCATGCAGCGCGCGTCGCACTCGACAGATACAGATCGGATTCGTCGCAACCCGCAACGCCCGAGGTAAAACGCGCCGCCGTCATACTCGCGCGACGGCGCGACAGCGGCATGCGAAAACGCCGTTCTAGAAAATGACAGAACGTGAGCGACGGATGATCCTGCAGATTGCGTCCCACGCCCGGCAGATCGATCTTGCAGCCGATGCCGAGCGCGTCGAGTTCCGACTTTGCGCCGATGCCCGCCCGCATCAGCAACGCGGGCGATTGCAACGCGCCCGCGCTGACCACGACCTCATTGGCGTCGAAACGGATGCGCGCGCCGCCATGCTCCACCGCGACCACGCCACGCGCGACACACCCTTCCATGACAATCGACTCGACGCGCAAGTCAGCGTAAATGTGCAGATTGCGGCGCTGACGCGTCGCCCCGTCGAGATAGGCCGCCGCGGTCGATACGCGCCGGTCGTCGAGATTCGAAAACGCGCCGGGAAAATAGCCGTCGCCGAATTCGGCGTTCTGATCTTGCAGGCTCGCGAAACCGTTTTTCCGCATGCCGCTGGCGAAGGCATCGCAGAACGCTGGCCAGTAGGCCGGCAGAATGCGGCGAATCGGCACCGGCCCGTCTCTGCCGTGCAGTTCGCCGGCGGGAAAATCCACATCGCGTTCGAGCTTGCGGAAATACGGCAGCACGTCCTGCCATGCCCAGCCGGTTGCACCGTTGGCGGCCCAGTCGTCGTAGTCGCGCGGCAGGCCGCGATTGGCCGACTGTACGTTGATGCTCGAACCGCCGCCCATCACGCGGCCCTGTTCGTAGACACGAGGCGCGGCGCCGCGCGTGGCGCTTGCCTTCAGCTGCGGCCAGATGTATTCGTCGCCGCAGAAAACCGGCATTGGATAGCTGTCGAGAATCGCCGCAGGCACGTTGCCCGGCGGCGTATCCGCGCCCGCTTCGATCAGCGCGACGCGCAACGACGGAATTGCCGACAGGCGATGCGCGAGCACGCACCCTGCCGATCCACCGCCAACGATCACGTAATCGAAGCGCTCCATCCGCCTGCCTCCTTTATTTGGGTTCGCTCTTGCCCGACGTTCGCATCAACTGCCGCGAAACACCGGCTTGCGCTTACCGTGAAACGCCTCGACGCCTTCGCGGAAATCATCCGAGGCGCGCAAACGGCTATAGCAGTGTCCTTCGAGTTCGATCGCGATCGACAGCGGCGCGTCCTCGGTGTCGTTGAGCAGCTTCTTCGCGGTGCGTTGCGCGAGCGGCGAGAACGCGCGCAATTCGTCCACCAGCGCGTCGGTCGCCGCTTCGAGTTCGGAGTCGGCCACGCATTCGACCGCGATACCCCATTCGTAAGCCTGCTTGCCCGGAATCCGGCGCGAGCGCATCACGATGTCCTTGGTGCGGCCGATGCCGACCATCTGCTGCAAGCGGGCCGAGCCGCCCGAGCCCGGAATCTGCCCGAGCTTCTGTTCCGGCAGCGCGTAGAAAGTGGTGTCGGTGGCAATGCGGAAATCACACGCAAGCGACAGTTCAAAGCCCACGCCAAAACAGAAACCGCGATTGGCGGCGATCACCGGCTTCGAGCAACGCGCGGGCGCGGCGATGTTCCAGGCGAGCTTCGACACGGTTTCCGGCGATGCTTCGAGAAAGCCCTTGATGTCGCCGCCGCTCGAAAAATGTTCGCCCTTGGCGCGCACCACGATCACACGCACACGCGGGTCGTCGTCGAGCGCCTCGAAGGCGGCGCGCAACTGGTCGCGCGCGTGCATCGAGATCACGTTCAGCGGCGGCCGGTGCAGGATGATGTCGGCCCGCTCGCGCTGCGCGTCGATCTCGATGGAAAAGCCTTCGAGGTCCTGCAGCAGGCTCTGGCCGCGGTGGGTCAAATCGGTCATGAGTTACTCCTTGGTGGTTTCCGTATGAGGTGCAATGGCTTCGCCGTGGGCGTCGCGCTGGTACTCGCCGGCGGACAGCTTGCGGCGCAGAATCTTGCCGACCGGCGACTTCGGTATGTCGTCGACGAACACGTATTCGCGCGGACGCTTGAAGTTCACGAGGTCGGAGGTGCGGCAATGGGCGTCGAGCGCGTCGGCATCGACGTAGACGCGGCGTTTGACGAAGGCGACCACGCGCTGGCCCCAGCGCTCGTCCTTCACGCCGGCCACCGCAACCTCGTCGACCGCGGGATGCAGCGACAGCACCGACTCGATATCGACCGGCGAAATGTTCTCGCCGCCGCTGATGATCATGTCGTCGACGCGGCCCGACACGTACAGGTCGCCTTCGGCGTCGAAGAATCCGGTGTCGCCCGTGAAGTACCAGCCGTCGCGCAACGATTTGGCGTTCGCGTCGGGACGGTTCCAGTAGCCTTCGAAGGCTTCGTCGCCGAGCAGGTCGGCGATGATCTGGCCTTCCTCGCCCACTTGCGCCAGCTCTTCGGGCGTAATGGCGTCGAGCCTGACCACGCGCAAACGCGTATTGATACCCGCGCGCCCCGCGCTGCCCGGCTTGCGCGTGGCGTCCTGATCGATGCTGAAGGTGTAGACCTCGGACGAGCCATAGTGATTGACGAACAGCTCCGGTTCGAACGCCGCCGAGAGGCGCTTGAGCAAACCGTCGTTCATCGGCGCGCCGGCGAAACCGAGCTTCTTCACCGTGGACGTATCCGTCGGCGCGAAAGCCGGATCGGCCAGCAGATCGTGATACAGCGTCGGAACCAGGTAAAGGCAGGTGAGCTTGTGCTGCGCGATCGCATCGAGTGCGAAGCGCGCATTCCAGCGGCGCACGCAGACGAACAGGCCGTCCACCAGCGCCATCGAGAGCAGCGAGCGCACGCCCATGGTGTGATAAAGCGGCATCACGCCGAGCGTGCGTTCGCCGTGGCCGTACAGATTCTGTGCGACATGCGCGAGCGCGGCGGCGCGTTCGTGCCGATGACGGCGCGGCACGCCTTTCGCCTTGCCGGTGGTGCCCGAGGTGTAGAGAATCAGCGAGTAGTCGTCGGCATTCGCGCGGGTATGGCCGGCGTTCAGCGCGTCCGGCGTGCTCTGGGCCATGAGCGTTTCGAAGCTCGCGGTGCGGCCTTGCGCGTCATCGAGACCGATACGCGGCACACGTTGCGCGGCGGGACTTTGCGCAACGGCATCGGCGCACACCGGCTCGTACACGATGGCTTTCACGCCGGCGTCGGTCACGCAGTATTCGAGTTCATCGGGTTTCGCGCGCCAGTTCAGCGGCACGATCACCACGCCCGCGAACTGGCAGGCCCAATGCAGGGTCGCCATTTCCCAGCGGTTTTGCAGTACGACCAGCAAGCGGTCGCCATGCACGAGACCCAGGCCGCGCAGACCTTCGGCCACCTTCACGATGAGCCGGTGCCACTGCGCGTACGTCAGCGTAAGTTCGCCGTCGACGATAGCGAGCGCATTGGGGCTGCGTTCCACGCTCTGTAAAAAAGTTCGGCCGAGGTCAAGCATGAGCGGCCTCCACGGTTTCACTAGCCGCTTCGCCTTGCCGGCGCCGTGCCGCCACGTCGAGCACCGCGGCGACGATCGGCGTATAGCCCGTACAGCGGCACAGATGGCCCGAGAGCATGTCGCGCACTTGCGCTTCACTCGGATCGGGCACACGTTGCAGATAGTCCGCGCACGACATCAGTATCCCGGCCGTACAGAACCCGCACTGCAGCGCGTGATGCCGCTGGAACGCCTGCTGCAGATCGCCGAGTTGCATGTCGGGTGCGAGTCCCTCCACGGTGTCGATGCGGCGGCCGTCGGCCTGCACCGCCAGCATCAGGCACGAGCGTCCCGCCACGCCGTCCACGTGCACCGTGCACGCGCCGCACACGCCATGCTCGCAGCCGACGTGCGTGCCGGTCGCGCCCAGTTCCTGACGGATGAAATCCGACAGCAGCTCGCGCGGCTCGCAATAGCCGCTGCGTTCACGGCCATTGAGCGTCAGCGTGACGCATTGCCGTTCGCCCTGCCGCATTACGTGCATGACGTTGCCGTTCGATGTGTTGCTCACTTCGCCTCCTCGATCACGCGCCATCCCAGTTGCCGGACCAGATGCCGGCGGTACGCCGCGCTGATATGCGCGTCGTCCTGCGCGCCCAGTTTCCAGCTCAAATCGTTCAATGCGCCGCGCAGGTCCTCGTCACGCAGACGCGGCCATTGCTCGACCACCGGCCTGTCCGCGACGCCGCCCACCGCCAGGCGGATCGAGTCGCTCGTCACGACGGCCGCGCATGCGACCATCGCGAAGTCGCCGTGGCGCGCGGAGAATTCCGTGAAGCCGTAGCGCTCGCCCGGCCGCTTGAGCGGAAAGCGCACGGCTTCGACCAGTTCATCCGGCTCGCGCGCGGTCATCAACATGCCTTGAAAAAACTCGCCGGCCGGCAGCACGCGGTGTTTCTTTCTTGAGCGCAGCATCACGTCGCCGCCTAGCGCGGCCAGCACCAGCGGCAGTTCCGCGCTCGGGTCGGCATGCGCCACCGAGCCGCACACCGTGCCGCGATTGCGGATCTGGAAGTGCGAGATATGCGGGAACGCCATCGCCAGCAACGGCACTTCGTCGCGCAGCGTTTCGCGCCACTCGACGTTGCCTTGCGTCGCCGCCGCGCCGACTGTCAGCAAGCCGGCCTTGTGATCGACACGCACCGAGCCCAACTCGTCGGTGCGCGAGATATCGATCAGCACGCGCGGCTGCGCGAGCCGCATGTTCAGCACCGCCATCAGCGACTGGCCGCCGGCCAGCACGCGGGCGTCCTCGCCGCTTTGCGCGAGCGCGTCGAGCGCATGCTGCGTCGTCATGGCGCGCAGATAATCGAACGGCGCGGGTTTCATGCCTGTCTCCTGAAACGGGCCAAGAGGCGCGAGAGCCACGAGCCGCCGGTGTGAACCGGTTTGCCCGCTGCCTGACGGCCAAGCGATTCGAACAGTTGCCGCAACACGACCTTGGCCGCGCCTTCGAGCATGCGTCCGCCTACTGCCGCGACCTTGCCCGACACCTGGGCTTCGTAGTCGTAGGAAAGACGCGTGCCGGTTTCAATCGGCGTCAGTTCGACGAGGCCGCTGCCGCGTGCGCTGCCGAGCGACGACATGCCCGCGCCCGCCAACCGCAGCCGATGCGGCGCGTCGATTTCGGACAAGCCGATCTTCGCTTCGAAGCGCGCCTTGATCATGCCGACGCCGACCGTCACGTCCGCGCGATACTGATTCGTGGCTTCGGCTTCGAGCGCGTGACAGCCGGGTATCACTTTGGCGAGCGCGTTCGGATCGAGCAGCACGGCAAAAATCGCTTCCGGCGACGCCGGCAGGTCGACGCTGCCTTGCGCGGTGAGCGCCTTGCCGCTACCCGGCGTCGCCGGTTTGGCGGCGGGCGCTTCACGAAACTCAGGACGCGACGGCTCCGGATCGTCGATGCCGATCAGCGCCATCACCTTCGAAGGCGTCAGCGGCAGACGGATATCGTCGACGCCGAGCGCATCCGCCACTGCATTCGCGATGCACGGCGGCGTACTCATGTTGTTGCCTTCGCCGAGTCCCTTCGCGCCGAGCGGCGTAAACGGCGACGGTGTTTCCAGATGCACGATCACCGGATCGGGCACTTCGCAGGTGGTCGGCATCAGATAGTCGGCGAGCGTGCCCGACTGGAAGCTGCCGTCCGAGCCGTAACGAAACTCCTCCATCAACGCCGCGCCGAGCCCTTGCGCAAACGCGCCGCGAATCTGACCGTCGGCGAGCGCCGGGTTCAGCAGCGTGCCGGCGTCGTGCGCGGTGACGTAGCGGTCGATCCGCACGCGGCCGGTGGCGCGATCCAGTTCGACGCCGCACATGTCGAAAGCAAAACCGTAGGCCGCCGATGTGTTGACACGATCGTTCTCATCCGGCGCGGCCATGTTCGGCGGATTCCAGAACACGGTCTCGCGCAGGCCGGGCTCTTCGCCTTCGGGCAACAGCGCGGGCGCCCAATGCGGCGCATTGGCGGCGACCCGGCCGAACGGCTGCGCGCGATCCTCGGCGCCCTTTGCAAAAATGCGGCCTTCTTCGAAACAGATATCCTCGGGCGCGCAGCCCATCTGCTTCGACACGATGCGCGCGATCTTGTCGCGCACCCGCACCGCCGCGAGATGCACCGTGCCCGCCACCGCGCCGGCAAAGCGGCTGGAATAATTGCCCGCCGCCACCGACCACGCGTCCTTGTGCGTATCGAATTCGACATTGACGACAACGTCGTGCGGCGACACGCCGAGCACGTCCGCGACCACCTGTGCGCACACCGTCATATGCCCCTGGCCCGCGGGCGTCGATGCAATCGTCACCACCACGCCGCCGAGCAAATCGACGCTCACAGTCGCGCTGGCGATCGCGCCGCTCTTCGGCCCGGCTTTCTTGCGCGCCTCGGCGGGCATCACGGTCGTGATGTAGCCCATGTTCGACACCGACGGTTCGACGATCGCCGCAAAGCCGATCCCATACAGCCGCCCTTCCTTGCGTGCCGCATCGCGGCGCGCGCGCAGCTCGTCATAACCGCCTTCGGCCAGCGCGCGCCGCAGCGCTTCCTGATAGTTGCCCGAGTCGAGCAGCGCACCCGCCGCGGCGCGATACGGGAACGCATCGGCGGCGACGAAATTGCGGCGGTACACGTCGAGCACATCGAGCTTCAGTTCGAGCGCGATGCGCTGCATCAGCCGTTCGAGCGCGAAGTACACCTGCGGTCCGCCGAAGCCGCGCACCAGACCCGTCGGCGTCTTGTTGGTCAGCACGACGCGGTTGCGCACCAGCAGATTGTCGATCGCATACGCGCCGGTCAGGCAGCCGTGCATGCGATAGAACGTGGCGGGTTCCGGCGCGCGCAGATAGCCGCCGCAATCTTCGAGTTGATCGTAGGAGAGCGCCGTGATGCGGCCGTCGCTTTCCACGGCGGCTTCGAGCGTCGAGAGGCGCGCGGTCGCGGAGGTGGCCGCACTCAGATGCTCGAACCTGTCCTCGACCCATTTCACCGGAGCGCCCGCCTTGCGCGAGGCGAGACACATCAGCACGACGTACGGAAACACCGCCTGCTTCACGCCGAAGCTGCCGCCCGAATCGCGCGGCGCCTTGTGGCGCAGACGGTTGGCGGGCACGTTGAGCGCCATCGCCATCACCGCGTGCAGCGAGAACGGGCCCATGAAATTCGACGTGACGTCGTAGCCTTCGTCGCCTGCCAGATATTCGGCGATCACCACGCCGCATTCGATCGGCGCGCAGGTATTGCGAGGATAATGCGCGACCAGTTTCACGCGATGCGGCGCCTTCTCGAACGCGGCTTCCGGCTCGCCGTAGCGGAAGTGCCGGTCGCTGATCACGTTGCTGCCCACTTTCTCGTGCAAGACCGGCGACTCATCGCTCGCCGCCTGCTCGATCGACGTAACCGGATCGAGCGTCGCGTACTCGACCTTGAGCAGATCGAGACCGTCTTCCGCAATCGCACGCGATTGCGCCAGCACCACCGCCACCGGTTCGCCGACATAGCGCACGCGGTCCATCGCGAGCGCCCACTGTTCCATCGGCGATTTCACGCCAACTACGAAAGGCCGCGACCAGGCGCGCAGGTCGTCGCGTGTCAGGATCGCGTGAACGCCGGGCAGTTTCGACGCGGCATCGGTGTCGATCGACACCAGTTCCGCATGCGCGTGCGGCGAGCGCAGGATCGCGGCGTGCAGCGTGCCCGGACGGATACCGATGTCGTCGCCGTAACGGCCGTGGCCGGTGAGAATCGCGGGATCTTCCAGACGCTCCATCGGACGGCCGAGATGCCGTTGTGGGCGTTTGTCCAGTTCCGGATCGCGTTCATGCGTCGCGGTGTCGCCCGCGTGGATCAAGTCGCGCTGATTCATTCGTCCACTCCCGAGCGGCGCTCCGTGAATTCGTCAGCGAGCCCGCTCCAGCGCTGCGCGATCTCGCGATGCTCGATCGCGAACAGATCGAGAATGCGCCCCACCGTGTGATCGACCACGTCCTCGATCGTCTTGGGATGCGCGTAGAAAGCAGGCACCGGCGGCATTACGATCCCGCCCATCTCCGTCACGGAAGTCATGTTGCGCAGATGTGCGAGGTTGAGCGGCGTTTCGCGCGCGACCAGCACGAGCCGGCGACGCTCCTTGAGCATCACATCGGCGGCACGGGTGAGCAGGTTGTCGGCGAAACCGTTGGCTACGCCCGCGAGCGTTTTCATCGAGCACGGCGCGATCACCATGCCCGCCGTGATGAACGAACCGCTCGCCACCGCTGCGCCGATGTCGCGCACGTTGTAGACAACGTCGGCGAGACTGTCGAGGTCGCCGCGCGTCATGCCGAGTTCCTGCGCCGCCGTGACCGCGCCGGAGGCCGACACGATCAGATGCGTCTCTTGCGTGCCGAGGCGGCGCAAGGCCGCAAGCAGACGCACGCCGATCACAGCGCCGCTCGCGCCGGAAATACCGACGACGATGCGCTGAGGCTTGTGTGCGTGCTCAGCCATGCGCGCCACCCAGATAGGTATCGAACGCGGTGTTGTCGGCGGCGACGAGTTCGTCGAGATTCACCATGTCCTGGCCCGGAATGCGCACCCGCGTGAACACGTGCGACGGATACACCACAGGCCGCGTGGCGTCGAGTCCCATCTTCGCGCTCACGCCTTGCAGATGCGGCGGCGCGTCTTCCGGCTGACCGACGGTGGTGGACGGATCGAGCGGCGAGCCTTGCGCGCCTTCGATCACGACCAGATCGCGATCGGCCTGGAAACGCGTGGCGATGGCCCATTCGATTTCGGCCGGATCGTGCACATCGACGTCGGTGTCGACCACGACCACCTGCTTGATATCGTAGTGCGCGCCGAACGCGCACAGAATCACGTTCTTCGCTTCGCCTTCGCGCTTCTTCTCGAACTGCACCCACAAGTGATAGCGGCACACGCCGCCTACGGAAAGATGCACGTCCTTGACGTTAGGATGACTACGTTGCAGATGCGCGAGCAGAGTCGCCTCACGTGGAATCGCGCCAAGCAGCAGGTGCTCCATTTCCGCCGGCACGATCGTATGAAAAATCGGCTTCTCGCGATGCGTCACCGCGGTGACTTCGATCACTTCACGCGCTTCTTGCGCGCTGTAGTACTTGGGGAATTCGCCGAACGGGCCTTCCAGTTCGCGCACGTTGGGCAGAATGCGCCCTTCGATCACGATCTCGGCGAAGGCTGGTACATTCACGCCGTTGCTCACGCACTTGACCACCGGCAGCGGCGCACCATGCAGCGCGCCGGCGATTTCCAGTTCGTCTGAATCGATCGGGGAAATGGCTTGCGAGGCGAGCATCGTCAGCGGATCGACGCCGATCGCGATGGCGACGTCGAGCGCATCGCCCGCCTCTTCCGCGGCTTTCTGGAAGGCGTACAAGTGGCGCGGCAGCAGCAGGATCGCCATGCGGTCGGGCCCATGCACCTGAATGCGGTTGATCGACACGTTCTGCACGCCGGTACGCGGATTGCGCGCGATCACGAGACCCGCGGTAATGTACGGCCCGTTGTCGTGTTCGCTGTGCGTGGGAATCGGCAGCAGCTTGTGAAGATCGATGCCGCCGGTATGCACGACCTGCTGGCAGGCGGCTTCGGCGCGTGAAATTTCCTTCGAGGGAAGCGGCTGATCGGCTGCATCGCGAAAGCGCGTCAGCAGATCGGCCTCGGCCACACCCATCGCCTCGGCGATCCAGGCGCGACGCGACATGAAACCGCTGACCACCGGCACGTCGTGTCCGCCCGGTTTCGTAAAGAACGCTGCCTGCGTGCCGTCGAGGCGCTTGGCAATCGCGGCAAGTTCGTGTTCGAGCTCCACCGGTTTGTCGATGGTGGCCACCCGGTCCGTGCGCGCCAGATGCGCCAGCCAGTCACGCAGCGTGAGCACACCTGACGGGCGGCCCCACGTCAGCTGGAAATTACCGTGCGATACGGCATCGCGAGTATTCATCTACGTCTCCATCCGTGCCCCGGCTTCATGTCCGAACCGGACAGCCAGTTGATGATGGAAGCGTAACGAGATCGGCTTATAACTTCTAATACTGATTATTGATGCGTCGAATCATTCCCGATGATATGCGTGTTAGCACTAATGACAGCCAATTGTAGGCGGGATATCAATAGACACCGCGCGGCTTGCGGCGCATTCTGCGGGATCGTAGCCAGGGTTCCGGAGCATTCGTGGAGTGCGGTTCCAGTCTTTACCTGATACGGCGCATCACTCTCATTACGTTTGCTGATGTTTTATTCATACCAACATGGACCTCAGGCAAATCCAGTATTTCATCGCGCTCTTCGAGGACGGGTCGGTCACGCGGGCAGCGAAACGCCTGAACATCGTGCAGCCCGCGCTCAGCATGCAGATCGCCAAACTCGAGGACGAACTGCACCAGCAGCTCTTCGAGCGCAACGCGCACGGCATGGCGCCGACCGCCGCCGGCCGGCTCATGTACCGGCTCTTTCTGCCGATCATGCGCGATCTCGCGCACGCCCGTCAGCAACTCGTGCAGCGCGACGAGGTGGTGACCGGCCATGTGTCGATCGGACTGATCGCATCGGTTACGGAAAGCGTGCTGGCCGATGCGCTGTCGCGTTTTAACGCGCGTTATCCCCATGTCGAAGTGACCGTGGCGGACGGCTACAGCGCGACCTTCATCGACTGGGTGGCGGGCGGCCAGCTCGACGCGGCGCTGATCAACAAACCGCGCGCGCGCCTCTCACTCGACGCACAGCCCTTGCTCGACGAGGAAATGGTGCTGGTGACGAGCGCCGAGCACGGCCCCGAGCTGCCGCACGCCATTGAACTCGCGCAACTGCCGGAGCTGGAACTGGTGCTGCCGACCAAGCGCCACGGCTTGCGTGGCGTGCTCGATACGGCTGCACAGCATGAAGACGTGCTGCTTGCGCCGCGCTTCGAGATCGACGTGCTGAGCACGATCGTGAAGCTGGTGGAAACCACTCACTTCGCAACCATCCTGCCGCGTATCGCCGTGCAGCGCGCGGTGCACCTGGGCAGCCTGCGCGCCTATCCGATTCTCGCGCCGCGCATCGTGCGGCATATCGTGTGTGTGAGCCATCCGCGACGCCCGTTGAGCGCCGCGGCGGATGCGCTCGTGTCGATCATCGCCGACGAGTTGCGCAAGGTGTCGAGCGCGTCGGAACTGGACGCGACGCTGGGCGCGCCGTCCGGCGATGGATCGAATGGGCCACGTCCAGCGCTTTCGTCCCGCAACGAACGCAGCGCCTGAACCTGGCAGCGCGCATTGAACACCGTCAGGTTTTAAGGGCCACGGGCGCGCCGGCGTCATGCGCCTTCAGACCGGACACGGACACCCGCAAGCCAGGCTGGCCTTCGTTGTTGCACAGAGACAGATCCATCTGATGCCGCTCGGCGATGCGCGATACGATCGCGAGCCCAAGACCGCTGCCCTCGCCTTGCGCCTCTTCGCCGCGATAGAAACGGTCGAAGACCCGTTCGAGTTCGGCCTCCGGAATGCCCGAGCCGGTATCGGCGACTTCGAAGCCGACGCGCGTACCGTCACGCTTGAGGATCACATCGACACGGCCGCCGCGCGGCGTGTGCCGGATCGCGTTGTTGATCAGATTGCCCAGCAGCACGCTCATGCCATGCGGCTCGGCCAGCACGGTATAAGCATCGCCCTCCGAGCGCGCGCCCTCACACTCCAGGCCGATGTCGATCTCCTTCGTTTCCGCCAGCAGCGAAAAATCGCCCACCGCCTGCTCGCCGATCCGGCGCAGGCTGACCGGCACCATCGACGTGACCGGATGCGCGTCTTCGCGCGCCAGCGTCAGCAGTTGCTGCACCAGATGAATGATGCGGTTGACGCGCCCTTCGACGCGTTCGAGCGTTTGCCCTTCGCCCTTTAACGAACCGTCGCGCGAAGCGGCCTGCAATTGCAGCTTCAATGCGGCAAGCGGCGAGCGCAATTCGTGCGCGGCATCGGCGATGAACGTGCGTTGCGCCTGCGACGCCGTGTGCAACCGCTGCAGCAGATCGTTGAGCGCTTCGACCAGCGGCTTGATCTCGACCGGCACGCTGCCGTCCAGGCGCAACGGTTCCAGCGAATCGATCGTACGGGTGGACAGCGCGCGCGACAGCCCGCCGATCGGCGCGAGCCCGCGCGCCACTACCAGCAGCACCAGCACGATTGTCGCCGGCACCAGCACGCCGAGCGGCCAGAGCGTGTGCAGCGCAAGTCGCATCGCGAGGTCCTCGCGCACGGAAATGGGTTGCGCCACTTGAATATAGCGTTCCCCCTGCTGCACGGCGAATGTACGCCAGTGATACTCGCCGCGCTCCACCGTGTTGTAGCCCGCGGGCTGGCGCTCGAATACCGGCGCCTGCAGCGAGTGATAGATCAGCTTGCCGGCGCCGTCCCAGATCTCGATGACGACCCGGTCGTCGGCCAGACCGCCCAGGTCGGGATCGCGATGTTCGCCGTCGCCCGCGCCGGCTAGATTCGACGGCAATGACAGTGCGATCGTGCGCAGTTCGAAGTCGAACAGTTCGCTCGCTTCCTCGCGCGCCGTGTGGAAGATGGCGTAGCCGGCCACGCCCGAGGCCGCCGCCAGACCGAAGATCAGCCAGCCCAGAAGCCAGCGGCGAATCGACGTCATCAGCACCTCTTCAGACGGTAACCCACGCCGCGCACGGTCACCACCTGGTCCGCGCCGATCTTGCGCCGCAAACTGTGCACGTGCACTTCGATGGTATTGCTGCCCACTTCTTCGCCCCAGCCGTACAGCTTCTCTTCGAGTTCGGCCTTGGTGAACACGCGCGTGGGTTCTTCGATCAGCGCCTGCAGCAGCGCGAATTCTCGCGGCACCAGCGGCAGCGCTTCGCCGGACTTGGTGACCTCGTGCGCGGCCGGGTCGAGCGTGAGCTCGCCGTGCGCGTAGACCGGCTGCTTCTGTCCGGTGCGGCGTCTGAGCAGCGCACGCACGCGCGCGGCCAGTTCGTCGAGGTCGAACGGCTTGATCAGATAGTCGTCGGCGCCGGCGTCGAGGCCGCGAATGCGTTCGTCGACGGCGTCGCGAGCCGTCAGGATGATGACCGGCGCGGCGCCGCCGTTCTTGCGATAGGCGTTGAGGACGTTGATGCCGTCCTTCTTCGGCAAGCCAAGATCGAGCAGCACGAGGTCGTACACGCCGTTGCCCAGCGACAGCTCCGCCGCGCGGCCGTCTTCGGCCCAGTCGATCGCGTAGCCGGAGCGGCGCATCGCGCCCAATACCGTTTCCGCGATCATGTCGTCGTCTTCGACCAGTAGCAGACGCATCGTCTCTCCTCTCCCTTGTTGGCTCCGGCATTGTCCCGCCCGGTAGCTTAACGCTTCCTTATGGCTTGCTTAGGTTTTGCTGAAGGGACGCTGATGGGACGCTGATGGGACGCTTAAATTGGCGTTAAGCATGTCTTAAGCAGTCACTCAGCAGAATCGGCTCCTGTTTTTCGGCATCCCTTTCCGGATGCCTCACTCTTCATTCAGGAGCCGGATTTTGCCCGTTATCAAAGCCGCGCGAGCGGTTATATCAGCGGTCGCGTCCATGTTTGCTTCGGCCGCGAGGCCAGCGATCAAACCCGCGCCGCGACCTTACGCACAGCTGCGCGCTCTCGTGCCGCTTTGCGCGCTTCTGATAAACGGCTGCACGTGGTATCACCGCGAGCCGCTCGCGCCAGAGGACACGTCCACCTCCGCCCGTTCGCTCGAACGTATCCGCATCGATTCGTCTAGCATGCCGCTGCCGGAACTGGCCGCGCATCGCTTCGACCCATCCGACGGGCTCGATATCGACGAGGTCGCGATGCTCGCGGTCGCCAACAATCCCGACCTCAAGCTGGCTCGCGACGACCTTGGCATCGCCCGCGCTCAGGCGTATTCGGCCGGTCTGCTGCCGGACCCGCAACTGAGCATAGCGAGCGATTACCCCGGCCAGATCGGCACCACGCGCGCGTTCAGCTACGGCTTGAGCATGGACGTGACGGCGATCGTGTTGCGCAGCGCCAATAAACAATCCGCCGACGCCACCGTAGCCAAGACCGATCTCGGCCTGCTGTGGCAGGAATGGCAGATCGTCGCGCAAGCGCGGCAGCTGTTCATCAAGACGAGCTTCCAGCAGGACACGCTGCCGCTTCTGCAGCGCCAGCGCGACCTCGCGCGCACGCGCTACGATCGCATGGCCGAAGCGCGCCGCGACGGCAATCTCACCGACGATACGCTCACCGCCGCGCTCACCGCCTACAGCGACGCCCGCAAGCAATACACCGATGCCGAACGCGCAGCCGAGCAAACGCACCACGATCTGAACGCGCTGCTCGGCGTCTCACCCGAGGTGCAATTGCAACTCGCCGGAGGCGAAAACATCGCACCGCTCTCCGACACGACCCTCGATGCCGCGCTCGCCGGACTGCCTCGACGCCGCCCCGATCTGATCGCGCTGCAAGCAGGCTACGAGGCGCAGGAGCAAAAATATCGCGCCGCGATTCTGAGCCAGTTCCCGAGTCTGTCGGTGGGCTTCGTGCGCGCTCGCGACACGTCGAACATTTATACGAGCGGCTTCCAGATCAACCTCAGCCTGCCGATCTTCAACCGCAACCAGGGCAACGTTGCGATCGAGCAGGCGAGCCGCCAGCGTTTGCGCGACGAATATCAAACGCGCCTGAACAGTGCCTACGCCGACGTCGCGCATCTGCGCGCGGACAACGCAACCCTCACGCGGCAATTGCAGCAGACCGAAGCCGCGTTACCCGAGGCAGACGTTGCCGCCCAGCACGCGGCCGCGGCCTACGCGGAACACACCCTGGCGCTCGGCGCTTACACCGACGCGCAAAGCGCCGCGCTCACCAAACAGATCGACGCCGCGACCTTGCGCGAGTCGCTCGCCGAACAACGCGTCGGGTTGCAGGCACTGCTCGGCAGCGCGATTCCCGACGCCTACTCCACCGCTCTCACCTTCACCGACACTCATGCGAAATAGCCTGATTTCAGCGCGGCGGCCGCGCCTTGCCGCTGGTGCGATTGCTATCGCCTGCGCCGCGCTGCTGTGCGCCGGCGCTCATACGGCCAACGCCGCAACGCCCGCCGCCGACGCCGCCGAGCAACCCGTGGTCGCCGTGCAAACCGTGCGCGTGCAGCGCGCCGAGATCGCGCAGCCGGTGCGGGCGTATGGCATCGTCGCCGCGTCCGCATCGAACCTCACCACCGTCAACCTGCCGTACACCGCGCGCATCGTGCAGATGCGTGTGCAGTCCGGGCAAACGGTGACGCGCGGCACGCCGCTCTTCGTCGTGCAGGCGGACCCTGCCGCCGTGCTCGCGGCCACCCAGGCAAAAAGCGCCGTGACGCTAGCACAAGGTGAACTGGCGCGCACGCAATCGCTGTACGACAAAGGGCTCGCCACCCAATCGCAACTCGCCAGCGCCCGCAAGGCCGCCGACGACGCGCAGCAGGCGCTCGCCGCTCAAAACCAGACGGGCGTGGCGAACGGCAACAAGATCGTCACCGCGCCTAACGACGGCGTCGTGCTGCAAGTTTCGGCCGCTCAAGGCGATCAGGTCCAACCCGGCACGGCGATCCTGCAACTCGCCGGCGGCAGCGGCAAGGACGCGCGCGCCAACGTGATGCTCGGCGTCGAGCCCGCCGATGCCGCCGCGATCCACGCCGGCGACATCGTCACGTTGCACGGTCTGTCGACGTCGCTCGCAAAGACTTCGGCGAACGGCCACGTGGCACTGGTGGGCGCCTCGGTCGATCAGCAGAGCCAGCTCGTCGACGTCGGCGCGAACGTGCCGCTTGGTCAGACGGCCTTCATTCCCGGCACGCGCGTGAGCGCCGACATCGCGACCCGCAACGGCACGCACTGGATCGTGCCGCGCGCCGCCGTGCTGAAAGACGGCAAAGGTGCCTACGTGTTCCAGATCACGCCGCAGAACAAGGCGCGCCGCGTAGCGGTGACCATGCAGGTCGAGAACGGCGAGCGCTACGGCGTGGATGGCGCGCTCGACGCGGCGCAAGGCCTCGTGGTCAGCGGCAACTATGAGTTGAAGGACGGCATGGCGGTGCGCACCAGCGGAGGCGCGCCTCGATGAATTTCGGTCAATGGATGCAGAAGCATCGCCGCTCGCTGCTGTTCGTGATCGCACTGCTGGCGATAGCGGGCGCACTGACCGCGTTCCGCCTGCCGATCTCGCTGTTCCCCAATGTCGCGTTTCCGCGCGCGGTCGTTTCGCTCGACGCGGGCGACCGCCCCGCCGAACAGATGGCCACGCTCGTCACGATGCCGGTCGAAGAAGCGCTGCGGCGCGTGCCGAACGTGCGCGACGTCGAATCGACGACGAGCCGCGGCGCGGCGGAAATCTCGCTCAACTTCGACTGGGGCACCGACATGGCGCAAGCCACCTTGCAGGCGCAGTCGGCCATCAGCGAGATTCTCGCGACGCTGCCGCAAGGCACCTCGATGCAGGTGCGGCGTATGGACCCGACCGTGTTTCCGGTGCTGGCGTACAGCCTCACTTCACAGCAGCAATCGCTCTCCGCGCTGCACGATCTCGCGCAGTTCCAGATGCGGCCGTTGCTGTCTTCGGTGGAAGGCGTGGCGCGGGTCGACGTGACGGGCGGCGCGCAGGACGAGTTCGAAGTCGCGATCGATCCCGCGCGGCTCGCCGCGTACAAACTCTCGCTCGCCGATGTCTCGAAAGCGATCGGCGCGAGCAATGTGTTGATGGCGAACGGCCGCATCGAGGATCACTACAAGCTTTACCTCGTGATCGCCAACACCACCATTACGCGGCTCGACGAACTGCGCAACGTCGTGGTGTCGGCCGGCGGCGCGACACAGATCCGCCTCGGCGACATCGCGACCGTACGCGAGGGCGTGGTGCCGCAACGGATGCGCGTCACCGCCGACGGCCAGGACGCCGTGCTCATCAACGTGTATCAGCAGCCGGGCGCGAACAGCGTGGCGATCGCCAAGGCGATCCGCGCGAAGCTCGCGGACTTCCAGCACCAGATGCCGGCCGGCGTGCATCTTTCGAACTGGTACGACCAGAGCGAACTGGTGATCGCCTCGGCCACCAGCGTACGCGACGCGATCATGATCGGCGTGGTGCTGGCGGCGTTGACGCTGTTCGCCTTTCTGCGCAACTGGAAGATCACCGCCATCGCCGTCGCGCTGGTGCCGGTGGTGATGGCCGCGACGATTCTTCTGCTCGACGTGTTCGGCATGGGCTTTAACATCATGACGCTCGGCGGCATGGCCGCCGCCGTCGGTCTCGTGATCGACGACGCGATCGTGATGATCGAACACATCGTGCGGCGCATGCGCGATGGCGGCGCACGCGCTTTTCATGGCCGCGTGATGGCGGCGGCGCTCGAATTCACGCGGCCGCTGGCGGGGTCGTCGGCGGCGACGCTGATCATTTTCGTACCGTTGGCGTTTCTATCCGGTGTGACGGGCGCGTTTTTCAAGGCGCTCTCCGTCACCATGGCGAGCGCGCTGTTCATTTCGTTTCTCGTCACGTGGCTCGCGGTGCCGATTTTGTGCGACCGCTGGCTGAAGCCGAAAGACGCCGAGGAACATCAGGAAACCCGCTTCGCCGCGTGGATGAACCGGCGCTACGCGTTTCTGGTCGAACGCGTCACCGCGCGGCCGGTGCTCGTGCTGCTGGGCCTGCTGCCGCTGATCGTGGTGGCCGCGTTCGCGTTCACGCGCGTGGGCAGCGGTTTCATGCCGAGCATGGACGAAGGCGGTTTCGTGCTCGATTACCACACCGAACCGGGCACGTCGGTAACCGAGACCGATCGGCTAATGAAGCAGATCGAAGGCATCGTCCGCGCGAATCCGAATGTCGCGACCTATTCGCGCCGTACCGGCGCCGGTCTCGGCGGCGATCTGAACGAGCCCAACAAGGGTGACTTCTTCGTGCGGCTGAAGTCGGGCAAGCGCGAGCCGATCGACGCCGTGATGGAAGAAATCCGCTCGAAGGTCGAGACGCAGGTGCCCGGCGTGAGTATCGAACTCGCGCAGTTGATGGAGGATCTGATCGGCGACCTGACGGCGGTGCCGCAACCGGTCCAGATCAAGATCTATTCCGACGACCCGAACACGCTCGAGACGACCGCGCGCAAGGTGGCGGCGCAAATCGGCAAGATTCAGGGCGTGGTGGATATGAACGACGGCATCAATCCGGCCGGTGACGCCCTCGAGTTGCACATCCGACCGGAAGCGGCGGCGGCCGAGGGCATGGACCCGCAATCGATCGCGCAGGCCGTGTCCGACATGGTGGAAGGCAATGTGGCCACGCAATTCCAGAGCGGCCCGAAAACGGTCGGCGTGCGCGTACGCGTAGCCGGCGCGATGAAGCTCACGGATACGCAACTGGGACAGTTGCAGATTCGCGCGCCCGACGGCCATCTGTTCGCGCTCGATCGCGTCGCCGATCAGGTGACGGTGACCGGCCAGCCGGAGATCAGCCGCGACAATCTCAAACGGATGGTGGCGGTGACCGCGCGCATCGACGGCCGCGATCTGGGCTCGACGATCGCCGACGTGCAGAAGACGCTCAGCGATAAAACCCTCTTGCCGAGCGGCGTGTACTACGAACTGGGCGGCCTGTATCAGCAGCAGCAGATCGCATTCAAGGGACTGCTGAACGTGTTCGGCGCGGCGATTGCGCTCGTGTTCGGCTTGCTGCTGTTTCTCTACGAGCGCTTTCGCGTCGCGCTAGCCGTCATGGCGATGCCGTTGCTCGCGGCAGGCGCGGTGTTCGTCGGCTTATGGATCACCGGCATCGAGCTGAACATTTCCGCGATGATGGGGATGACGATGATCATCGGCATCGTGACCGAGGTGGCGATTTTTCATGTGTCGGAGTTGCAGGGGCTCGTGCGCGACGACGAGATGCCGTTCGAGGAAGCGCTCCTGAGCGCCGGGCGCAATCGTCTGCGCCCCATCGCGATGACGACGATTGCCGCGATCCTGGCGCTGTTGCCGCTGGCTTTTGCACTGGGGCAAGGTTCGGCGATGCAGCAGCCGCTCGCGATTGCGATTATTTCCGGCCTGATTGTGCAGTTGCCGCTGGTGTTGCTGTTGCTACCGGTGCTGTTGAAGTTGTTGATGAAGAAGGAAGCGATTTAGGTCGAGATTCACGGCCTGGGTGGCCTGTCCGGTCCGTGCGCCCGCGGCTCCCCGCGGGTGCGCCCCGGGACTCGGTTCTCGGTTCTCGGTTCTCGGTTCTCGGTTCTCGGTTCTCGGTTCACGGTTCACGGTTCACGGTTCACGGTTCACGGTTCACGCAGCGAA
The DNA here is from genome assembly GCF_000020125.1 of Paraburkholderia phytofirmans PsJN. Lineage (NCBI taxonomy): Bacteria > Pseudomonadati > Pseudomonadota > Betaproteobacteria > Burkholderiales > Burkholderiaceae > Paraburkholderia > Paraburkholderia phytofirmans. The sequence continues at coordinate 2,477,090 of NC_010681.1, forward strand.
AGATCTACGCCTTCAGCACATCTCCAAACCCGCCAACCCGCAGCCCCGCCGCACGAATCGCCATCGCAACCTTCGGCGACAACAACGCGTGCAATTCATCTTCGTGCCGGTACGTCTTCATCCCGTCGCTCAACGCCCGCTCTCCCGCCACCGCGGGATGGCAGTAAATCTCGCCCACTCCATGCGGCAGATCGGCGAGCGCCGCCAACCACGCCGCCTCGTCCATCCGGCCGCTGTGCGCGATGCCCACCACGTAATCGTTATGGGCAATGCCGGCGCGATCCAGGCGCGCCTTGACCTGCGCGATCCACGGCCGCAACCAGAGCGGCGCGTTTGCTTCGAACGGCAGGCGCATCGCCTTCATCCCATACTCGCGGCCGATCTCCAGAATCAGTCCCAGCACGGTCGGATGCAAATGAAAATGCTTGTGCGTGTTGACATGATCGAGCGTCAGGCCGGTCTGCGCGAAGGCATCGAATTGCGCGCGAATTTCCCGCGCAAGCTGCTTGCGCACATGCGGCAAAAAGAAGAACCGCACGCCGTCGCGCACCATGTTGTCGCCGAAACGGCCATGCTCGTTGAGCAAGGCCGCAATGCCCGCGCGCGGCGTGACCGCGTCGCCGTCCGCCAGCACCAGATGCAGGCCGACACGCAAGCTCGGCAACGTGCGGGCGCGCGCCACCGCGTCGCGCGCGGCCGGTGCGCCGATCATCAGGCTCGCGGCAGTCAGCACGCCGTCGCGATGCGCTCGCTCCACGGCCAGATTGACTCGCGCGTGCAGACCGAAATCGTCGGCAGTGACGATCAATGCGCGTGGCTTAGCCTCCATCCGACGCCTCCATCACATCCATCACGTTCAACGCGCCATCGCGCGCGGCCGTCGACGTCGAAGCCCGCGAAACCCGCGAAACCTGGACGGGCACGCGCGCGCCGCGCCACGTCACGTGCGAGCCGAACACGGCGGCGCACCACTGCAACGCCAGCAACGTATCACGCAACGGCACCAGCGGCAGATCACGCCAGAAGGTGCGCTCACGACGCGCCGAGCGCAGATGCATCAACAGACGCGCGGTGAGACCCGCGGCTGCTCCGGTCGCGCTCGTGAACGCGGCCCACGCATGCACCGCATCTGACGATGTGGCCGCGAGACTGGCGCCGAGCCACGCGCCGGCCACGAGCCAAGGCGTGGGAAAGGTAATGAAGAGGAACGCGAAACCCGGCGCATTCACCGAGCGGATTGTACGCAGCCAGCGGGTCTCGCGCTGCCACAAAGCGCCAAACGTCGGCTCGATCACGTCGGTGGCCACCATCACGCGCGAGAGCACGGTTTGCAGGCCGAGGGCGCGCACGTGTTCGGCCAGCCAGTAATCATCCGCGAGACAGTTTTTCAGCGCCTCGAAACCGCCGATGCGTTCGAGCGTCGCGCGCCGCAACGCAAGCGTCGCACCGAAGCCGAAGCGGCGCGAGCCGGCCGCGTGCGCGACCCGCACCGACGGCGCGAACCATTCGTTGATGAAGAGCGCGCCCACACGCGGCCAGAAGCCGCCGATGCCGCGCGCCACGTAGAGACACGTAACCACGCCCACGCGCGGATCCGCGAGCGGCGCGGCCACGCTGTCGAGATAATCGGCTTCGACGGCGATGTCGCTGTCCGCAATCACGATCACGTCATGGCGGGCCCGCGCCGCCATGTTGATCAGATTGCTGACCTTGAGATTGCTGCCGTGCACACGCGTGTCGATCGCGAGTTCGATATCGTGCAAGGGATAGGCGGCTTGCAGACGGCGCACCACGGCAATCGCGGCATCGTCCGGTGACGACACGCCGAGCACGAGTTGAAAATGCTCATGACGCTGGTCGCAAAAGGTCCGCAGATTGTCGTACAGACGTGGCTCCGCTCCGCACAACGGCTTGAGTACGCTGACGCCGACCCGCGCGAAACGATGCGGTTGCGGTTGCGGTTGCCGCTGCGAAACGTGCGAAGTGGAATAAGAAGCGCCACTCGCCGCGCCGCGGCGCGAGCCAAAAAACGGCATCGCGACCGCCGCCAGCAGCGCGTACAGCGACGCGCTCGAGCAGACGGCCAGCAGGACCCATTGACATGCCGTCACTGCGTGCGCCGCCATCGCCCGGTTCCGTCAGTGCCCGGCCAGCACGAACGCCCTGCCGGTCAGGCGCAGATGAAGAATCACGAGCCAGCGCCACGGACAATCCACGGCGATCGCGACCGGTCGCGATCGCCGGTTCGCTCCCGTGGCAAAGTGGCCCTGCAGCGCGAGTTCGAAGGCGGCATGCGCGAACTGGCGCGTCACGATCACACCGCTGAGAATCACGGCAATGGCAAGCAGCCGGAACGGCATGGAACTGAAGGCGCTCTGCGAAACCGGCAGAACCAGCGGCGCGAGGCACGCGAGCACCTCGGCGCCCATGGCGGTGAGCGACGCCACCATCAGGTGGGCGCGCAGCATGTCGACGGTGGCTGGCTTCATGACTGGGTCTCGTGACCTGTTGAGGGGCGATAGTAGCGATCCAAGCTGAAGGAAACCTTAAGGAATAAAGCGTATAAAGCGGGTGATGAACAGCATGGTTAAACTTCGGATTACGGTTCGGCGCTCGCTTAATATTCCGGCTGCCGTGCAATGAAACGTCGAATGGAAATAACAGACCTATGCGCGTACTCCTCGTAGAAGACGACGATCTGATCGGCTGCGGCATCGAAGCAGGACTGCGTCAGGCGGGCTTCACGGTCGACTGGGCGCGCGACGGCCACAAGGCGGGTCTCGCGCTCGACACCACCGCCTACGCGCTGGTGCTGCTCGATCTCGGCCTGCCCCGCGTATCGGGAATGGAGCTGCTGAAACGGCTGCGCGATTCAGGCAAGGACGTGCCGGTGCTGGTGCTGACCGCGCGCGGCACGGTGGTCGACCGTGTCGGCGGCCTCGAAGCGGGCGCCGACGACTATCTCGGCAAGCCCTTCGATCTGACCGAACTGATCGCCCGTTGCCGGGCCCTGTTGCGCCGCGCACAGGGCCGCAGCGTCGAGCAGATCCGCTATCAGGACCTGACCGTCAACCCGGCCGCGCAAACCGTCGAAGTGGGCACGACACGCGTGCCGCTCACTTCGCGCGAATGGGCGATCCTGTTGCAGTTGCTGACCAATCAGGGAATTCCCCAGTCGCGCTCGCGGCTCGAAGAAAGCCTGTATGGCTGGCAGGAAGAAATCGAGAGCAACGCAATCGAGGTGCACGTGTCCAATCTGCGCAAGAAACTCGGCGCCAAGCTGATCAAGACGGTGCGCAATATCGGCTACGTGGTGGAGAAAGAATGATGGGCGCCTCCATTCGCCGGCGTCTCGTGCTGCTGGTGCTGACCAGCATCGCGCTGGTCTGGGGCGTTGCGCTGGTGTCGAGTTATCGTCAGGCCACCCGCGAAGTCGCCGAATGGGAAGAGGCGCGCCTCGCGGAACTCGCGCAGATTCTCGCCCTGCTCGATCAGCCCAACCTGAGCACGCTCGCCAACGCGCGCATCGACGTGCGCGAGGAAGAAAAAGGCGGCGAGCCGGGCGCCAACGACCGCGACGACGACGACGCGCTGCCGCGCGACGCGCTATTCCAGGTGCGCGGCCCGAACGGCGCGGTGCTGGCGGGCAGTCCGCAACTGCACGAACTCAAGGCCTGGGATCTGCCGGTGCCGGCGGTGAGCGGCACGCAGGACATCACGCTCGGCGGCCAGATGTATCACTCGTTCACCTTGCGCGATACCGCGCTCGGCCACACGGTGCGCGTCTTCGAACCGGCCAATACGCGCAGCGATCTGGTGAGCGGCGTCGCGAGCCGCATCGCCCGTCCTACCCTGGTCGCGCTGCCGGTGCTGGCGGTGCTGGTGTGGTTCAGCATTGGCTGGAGTCTGGCGCCGCTCAGGCTGCTCTCGCGCGCCATCCGTGCGCGCGATGTGAACCGGCTGGAACCGGTCGACATCGGCCGCGCGCCGACCGAGGTGCGCCCGCTCGTCGATGCGATCAATCTGCTGCTGTCGCGTCTGCTGCATTCGCTGGAGCGCGAACGCGCGTTTACCGCCGATGCCGCCCATGAACTGAAAACGCCGCTGGCCGCGATCAAGGTGCAGGCGCAAGTCGCGCTGGCGGAAACGGAAACGGCGCGCCAGCGGCTGGCGATGGAGCGCGTGGTGCAAGGCGTCGACCGCAGCGCGCGGCTCGCGGAGCAATTGCTGCTGCTCGCGCGTCTGGACGTGCATGAAAAAATTTCAACCGCGCCGCTCAAGCCGGCAACGGTGGCCAAAGACGCGCTGCTCGCCAACGAGCGCAATGCGCAGCAGAAAGACATTCACGTGACGCTGCTCGGCGACCTGCGCGCCGAGATCGACGCGGAGCCGGTGCTGATCGGCATCCTGCTCGACAATCTGCTCGATAACGCGATCAAGTACGGACACGCCGGCGGCAGCATCGAAGTGGCGGTGCAGCACGCACAGGACCGCGTGCAGGTGACCGTGCGCGACGACGGCCCCGGTGTCGAGGCGGGCGACCTCGACCGTCTGACGAATCGTTTTTTTCGTGCGACCGGCAATCAGGCCACCGGCAGCGGGCTGGGTCTGTCGATCGTCGCGCGGATCGCGGAGCATTTCGGCGCGAGCCTGCATCTGGGTAAAGGCATCGGCGAGCGCGGGCTCGCGGTCGAAGTGTCGTTCCCGGCTTACGCGCAGGCGAGTTGAGGAGAATCCGCAAGCGGCCTCGCGACGGTGCGTCTCGATCGTGAGGGTGCGCTTTCTCGTATTAATGCGGCGCCCATGTGCCGCGAACCGTGGCGCCTTGGCGCCCATGCGCCGCGCGCCGTTCGTTCTCTAAGGCGCGCGCTCGAACGCGCGCTCCGGCGCGCGGTTCGACGACTCCGCGAACTGCCACGCAATCAGGCCGGGCACGAACATCACGAGATCGCGAATCCGGCGCGCGCCGGCCAGCGCGAGACAGGTGGAGGGATCGAGGCCCAGCGCGCCGCCGATCAGAATGAAGCCGCCCTCCTGCACGCCCAGACCGCCCGGCACGAAGAACGCAGCACTGCTGATCGCCTGGATCAGCGATTCGATCACCACCGCTTCCACGAGCGTGACCTGCACGCCGAGAAAGTGCAGCGCCAGCCAGATTTCCAGCGAGGTGAGAAAGCACTGCAGCGGTTGCCAGAAGAACAGATAGCGCAGCACCACGCCGCGCCGCCGCCAGATCAGCTTGATAGCCTGATCGATCTGCGCCGACTGCCCGACCAATGCGGCGAGCTTGCCGCTCGTCAGATGATTGAGCGCGCGCGTCATGCGCTCGAACGGACTCGCGTGCTGTACGAGCGCGAACAGCACCAGTAGCGGCGTGAGCACCACCACGCCCCACGCCAGTTGTCCGGCGAGCCGCAGCGTATCGGAATGCGCATGCGCGAACAGAAAGCCGATGCCGACCATGGTGAAGAGCAACTGGCTGATCACCGTGAGCTGCATATCCACGACAATGCTCCCCACCGCCGTGGACGGCCGCACGCCCCAACGCTTGAGCATGCGAAACGACACGAGCTCGCCGCCGATGCGCGCCACCGGCAGCATGCTATTCACCGATTCGCGCACCCACACGAGATGCAGCATATTGACGAGGCCGGGACGGTTCGCGCCGCGAATCAGCGAACGCCAGTCGCAGGCATTGGCGAGCATGGGCAGTACGTGCGCGAGCGCGGCCAGCAGCAGCCCCGCGCCGGCCGCGCGCAGCGCGCCGAGTACAGCACCGGGATTGTCATGCCAGACGAGCCAGAGCGACACCAGCAAGCCGGCTAACGCGGCGACGCGGCCGAGATGCTTCATCACGCGCGCACCTCGTACGCGCGCCCGACGCGCCTTGCCCTGCTTTTAACCGCTGCTTTAAAAACCCTGTGCATCATGGCCGTTCCGTACTGCCGTTCATTCGTCCTGTGCCGCCGACAACAGGCCGTCGCCGTCCACCTTGAAGCTGAAGCCTCGCCAGATCACGCGCGACGAACAGAAGCTCGCGACAAAAATCGCAAACGATACGATATCCCAGAACGGCAACAGCCACAGATCGCGATGCGCCTGTTTCAGCGCGCGATCGGACAGCAGTTTCAAGGCGAGCCGCGCCCCCATGGCGGCCAATGCGAGCGACCACGCCCACCATGCGCCTGCCGAAAAGACCACCGCGAGCAGCGCGAACGCGAACGGATGAACCAGCGCGGAGCCGAGATGGCCGAGCGGATCGATGCGGCGAATGGTGCGGCTCCAGCGCAGTTCATGCGCGATCAGTTGCGCCGCGCTCGATTCGACACACGCATGCGAGATCGTGAACGGCGGAATCACCACCTTCTCGCCGAGCAGGCGCACCGCCTCGCCGATCGCGTGGTCCTCGGCCAGATGCCGCACGAACGGTGTGAAGCCGCCGATCTTTTCGAGCGTATCGCGCCGCATCACGATGGTCTGCCCGAAGCACGGACGCGCGAGCCCGAGCGCGAGACCGGTCACGACACCCGGCAGGAACTGATAGTTGGTCGCTTTCGCCGACAGGCGCGGCCAGAAGCCCGGATCGGGCTGTCCGCGATACGCGCAGGTAACGAGCCCCACGCCCGGTTTCTGCAACTCGCCGATCACATTGCGCAGATAGTCCGCGCCGACGCTCACGTCGCTGTCGGCGAACACGAGCACGTCATGCCGCGCTTGCGGCAGCATGTTGAGGATATTGCTGATCTTGCGGTTCGGACCGTACAGGCGCGCGTCGGCCACCACGGTGATGTCCGCGTCCGGATAGAGACGGCGCAGGTCGTCGACGGTTTGCAGCGCGGGGTCGGCCGAGTCGTGCACGCCGAACAGGAATTGCACGGGGCCAGGATAATCCTGGCAGCAGAAGCTCGACAGATTGGCGAGCAACGCCCACTCGTTGCCGTGCAGCGGCTTGACGATCGTGACCGGTGGAAAGGCAGTCGGCTCGGACACCGCTCGCGCGAAGAACCGGCCGATCAACGCGCCGGCGAGCACGGTATAGCCCACACCGAAAACCGCCCCCGCCGCGCACGCATACCCGAGCGTGACGGCGAGCAGGTGCGCGGCGCTCACGCCTCGTGGGCGCGCAGGAAACGGAAGAATTCGACGCCTTCACGCAAGCGCCGTTTCATCATGTCCCAACTCGTCAACATCTCACGCAGGATTTCCCAGATCTTCGACGGGCGGAAATAGAAACGCTTGTAGAAGTTTTCGAGCTGATGGTAGATCTCGTCGCGCGACAGATGCGGATAGCCGATCGCGGCCAACTGCACGCCTTCCTTGCTTACGAGATTGATCACCTTGTTCTCTTCGAGCCAGCCGTTCTCGACGGCCTGGTTGTAGAGCGTCGTGCCCGGATACGGCGCGGCGAGCGACACCTGGATCGTGTGCGGATTGATCTCCTTGGCGTACTCGATCGTCTTCTGGATCGTGTCCTGCGTTTCGCCCGGCAAACCGAGAATGAAGGTGCCGTGAATCTTGATGCCCAGCGTGCGGCAATCGTTGCTGAAGCGGCGCGCGATGTCGGTGCGCAGCCCCTTCTTGATGTTCAGCAGGATCTGGTCGTCGCCGGATTCGTAGCCGACCAGCAGCAGGCGCAGGCCGTTCTCCTTCATGATCTTGAGCGTCGCGTACGGCACGTTCGCCTTGGCGTTGCACGACCACGTCACGCCGAGCTTGCCGAGACCGCGGGCGATTTCCTCGACGCGCGGCTTGAAGTCGGTGAAGGTGTCGTCGTCGAACATGATCTCCTTGACTTCAGGCATGTTGTCGCGAATCCACTTCACTTCCGCCAGCACGTTCTCGACCGAACGCGTGCGGTAGCGATGGCCGCCCACGGTTTGCGGCCACAGACAGAAGGTGCACTTCGAACGGCAGCCGCGGCCCGTGTAGATCGACACGTACGGATGCTTCAGATAGCCGATGAAGTAGTTGTCGATCTTCAGATCGCGCTTGTACACGGGCGCCACGAACGGCAATTCGTCCATGTTCTCGAGAATCGGGCGGGCTTCGTTGTGCTCGATCGAGCCGTCGCTGTTGCGGTAGCTGAGACCTTTGATTTGCGCGAACGGTTTGCCCTCTGCGACTTCCTGGCAGGTGAAGTCGAACTCCTCGCGGCACACGAAATCGATCGCCTCGCTCGCGGTCAGCGAATTGTGCGGATCGACCGCGACCTTCGCGCCGACCATGCCGATTACTATCGACGGCTTGCGTTTTTTCAGGTCTTCGGCGAACAGCGCGTCGGTGGGAAAGGACGGCGTGCTGGTGTGGATCACCACCAGCTCGTAGTGCTGTGCGATGTCGAGCGAGGCCTCGACCGACAGGCCGTCGGCGGGCGCGTCGAGCACGCGGCTATCGGGCACGAGTGCGGCGGGTTGCGCGAGCCACGTCGGATACCAGAACGAGCGGACTTCACGCTTGGCCTGATAGCGCGAACCCGCGCCACCATCGAAGCCGTCATACGACGGCGCCTGCAAGAACAGGGTTTTCATGGATGCTCCAGCAAGCCTTGAATCGGCGCTTTCAGTTCTCTGTCGACAAACTATCGGAACTATTGCCCGCCGGGAGACGGGCGATCGCGCAAATACTACGGAGCAAAGCTGAAGGAAACCTTAAGGAAAATTCGGGCGCTGACAATGACGGCGGCGCTGTTCCATGTGCCTCGAAACAGGCGGTGAAGTGGGTGCAGCAGAGAGGATCGAGCGGGTGGGATCCCGCTAGCGGCGCTTCATGTCACGCGTGTGAACGAGGCGCTTTTTTATGTGTGGATCGCACGCATTGATGGCCGGCCGCACGCGTTGCGCGCGCGAACCGGCCATGGCGTCAGACCGGCTTGATATCCGCCGCCTGCTTGCCCTTCGGCCCCTGCTTGATTTCAAAGCTGACCTTCTGGTTTTCCTGCAAGGACTTGAAACCTTCGGAGCGGATCTCCGAGAAGTGCGCGAACAGATCTTCGCCGCCGTCGTCGGGGGTGATGAAGCCGAAACCTTTCGCGTCGTTAAACCATTTCACTGTACCGGTTGGCATGTCGTTTCCTCTGTGCATCTGGGTTGATTGGGCTGCATTCGCCGAGCTTCGCCCGCCGCCGCGGGTGTGCGCCGGATTCTGCCTCCGCCGCTCGACTCTACGCTTCTTTGCGCGGCGCTGCTTCGCCCGGTTTTTCGCCGCCGCGACAGCCATGTCGCAAGCACCGTGCCTTGCGCCACGAGCTTGCAGCCCGCCGGTGCGATTCCGTCCAATCAGATAAACTGTTTGGTTATCGGCAGTCCATCCAGGGCCCGCGCAGATTCAGCCCGATGTTTCATGAGCGCGCGGCCTTGTCGTTTTCCCCTACACAGGAACCCCAGCATGGCAACCTCGAGCTATACCGATACCCGACTTCTGATTAACGGCGAGTGGTGCGACGCCGCCAGCGGCAAGACCCTCGACGTCATCAATCCTGCTACCGGCAAGGCCATCGGCAAAGTGGCGCACGCCGGCATCGCCGATCTGGACCGCGCGCTGGCCGCCGCGCAGCGCGGCTTCGAAGCCTGGCGCAAGGTGCCGGCCAACGAGCGCGCCACGACCATGCGCAAGGCCGCCGCGCTGGTGCGCGAACGTGCCTCGGACATCGGCCGCCTGATGACGCTGGAGCAAGGCAAGCCGTTCGCCGAAGCCCGCATCGAAGTGCTGGCGGCGGCCGACATCATCGAATGGTTCGCCGACGAAGGCCGCCGTGTCTACGGCCGCATCGTGCCGTCGCGCAACCTCGCGGCGCAGCAACTGGTGCTGAAGGAACCGATCGGCCCGGTCGCCGCCTTCACGCCGTGGAACTTCCCGGTCAACCAGGTCGTGCGCAAGCTGAGCGCCGCGCTCGCGTGCGGCTGCTCGTTCCTCGTCAAGGCGCCGGAAGAAACCCCGGCGTCGCCGGCGGCGCTCCTGCAGGCTTTCGTCGAAGCCGGCGTGCCAGCGGGCACGGTCGGCCTGGTGTTCGGCGACCCGGCTGAGATCTCGAGTTATCTGATTCCGCATCCGGTGATCCGCAAGGTCACGTTCACCGGCTCGACGCCGGTGGGCAAGCAACTGGCTGCACTGGCCGGCTCGCACATGAAGCGCGCGACGATGGAACTGGGCGGTCATGCGCCGGTGATCGTGGCCGAAGACGCCGACGTGGCGCTCGCCGTGAAGGCCGCGGGCGGCGCGAAGTTCCGCAATGCCGGCCAGGTCTGCATCTCGCCGACGCGTTTCCTCGTGCACAACAGCATCCGCGAAGAATTCGCCGCGGCGCTGGTCAAGCACGCTGAAGGCCTGAAGCTGGGCGACGGCCTCGCCGAAGGCACCACGCTCGGCCCGCTCGCCAACGCACGCCGTCTCACGGCAATGAGCAAGGTGCTCGACGACGCGCGCAAGACCGGCGCCAAGGTCGAAACCGGCGGCGAGCGCGTGGGCTCGGAAGGCAACTTCTTCGCGCCGACCGTGCTGACCAACGTGTCGCTCGAATCGGACGTGTTCAACAACGAGCCGTTCGGTCCGATCGCCGCGATCCGCGGCTTTGACAAGCTCGAGGAAGCGATCGCCGAAGCGAACCGTCTGCCGTTCGGCCTCGCGGGCTATGCGTTCACCAAGTCGTTCACCAACGTGCATCTGCTGTCGCAGCAACTGGAAGTCGGCATGCTGTGGATCAACCAGCCGGCTACGCCGTCGCCGGAAATGCCGTTCGGCGGCGTGAAGGATTCGGGCTACGGTTCGGAAGGCGGCCCGGAAGCGATGGAAGGCTATCTGGTCACCAAGGCGGTATCGGTGATGTCGGTTTAACACGGACAGAGGCGGCTTACCGGCCGCCTCTTTTTGCACCACCGTGCCGGGTCCGCGAGTCATCGATTCGCGGACCTTTTTTTGCCATGAACGATATCGACCGACGACTCATGCAACCCACGCTGACCGGCAAGACCGTGGAACTGCAGCCGCTTCAGCGGGAACACGCGCAAGGTTTACTCGACGCCGCCGCGGAAGGGCAATTGTGGAATATGAAGCTGACCGTGGTGCCTGGAGCCGGCACCGTCGACGGCTATATCGCGACGGCGCTCGAAGGCCGCGCGGCCGGCACCGTGATGCCGTTCGTGATCGTGCGCCGCGACACTGGCGCGCTGGTCGGCAGCACGCGGTTCTGGAAGATCGACCGCGTGAATCGCAAGCTCGAAATCGGCCACACATGGCTGGGCGAATCGGTGCAACGCTCGGCGGTAAATACCGAAGCGAAGTATCTGCTGCTGTGCCACGCGTTCGAAACCATGCAATGCGTGCGCGTCCAATTCACCACCGACGAACTCAACGAAAAATCGCGCGCGGCGATTCTGCGCATCGGCGCGAAACAGGAAGGCGTGGTTCGGCACGAACGCATCATGCCGGATGGCCGCAAGCGCAACTCGGTGCGCTTTAGCATCATCGATGAAGAATGGAGTGAAGTGAAGGCGATGCTCGAGGCGAAGCTGGCGCGATAAAACCGCCAGCGTGCGGCCCGCTTACGCCTTAAATACAAGCGCGCAAGCGAGCCGCCGTTACCCTGCCCTACACATGCACATCCCGTTCATTCAGCGGCGGCGCACTGCCTGCCGCGCCCGCCGCGAACTCCTCGCGTAACGCATCGCGCGCATGATGCCGGCGCACCCACATCGCCGTGAGGATCGGCACCAGAATCGCGGTCACGAGACACGCCGTCGCGACCATCGCGGTGGCGGCCGGCACCAGCGGCTTGAAGCTCGGAATCATCTCGCCGATGATCGCCGGATTCGCCACCGCGGCTCCCGCCGTCGACGAAGCCGCCAGCCCCGCCGCGCCATTGCCGCCGGCGATCCAGCGATCCGCGAAAATCAGCGGAATACCCGTCACGACGATCACGCCGAGACCCAGCACGATCCCCGGCAGGCCGCTTTTCACGATCACGCCGAGGTCGATGCCGTTACCGAGCGCAAAGCCGAAGAACGGAATCAGCGGATGCACGCAACGGCCGAAGAACTCGCGCAGCTCGCCGTCCAGATTACCCAGCGTGAAGCCGACCAGAAACGGCAGCACCGCGCCGACGAACAGACGCGGCTCGAAGAACGCCACACCGGTCGCGCCGAGAATGATCATGCTGACGAGCGGCCCCGATTCGACCGACATCAGCACGAACGCGCCCGCCTCCTCCTTGGTGCCGTATTGCTGCATCACGGCCGCGTAGAGGCCGCCGTTGGTCATGTCCATCGAGGTCGTGATCGCCAGCACGGAGAGGCCCGCGAACAGCCCGGCCTTGACGCCGTCGATTGGAATGAAGTGCGAGGCGACGATCGTCGCGATCCACGCCACGAGCATTTTCGTCACCAGCAGCGTGCCCGACTTGCGCAGCACCGTGCCGGTCGCCCGCAGATCGATGGTCGCGCCCATGCAGAAGAACCACACCGCCAGAATCGGCACGGTGCCGGAGATCAAGCCATTGGTGAACGAGCCGAAGTACTTGCCCGCGCCCGGCGCAAATGTGTGGACGCAGGCGCCGAGCAGCAACGGCACCAGCATCAGGCCGCCAGGAATGCGGTCGATGGCCTTCTTGAGCTTCATGCCTCCTCCATGGACTTCGCGTCCAGTTATTGGGTAATTCACCCTGGGTAATGTCCCGTTCTCGCGCCGGGCTGCTCCCTTTCGGCGCAATATAGCACCGTGAAAGGAACGCTGTTCCGTTTCGGTCGGAAATCTCGCTCATCGTTTACCCGTGTGCTCCTCAAAACCCTTGCCAGTCTTTACTTAGGGTGGCGATATTTTCGGACCACTGTTCCGAAACACTATTTCTGCGCTACAGTCGAGCCCACAACCCCAGCGGAGAAAGAACAATGGAAGTGAGACAGGCCATCAATAGCGACTACGCGAAGACGCTCGATACCGACGGGCTACGCAAGGCGTTTCTGGTCGATCAGGTGTTCGAGCGCGATGCGCTGAAGCTGACCTATAGCCATATCGACCGGATCATCGTCGGTGGCGTGATGCCGGTGGCGCGCGCGGTGGAGGTGCCCAGTTCGCTCGGCAAGTCGATCGGCGTGAGCTATCTGCTGGAGCGGCGCGAACTCGGCGCGATCAACATCGGCGGCGACGGCTGGGTCGACGTGGACGGCACGCGCCACACGGTGCGCAACGAAGAGGCGATCTACATCGGCCAAGGCACGCAAGCCATCGCCTTCGGCAGCGACGACGCCGCGCGTCCGGCGAAGTTTTACCTGAACTGCGCGCCCGCCCACACGTCGTATCCGACTCGCACGATCTCGCTCGCGCAAGCCTCGCCGCAAACGCTCGGCGACCCGGCCACGAGCAATCGCCGCACCATTTACAAGTTCATCGTTCCCGAAGTGCTGCCCACCTGCCAGCTTTCCATGGGCATGACGAAACTCGAACCGGGCAGCCTGTGGAACACCATGCCGTGCCATACGCACGAACGCCGCATGGAGGTGTATTTCTACTTCAACGTCGCCGACGACGCCGCCGTCTTTCACATGATGGGCGAGCCGAACGAGACGCGGCATATTCTCGTGCACAACGAGCAGGCGGTGATTTCGCCGAGCTGGTCGATTCACTCCGGCGTCGGCACGCGGGCGTACACGTTCATATGGGGCATGGTCGGCGAAAACCAGGTGTTCGGCGATATGGATCACATCGCAGTGCGGGATTTGCGTTGATGCGCAGCCCTTCTCACATCAGCAATCACGACCGCACGACATGGGCTTGAACATCGTGAATCCCTTTGATCTTTCCGGCCGCGTCGCGATCGTCACCGGCAGCAATACGGGCCTCGGCGCCGGCATGGCCGTCGCACTCGCCGCAGCGGGTTGCGACATCGTCGGCGTGAGCCGCGCCGACGCCGGCGACACCGCCGCGCGCGTCGAAGCATGCGGACGGCGCTTCGCGGACGTGCGCGCCGATCTCGGCTCGATTGCGCCGGTCGAGGACATCGTGCGCGCCGCGCTCGAAGCGTTCGGCCGCGTCGACGTGCTGGTGAATAACGCGGGCATCATCCGCCGCGAGAACGCGCTCGATTTCACCGAAGCCGACTGGGACGCCGTGGTGGACGTCAATCTGAAGAGCCTGTTCTTTCTCTCACGGGCCGCCGCGCGACAGTTCGTGAAGCAGAAAAGCGGCGGCAAGATCATCAACGTCGCGTCGATGCTGTCGTTCCAGGGCGGCATCCGCGTCGCGTCCTACACGGCGTCGAAAAGCGGTGTGCTGGGGCTCACGCGGCTGCTCGCGAACGAATGGGCCGCGCAAGGCATCAACGTCAATGCGATTGCGCCGGGCTACATGGCAACCGCGAACACGGCGGCGCTGCGCGACGACGCCCAGCGCAACGACGAGATTCTCAGCCGCATTCCGGCCGCCCGCTGGGGCACGCCGGACGATCTCGCGGGACCGGTGGTGTTCCTCGCGTCGCCGGCTTCGGACTACGTGCATGGGCATACACTGGCGGTAGACGGCGGCTGGCTCGCGCGCTGACTCGGCAGCAGGCGCCGGACGCGGTATGCTCTCGGCGCCTCGCCGGCGCATGCCGGCAAGCGCGGCATAGTCGCGACAAGCTCGCGGGCAGGTCGCGGGAACGGATAGACAGGGAACACGGAAATGGCATCGACAGGAAAACGGCGCAAGGACGACGGCGCCGCACAGGCGCAAGACGCGGAGAACGCCGACTGCGGCGAACGGGGCGAATCGGCCTCGTCCATTGGTCGCGTCTTCGCGATTCTCGGCGCGATCGGCGACAGCGGACAGATCGGCATCAGCGAACTGTCGCAACGGCTCGGCATGTCGAAGACCACCGTGCACCGCGTGATCCAGACGCTGAAGGCGCTCGGCTACGTGACGCAGGAAGTGGAAACCGAGCGCTACCGGTTGACCATCCGCCTGTTCGAACTCGGCGCGAAGGCGCTGGAAAGTGTCGATCTGGTGCGCGAGGCGGACGTGGAAATGCGCCGCATCGGCGAAGCGACGCGCGAGGCGGTGCACCTCGGCGCATTCGACGAAGACGCCATCATCTACATTCACAAGATCGATGCGGACTACGGGCTGCGCATGCAGTCGCGCATCGGCCGGCGCAATCCGTTGCATAGCACGGCGATCGGCAAGGTGTTGCTGGCGTGGATGGATCCGGCCGACGCGCGCGAAGTGCTCTCGCACGTGGAATTCCGCAAGTCGACGCAGAAGACGCTCTCCTCCGCCGAGGCCGTGCTGAACATTCTGCCGCACGTGCGCGAGCAAGGTTACGGCGAGGACAACGAGGAACAGGAAGAAGGCCTGCGGTGTCTCGCGGTGCCGGTGTTCGACCGCTTTGGCCGCGTCATCGCGGGCCTGTCGATTTCGTTTCCGACCATGCGCTGCGGCGCCGACACGAAGTCGCACTACGTCGCGCTGCTCAGGAAGTCGGGCCTCGCGATCTCGACGCGGCTCGGTTATCGCGAAACGACGGCGCCGGAACAGATCGCCGCCGAGCCGGGCTGAACGCCGGGCTGCTCGCTAGATCCTCAGGCCGTCAGGCCGCCTTCGCCGCCGGGTTGGGCTGCACGCTGCGCGTGAAACTGCGGCGGCCGTCCACACTCACCGGCACGTCGCCGTTCAACGTCACGCGGCGCACCACTCGGTGCGCGTCGCCGTAATCGTTGACGGCGTAGTGCTGGGTCGCGCGGTTGTCCCAGATCGCGACGTCGCCGGCCTGCCAGCGCCAGCGCACGATGTTCTCGTGACGCGTCACGTAGCCTTGCAGCAGTTCCAGTAGATGCGCCGACGCGCTCGGCGCGAGGCCCACGAAACTCTTCACGAAGTGCCCGAGAATCAGCGTCTTTTCGCCGGACTCGGGATGCACGCGCACGACCGGATGCTCGGTCTCGTAACGCGTCGACACGAACGCCTCGCGATGACGCCTGATCGCTTCGGCGTCGCGGCCGCGTTCGCCGACGCTGGTGTGATTCGCGTAGTCGTAGTCGTTGCTGTGCACGGCCCAGAGTTGATCGGCGAGCGCTTTGAGCGGCGGCGGCAGATCCTCGTACGCGGTGGCCGTGTTGGCCCACACCGTGTCGCCGCCTACTGCCGGAATCGTCACGCCGCGCAGGATCGACGCCTGCGGATAAGCATCGACGAAAGTCACGTCCGTGTGCCACGAATTAGCGCGGCCGCCGCGATGCGAGTCGAGTTCGAGCAGATAGTCCGTGCCGTCCACCACCGGCACCGTGGGATGCGAAACCGGCTCGCCGAGCAGCCTGGCGAAGGCTTCCTGATCGGCGTCCTGCAAGTGCGTCTGGCCGCGGAAAAAGATCACCTTGTGACGTATCAGAGCCGCGCGAATCGCTTCGACGGTGGCCGCTTCGAGTTGGCTCGACAGCCGTACGCCGCGAATTTCCGCGCCGATGCGGCCAGTGACGGGATGAATGTCCAGTGCGTTGGACGTCGCGAGACTCAGATTCGACATGCTATGCCACTCCTGGTGTGATGACGATCGGGAACGAGAGAGGCCGGCGTTGACCGGCACGAATGCGATTGACTGAGGCGGCTGACGGTCAGCCAATGCAGCGATCTAACCAGTCCCGGCGGCGTGCGTAAAACACTTGTTTCTCATGTGCTTATCACACGCGACGGCATAAGGATCGCGTGCCGATGCGATGACGCCGATATCGTCACGCCGCTGTCGTTCATGTTCGCTATCGACGCTCGCATATCGCGCGAACGCATGCGCCCGCGCGGTCAGCGCGATAAATCGGCCAGGAATGCAGATCGGCGCAGTTAGTCTGCAACCGAATGTATCCGCACGGCATAGCTGCAACGACACGCGCCACGGCGTGCGCGAAACGCTCGACCAATCCGTCTTTTACACAATGCGTTCAATGGCTTGCACATGCGGCCGCTCGCCTCACCCCTCTCCTCGCTGCACATTCAAGCACGCTATTCACACGACGCACGCGTTGCCCGCATACGTCGCAATCGACACGTCCTGTTACACACAAACACACCGGAAATACCGCGGCTCAGTAGAGTTCGGGTCACAGAGAAACAGGAGCAATGTCATGAAAAGAATTTTCGCGCTGGTCATTCTGGCCGTCACGCTCGGCAGTGCCTTGGGCGGTTGCATCGTGGTTCCGGAAGGCGGCTACCACAATCACTATCACGATCGCTATTGAACGCGAGTCGCGCAGGACTTTCCACTCACCCTCGTAGAAGCCGGAAATAAAACATGAAGCAATCACAAAACCGCTGGCTGTCCATGGCGATCGTCGCGGGTCTCGGAATCGGCGCATCGTCGGTCGCGCTGGCCCACGTCGATGTGGGCGTGAACATCGGCGTTCCGGGCGTCGTTTATGCGCCCGAACCCGTGTACGCTCCGCCGCCCCCGCCGGTCTATGCGCCGGCTCCGCCGGTGGTCGTCGTGAGTCCCGGCTGGTACGGCGAGCGCTATTACGACGGCAACCGCTATTGGGAACGGCGCGAGTGGGAAGAGCGTCATCACGGCGGACGCGAATGGCACGAAGCGCGTGGTCCGCACGGCGACTGGCGCGGTCACGACAACGGCTGGCATGGTCATGGCGACGATCGCGATCACGGCCACGGCCACGGCGATCATTGATGCGTAGGCCGCGGCCGCGTCGACGACGCGGCTGTGCCGCACACGCATTCGCGCCACACGTTCTGCAGGAGCGACGATTTGCTACGCAGCGATCCGAGACGAGTCACCGCGCACATCAACGACACGCTGATCAGCGCCGAATACAGCGAGCAGACCGGTCAATTGTGTTTGCGTCAGGACGGCGCACTGTTGCGCGAATGGTTTCCACCGCACTCGTGGATCGCGATTGCGTCAGTGGCGGGCGCGCGGCATTGGGGCACGCGGCCTAGCGATGATGATTTGCTGGCGCTGCTGCACAACGAGATGACACTATTGCGCACGCCATAGAAGAAGAGAGTCAGTCTCGCGCGCGGTGACAGGCTCGCCGCGCGCTTCGTGAAATGCTTAACGCACGTTGCGGATCGGCGGCGAGTACGAGCTGACCGTCGTATCGCTACCTTGACCTGCCTGCCACGTGCCGACGCTGGCCGAACCGTATCCACTGTTATTGGCCTGAGCGGAATCCTGACGGCCCGCAGCTTGCGTTTGCGCGCCTTGCGATGCGGGATCATTGGACGACTGAGCGAACGAGGCTACCGGCGCGGCGAGAACAACGGCGATAGCAACGGCTTGAATGAGCGACTTCATGAAACCACCTCCAGAGATTGTCTTTCTACGCGCTGCGGCAAGGGCTGTCGTTGCAGCGGTAAAAAGAGTGTAGGCGGCAAGCGCGGCGGGATAAATCCGCCAATCCTGAATTCACTGTTGCTGCTGCCACTACAATGAAAAACGGCTGTTCAGCGAGTGCTTTTTAAATTTCATTTGCTCGGAATTTGCCGTTCTTCTTGCTGCAGTGGAGAGACTGTTCTGCATTACGCGCATAGTTGCGTAGTGCGGCGCGACGCCGGGAGCGCCGGCGCGCGGATCCGGTTGCCAGGTCACGATCCGTGCGCACCATACCGTTAGCGTGGGTAATTCACGGCGTTTGTAGCGTGCCGTCTTTCAGGCGGGTTTGCGTCCACGTCGTCACGCTATTTTCGCAGGGATATTTCGCGGCCTCCGCTTCGTCGATATCGACGCCAAGGCCCGGCTTGTCGTTGGCGTACACGTAACCCTGCCTGAACTCGGGCAGGCCGGGGAAGACATCGAGTAACGCTGCTCTCGGCCCCTTCAGGTCCTGGATCACGAAATTCGGCGGCTCGGTTCCCGACCATTCCTGCACGCCGAAATTGCGCGCGGCCAGATCGATATGAATATTCGCGGCATGCGCCAACGGCGACATGTCGCCGGGGCCGTGCCATGCGGTTCGAACGCCGAATTGCTCGGCAAAGATCTGCAGCTTGCGTGCCGCGGTAATCCCGCCGATCTGGCTGAGATGCACGCGAATGAAGTCGATCAGACGTTCGGTAATCAGGAAGCGCCATTCGTACGGGTTGTTGAACAGTTCGCCCTGCGCCAGCGGCGTGGTCGTTTTGGCGCGCAGCTGACGCATCCATTCCCCCTCCTCCAGCGCGATCGCGTCTTCGAGAAAGAACAGCTCGTACCGCTCCAGTTCGCACGCAAAGCGGATCGCTTCGACCGGCTTCAAACGTTCATGCACGTCGTGACACAGCGCGACGTCGAAACCGATCTTGCTGCGAATGCCGTCGAACAGTTTGAGCGTGTCGCGCATGTACTTCCGGCTGTCGAGATACACGCCGTCCGCCGAGCCATGCGGCGCGCTCGCCGGCGCCTTGCCGAAACCACCGCCGCCATAGCCGCCGCTCTGGCAGCGTATGTGCGTGATGCCCTGCTCGCGATATTTCTGAATGTTCTCGCACAACTCGTTCAGATCGCGGCCATCCGCGTGGCGATAGATCGGCACGCCTTCACGGCACTTGCCGCCGAACAGCTGGTAGAGCGGCATGTTCGCCAGTTTGCCCTTGATGTCCCACAGCGCCATGTCGACACCGGAGATCGCATTGTTCTCGATCGGTCCGTTGCGCCAGTACGCGTTCTGATGCATCAGTTGCCAGAGCTCCTCGATCGCGTCCGCATCGCGCCCGATCAGCAGCGGTCGCAGATATTCCTCGATCAGACACTGCACCGCCACATGCCGGTAAGCGAACGTCGAGCATCCCAGACCATACAGACCGGGCTGGTTTGTCTCCACCTTGACGACAATCAGGTTGATGCCTTCCGGCGCGGTCAGGATGACTTTTACATCGGTAATCAGGGTTGCCATGCTCTATCTGCCAGGTTTCAGCCAATGAATTCGATCGACTAGTGTTGCGTGCGATGCAGCGGCAGCGCTGCTCCGCGTTTCGCATGTTCGTCGGAATTCGCCGGCACGGTGATCATGAGGATCACGGACGACAGCAAGCCGCCCGCCATGAAAATATAAGAAGCCGCCGGGCTGCCGGTCACGCCGTTCAGGTACCCCACCACCCATGAACCGGCGAACGCACCGAGCGCGCCGCACGCGTTGATCAGACCGATCGCGCCGCCCAGCACGTTGCCGGGAATCAACTCCGGCACCAGCGCGAAGAACGGCCCGTAGGGTGCGTACATCGTTGCGCCCGCGACGACCAGCAGCGCGAAGGAGATCCAGAAATGCGAGCCGCCGATCAGGTAAGACGCCACGAACGCAATCGTGCCCACCAGCAGCAGCGGCCAGACGAACAGCTTGCGGTTACGCGTCTTATCCGAGAGCCACGACGCGAGCAGCATCAGGATGATCGCCGCGAGATACGGAACGGCGGCGAGCCAGCCGACGGAGACGATGTCGATCGTCGAGGCCGCCTTGAGGATCGACGGCAGCCACATGATGAAGCCGTACACGCCGATACTCCACAACGCGTGAATCGCGCAGAACTTCAATACGATCGACGAGCGGAACGCCGCCTTGTAGTCACGCACCGGTGCGATATGCGCCTGTTCGGCTTTCAGGCGCGCGTCGAGCTCGGTCTTTTCGGCGGCGCTCATCCACGGCGCGTCGGCCGGGCGATCTTTCACCGTGAACCACCACACGACCGCCCAGATGAGCGCCGGCGCGCCTTCGAAAACAAACATTTCACGCCAGCCGAAGCTGCGCACCAGATAGCCCGACACCACCGACATCCACAATACCGTCACGGGATTGCCGAGAATCAGGAAGGTATTCGCGCGTGAGCGTTCGCTGCGGGTGAACCAGCGGCTGATGTACATTAGCATCGACGGCATCACGGCCGCCTCCACCACACCGAGCACGAAGCGCAGCATCATCAGCATCGGAATGTTGCTGACCATGCCAGTGGCCGCCGCGCACAGCCCCCAGAGAATCAGGCTGAAAAAGATCAGCTTCTTCACGCTATTGCGCTGCGCGTAAATCGCGCCGGGCACCTGAAACAGGCAGTAACCGAGAAAGAACAGCGAACCGATCAGCGACGACGTGCCGTGCGTGATGCCGAGATCGCGATCGATGCCCGCTGCGGCGGCAAAGCCGTAGTTCGCGCGGTCGAGATACGCGAGACTATAGGTGATGAAGATGATGGGCATCAGATACCACCATCTTTGGGGTGCTACGGGTTTGACGCTTTCCATGATGTCTCCGGATCGGTACGGCTTACTAACTATTTAGCGCGGGCGGGGTTTTTGTTGTGCTCTACCCGTGCGGATCTGTCTTTACAATACGGCCAGCCAGCCGCCGTCCACGTAAATGATCTGGCCGTTCACATAGCTCGAAGCCGGCGACGCCAGGTACACCGCCGTGCCGACCAGTTCTTCAGGCCTGCCCCAGCGTTGCGAAGGATTGCTGTTCTTGACCCACGCATCGAACGCGGCGTTTTCGATCAGCGGCTTGTTCATGTCGGTCAGGATGTAGCCCGGACCGATCGCATTGGCCTGAATGTTCGCGCCCGCCCACTCGGCGCTCATGGCGCGGGTCAGCATCTTGATGCCGCCTTTCGCCGCCGTATAGGCGCCGACCGTCGCGCGCCCGGCCTCGCTCGTCAGCGATCCGATGTTGATGATCTTGCCGCCCGTGCCGCGTGCGATCATGCGGCGCGCGGCCTCTTTCGCGACAATGAATGCGCTCGTGAGGTTGGTGTCGATCACGCGTTGCCAGTCGCGCAGTTCGAGGTCGACGAGCGGTTTGCGAAACTGGATGCCGGCATTGTTGATCACGATGTCGACCTGCACGCCGTCCTTGTCCCATTGCGCGAAGGCTTCGGCGACGGCGGCTTCGTCGGTGACGTCGAACGCGCGGCCTTGAGCGTTCAAATCCTTGGCGCGCAGCCGCTCGACGGCTTCAGCCACCGTGTCGGCGCGTGTGCCGTTCAGGATCACACCGGCGCCGGCGGCAGCGAGGCCTTCCGCGAACGCGAAGCCGATGCCGCGCGCCGAGCCGGTAATGAGCGCCGTGCGGCCGCTCAGATCGAATAACTGTGTCATGCACGTGTCCTCTCGATGTTCGACAACAAGGCGCGAGTGCGCCCCTCGCGTGCCGTTATGACAATCGCGATAAATGAGTTGAGGATGCAACGCCGCTGCTTCTGGACGGTTCGTCTAAGGGGCCGGTCCGTGCGGTCGCGTTGCGTGGTCCAGGCGCTTCGTCAAACAGGCTTCTCGCGAGCGCTGCGATCGAGCGCGGCACGGTCCTCGAAGTCCTGCTCGGCGCGCTGGATCAGCGTCAGCACGGCCTGCTCCGCGGCCACGGGGTCGCCCTGCTCGATCGCGACGCACAGCGCCTCGTGCATGGGCAGCGAACGAGCCGGGCCGCCCTCGATCTCCGAGCTGAGTTCGAAGCTGGTGCGCAGGATCGCCGACAGCGCGTTCTGCATCTGCTGGACAAACTGGTTGTGGCAGGCCGTGAGAATGGCGCCGTGAAACGCCAGGTCGGCGGGAACATATTCGCCATGCCCGGCGACCGCGCGCTCCATCAGTTTGAACGCGCGCCGGACCGCGACGCGGTCTTCCGCCGTCGCGCGCTTCGCGGCGAGCCGCGCCGCGTTCGGCTCGATGATCAGGCGCAACTCCATCAGATCTTCAATGAGGCCGGGCTCCACAGCGCCCGCGCGAGCCCGCCACGTGATCACGTCCGGGTCGAACAACTGCCATTGCGAACGCGGCAGCACGACCGTGCCGTAGCGGCGGCGCACCTGAAGCATGCCCTTGGCGGACAGCGACTTCATCGTCTCGCGGATGGTGATGCGGCTCACCTGCATCTGCTCGGCAAGCACGGGCTCGGCGGGAAGAATGTCGCCGGGCATGAACTTGCCTGAACAGATCTGCTCGCCCATCTGATTCAGGACCTGCCTGTGCAAAGTCGCCAAAATACACTCTCTAGGTCATACGTATGATGTAGAAAGATAGGCGTAGGAGCTTGGCTTGGCAATCCGGGTTGACCCGGAGGCCAGCGGGAATGGAGAGAAACGAACCAGGGAGGCGGCCGGGACGGGCTTCCGGCGGCAATGACTAGACTATCCCGCGATCCAGCAAGCCGCCGAAGGCATGCGGCTGGACAATTCTGTGCGTGCGCCCGGCTTCAAGGGGATTGGATGCTAGTGGCTGGCCGGCGAACCTCGCGCCACGATTCGCCGTCG
Source organism: Paraburkholderia phytofirmans PsJN (assembly GCF_000020125.1). Lineage (NCBI taxonomy): Bacteria > Pseudomonadati > Pseudomonadota > Betaproteobacteria > Burkholderiales > Burkholderiaceae > Paraburkholderia > Paraburkholderia phytofirmans. Next base: position 2,500,265 of record NC_010681.1, read on the forward strand.
AAAAAGCCGTTTACGAAGCGACCGCCACGGAAAACGCCGGCCTCGCCTTGATCGCTCGAAGCCACCGATCCACCGAAGGCAACGCCTGCGGCGCCCCCAACGTGTCCGGGAACCGCTCAGCCAGTTGCACCCAGCGATGCGCCGCGAGGCCGACGCCGATATCGGCCACGGTGAAGCGATCCTGCGCGAGGTAGTCGTGTTTTTCGAGGATCGCGTCGGCGATGCCCAGAAGCCGCGTTGCTTCACGATATGAACGCTCGATGGCGTCGTAATCGCGTTGCGCCTCCGGCACGCGCGTGAGCCCCAGAAACGTGACGCGCAGCGTCGCCCACAGCGTGCCGAGTTGCCAGTCCATCCAGCGCTCGACGTCGGCACGGGCAGCCGGTTCGGATGGCAAGAGCGTCTGCGCGCCATATTTCGCGGCCAGATAACGGACGATCGTATTCGACTCCCACAACCCACTCTCGCCGTCGACGAGCGTCGGCACCAGGCCATTCGGATTGCGTGCACGATATTCCGGCGTGTCGATCACGCCGTACTCCAGTCCCGCGTCGATCCGCGAAAACTCCCGGCCTTCTTCGAAACCCAGTTCAGCGAGACACCACAGCACTTTCTGCACATTGATCGAATTGCGTCTGCCATAGACCTGCATTGCCACACCTCGTTAGCTAGAGAACGTGGCCGATTATCACATTCACGAGTCCTGCGGCGAACAGAACGATCAGGGGATTCATCTTCGGCTGCGCAAGAAAGATGCTCAACGCGACGGCCGCGAGCGCCCAGATCGTCCACGTCGAAGAAGAAGCGCGCAGCACGGAAAATGCGCCGGCGAGTATTAGCCCGGTCGCGATCGGAGCAAGACCCTGTTCCGCCGTCCGATGCCAGGGATGCTGCTTGTGCCGCGTCCATGCGAGTGTCGCCCCGTAGGCGAGCACCGAAGACGGCACGAACAGCGCGAGCGACGCTATCACCGCGCCGAGAAAGCCCGACGCTTTCCAGCCGATCAACGTGGTCAGCAATGCGCCCGGTCCGGGCGCCGCGCGAGAAATCGCGAACAGGTCGACGAATTCGGCTTGCGTCACCCAGCCGTGGATCGTCACCGCCTGCTGGTTGATATCGGCGACGATACTTTGTCCGCCGCCCAGCGACAGTAGCGACAAAGGCGCGAATACGGCGATGAGTTGCAGATAGATGTTATCGCGCACCTTGGCGGCTCCTCCACGCAACGTACAGACCGGCGGCTCCCGTCACGATCGCGACCGGCACGAGCGGCCAGCGCAGCACGCCGACCGCGACGAACACCACGACGATCATCGCGAGCGGCCAGCGTTGCGCCGTGAGCAGCGAGCGCGCGGTACGGAAGCCCACCGACGCGGTCATGCCGATCGCCGCCGCGGCGACGCCTTCGAGAAACTCATGCAGCCACGCGAGTTGCGCGTACTGATGAAACACCGTGGCGAGCAGGACGATGACGACCATCGGCGGCACCAGTAGCGCGGACACGGCCACCGTGCTGCCGATCGCGCCTTTCATGCGGTAGCCGACATAGATCGACAGATTGATCACGTTCGAGCCGGGCAGGATCTGGCCGAGCGTGAGGGCGCCGAGGAATTCGTCTTCTTCCAGCCATCCTCGTTGCGTGACCACCTCGCGGTATATCCAGGCGGATAGACCGCCACCGAAACTCGTCAGTCCGACCCGCGCGAAGAGCAGAAGAATTTCCAGCAGCGTGACGTCGCCCGGTTTGCGCCCGGATATTGATTGCATGCGGACTTTCCTTCTGCTGTGTCATATCGCGGCGCATGCAGCGACGAATGCTGCATGCGCAAGGTAAGCCTCGGATAAAACTCAATGCCGCTCGTTCGCCAGCCGATGCGCGGCGGCAACCTGCTCCTCCACTTCGCGCACCAGCTTCGACGACTTCCTCCGGCGGCTCCAGACCGACGCCCCAACGCTGACGGCAGCACAGCCGAGCAGACTCGCGGCAATCGGACTGCGAAGAAACACGCTCGGATCGCCATTCGAAATCGTCAATGCCTGACGGAACGACTGCTCGAGCGTATGGCCCAGAATCAGGCCGAAAAGCAGCGGCGCCTAGGGAATATCGAACTTGCGAAACGCGTAGCCGACAATGCCGAAGAATAGCGCGAGGAACAGATCGAACACATCGTTACTGAACGAATACACGCCCGCCGATGCAATCACCAGAATCAGACACAGCAGCACGCCGGACGGCACGTACAGAATGCGCGACAGAATGCCCACAAGCGGCAGATTGAGCAGCAACAGCATGATGTTGCCGACGTACATGCTCGCAATAAGCCCCCACACCAGATCCGGTTGCGTGTGAAACAGCATCGGGCCCGGCTGGATGCCGTACATGATGAACGCGCCCATGATCACCGCCGTCGCGCCCGAACCCGGCACGCCGAGGGCCAGCAGATGCACGAATGCGCCGCACGTGTCCGCGTTGGTGGCGGCTTCCGGCGCGGCGACACCTTCAATGGCGCCGTGGCCGAACTCTTCGGGATGCTTCGAGACCTTCTTTTCCAGCACATACGAGAGCATGGCCGCGAGCGTGCCGCCGAGGCCCGGCGCCGCGCCGCAGAGAAAACCCACCGCCGAGCCGCGGAAGATCGCGGGCCGCGCGCGCCGCCATTCCGCGCGAGTGAACCACAGCTTGCCTTCGACACGCACCGTATGCAGCGTGCCGCCGAGCGTGCCTTCTACCATGCGGCTGACTTCGGCAATGGCAAACAGGCCGACCACTACAACCAGAAAATTCACGCGATCCTGCAACTGCGTGAGGCCGAGCGTAAAGCGCGGCACCCCGCTTTGCAGATCGATGCCCACGGTCGCGAGACCGAGTCCCATGAACACCGCCATCATGCCTTTGCCCAACGAATCGCCGGTGAGCGCGCCGACGGTCGACAGCGCGAAGCAGATCAGCGCGAAATATTCAGTGGGTCCGAAATGCAGCGCGACGGCAGCGAGCGGCGCCGCCACGAACGCCAGCGCGGTGACACCCATCATGCCGGCCATGAACGAGCTGACGGCGGCAATCGCCAGCGTCGCGGCCGCTCTGCCTTTGCGCGCCAATGGATAGCCGTCGAGCACCGTCATCACCGCGGCGGCGTCGCCCGGCGTATTGAGCAGGATCGCCGTGACGGCGCCGCCGTACATGCAGCCGTAGTAAATGCCGGTGAGCATCATGAGCGCGGAAATCGGATCCATGCCGAAGGTCACCGGAATCAGCAACGCGATTCCCGCCGACGGGCCGATGCCCGGCAAATGGCTGATCATCGTGCCGATAAAAACGCCGAAAAGCGTATACATGAGATGCATCGGCGTCGCGGCAACCGCGAGTCCGTGCAGAATGCCATGCAGACTGTCCATGATGCGAACGCCTCAAAATGGGAGAAGGCCGGTCGGCACCGGAACGCCGAGAAGCTGGGAAAACAGCAGATCGAAAACCACGGTCACGCCGAGCGCGATGGCAAGATTGGTTTTGTGGCGCTGGCGGTTGAAATAGCTGAGCAAGCCAAACAGAAAGACCGAGGTCGAGAGTACGTAGCCCACAGGCTCGAAACACAGGTAATAGATGGCAGTCCAGACCACCATGCTGATCAGAATGAACGGACGTTGCTTCGGCTCCGGTACTGCATGGTTCACAAGCGCGGGCTCTGCGTCGGCCGCTGTTTGTGCGGGAGGCGCTTCGACCGCTTTCGCATGCGCCTTGCCGCGCCCTTCGAGCAGAAGAACGACTGCCGAGGCGATCAGTCCCACACCGACGAGAGCCGGAAACGCCTTAGGCCCGAGCGGGTCGCTCAGCCGGACTTCCGGCAGACGCATGTCCATGTACAGGTACACGACGGCGAGCGCCATCGCGCAGAATGCGAGCCATACGTCGCTTCTGATGCTTTTCATGTCTCCTCCAGAGTTCGACTCCTGAGAGGCTCGCCAACCAAGGTGATCCTCTCAGGTTCGCCCAGTCCGCGTGGGACTCGCGTAGTCGTGCTCGTTGATTCGCTTGCGCCGGGTTGTCCCCATGCGCTGCTCTGCCTGTCAGCAACGACAGCGCCGCATCACTTCTCGTTGTAGCGGCCCGGCTTCACCACTTCGGCGATCGTGCCGTCCGGCGCACGGAACTTCAGCGCGCCCTCGCCCTTTGCCGAAAGAATCTCACCACCGTACTGCCTGATCTTTTCGGCGGCGGCTTCCTGGTCGTCGACCGTCACGCCCCAGTGGTGCAGACGCGGTCCGGCGCCGGCAATCTGCGCTTCGTGCGAGTCCTCGCTGTCGTACTTCATCAGCGTGAAGTCGATGTGACCATCGGTCATGTGACGCGAGATGTGTTCGCGATTGCGGCCGGTCTTCACTTCCGTGAAGCCGAACACTTCGGTATAGAAACGGGTGGCCTGCTCGAGGTCGTCGACCTTGACTGCGAGGTGAACGATGCGTGACATATGGATCTCCATGTCGATAGGTACTGCGGGTTAAAAGAAAGATTCGCTACTTCGCGATGCCGAGCTCGCCAAGCAGAGGGGTCAGGCGATTGCGCTCGCCCTGAAGGAAAGCACGGGTCTGAGTGCTGTTCTTGTAGTCGGCGGTCCAGAGATTGCGCTTCACGGCGACCGCCCATTCCGGCGATGCGGTGGCCTTCTGCAATACGTTGTCCCACCACGCTATTTCGGCGGGCGTCATGTTCTTCGGGCCGACCAGCACGCGCCAGGTCGTGAAGTCCACATTGATGCCCTGCTCTTTCCAGGTCGGCACGTTCGCGAGTTCGCCGCCTTGACGCGCGCCGCCGGGGATCGCGATCATGCGCACGCTGCCCGACTTGCTCGGTCCCAGCACCACGCCGGCGGGCGTCGCCGACGCGGTCACGTGGCCGCCCATCAGCGCGGTCAACGCTTCGCCGCCAGAGTCGAAGAACACGACCTTCATCTTCTTCGGATCCTGACCCGCGCCTTTCATTACCAAGGCCGCGGCGTCGTGACTCTGGCCGCCGGGTGAACTCGACACGCCGAGCGTGACGCTGGTCGGGTCTTTCTTGAGCATCTGCACGAGATCGCTGCCCGACTTGATAGGCGAATTGCCCGGCACGGAGAACACCACCTGTTCAGTGACGAACACGGCGAGCGGCGTCACGTCGTCGATGCCTACCGTGGAAAGACCCGTGATCCGGTTGGTGATCAGCGGCAGCGCCTGGACCGTGACGAAGTGGCCGTCGGCTTCGTGCGAATTGATGTACGCGATGCTCACCGTGCCGCCACCGCCCGGACGGTTGATCACCGTCACGGGTTTGGCCGAGAGCTTCTCCTGCTGAATCACACTCTGCAACGTACGCGCGACCAGGTCGAGTCCGCCGCCGGGCGCGCTCGGCACCACGATCTCGATCGGGCGCCGGGGCTGCCATGCGTCCGCGGCATTGGCGAGCGTCGCGCACGCTGCAAGCAACGCAACACAGATGCCTCGCGCGACACTCGATGTCTCAAGCCTCCTCTTCACTTTCGTCTCCTGTTTATGGTGCTCTATTGCGGTTTAAAAATTGAATGCGTCGAAGGTGCTGGCGGCGAAGAGTTTCTCCATGGGCACCTCGTCCTGGATCAGGCCGTCGCTTTTCGCATAACGCTGCAACGTGTCGAGGTCGGGACGGTTCTCTTTCAGACCGTAGCGCCAGTAGTCGTCGCCCATCAGCGATTTGACGCACTCGTATTCTGATGTGATCCACGGATGCATGACGCGCAACGTGTCGGTGATCGCGAGTTCGCCGAGGGCGATATCGCGCGACTTCCTGAACGCGGCAAACACGTTGACCGGCAACCACGGATGCTGCTCAACGAGCGAGCGGCGAATGCCGACCATGTGCATGGGCGGAAACAGCCGTGTTTTGCGAAACCACGCTTCCTCGTTTTCGCGGAAAGCGGGAAAGAGCCGCTGCACGTGTTCATTGCGACCGAAGCACGATGGCGGCTTCGGCGCGATCAGTGCATCGATCTCGCCTTTATCGAGCAGACGCGCGAGTGTCTGGTCCGCGGCGATCGGTTCCACCTGAATTGCGGAAGGCAGGTTGTAGGGCACGCGCGCCTCGCGGCCCGCCTGCTCCAGGCCGCCGATCACCCATTGCACGTCGCGGCTGCTCACACCGTATTCGTCCGCGAGCATGCCGCGCACCCAGATGCCCGCCGTCTGCTGGAAGTCGGGCACGCCGATGCGGCGGCCCTTTAGCGCCTCGGGAGAATCGATACCGCGATCGTTGCGGATGTAGATTGCGGAATGACGAAACGAGCGCGACAGAAACACCGGCACGCCGATATAACTGGTTTGCCCACGCGCGGTGGTCAACAGATGCGTGCCGAGCGACAACTCCGAGATATCGAATTCGCCATGACGGAACGCGCGTTGAAAGAGTTCCTCGGCGGGCCCATTCACGAAGTTGATCTTGCATCCGTCGATCGCGACCTTTCCGTCGAGCAGCGCACGTGTGCGGTCGGTAATCTGACAAGCCAGCGATAGTTCAAGCATAGAAGTGAAGCGCCGTAGGCTGGTATAGAAACTGGGGAATAGTGCTTAAAACAAGCTGAAATGTGCTCACGTCATTCGTAGTGCAAATTAATGCTCATGCGCCCGACTCAACGTTGGGCACCCATCAATCCGCGCTCGTCGAACGCGGTGCTACTTTGGTTTTCCTATGACTCGCTTCGTCAGGCGATCTGATCCGTGGCAGGCGGCGCCACCGCTTCTTCGCCGGATTTCACCATGCCGTCCAACGCGACGAGCATGCGCTCCTTGCCCTTCGACACGTGACTGAAACTCATCTCGTAGCTCAGGCTCGCATTGCGGGATTTCAGCGCGTTGACGATCTCACGGTGCTCTTCATTCGACTGCAGCAACGCGCCGCGCTGAACCATTCCATGCACGCGGAACAGATGGAATTCCTTGACGAAGCCGCGATACAGCTTGATCAATCGCGAGTTGCCCGTCGATCGCACGATGTAGTCGTGAAACTCGAGATTCAACGGATCGAAGCGCGAAAAATCGCCTTTCTGCGCGGCCTCCTGCATCTCGTCGACATAGGCGTCGAGCTGCGTCGCCATGTCGTCGGTCAGGAGCGGTGCGAGCAACGACGCCGACAATGCGGTGAGTCCCGCGCGCAGATCGTAGACTTCAATCGCATCGTCACGCGTGACACGCTGAATGAACACGCCTCGCTGCGGGATCAAATACACGAGGCCGAGTTCGGCAAGCGCGCGGCATGCCTCGCGCACCGGCCCGCGGCTCACCGAAAGCTTGTCCGCCACGGCCTTTTCGTTGAGCCGTTGCCCCGGCTTCAACTCGCCGCTCAGAATCATTCGCTCGATCTCGTGTTGCACGACGCCGGTCAGTGTATGCGCCCGGAAATCAGCCAGAGAGACGGTTGGGGAGATGTGATCAGTTTCCATGAAAACGAGTCTATGTGGCACCCTGAAAAATGTCAACACTTTACTTTTCACGATCTCATCCCTGCGAAACGCCCGTGCAGCGGGCCTGACACGTGTGCCATCTCACTGACATTTTCACGTCAGATCCATTCGCCAACGTACGACATGCTCGTGCGCCCAGCCCTCAAAACCGATGCCGCATGCCGATCCGGAAAGCCAATTGGTTCTGCGCATCGCTGCCCGAGTTGCCGAAGTAGCTCGTCGATTTGCCGATCATTGCCTGAACCGGCACACCGTCGTTGTTCCCGGACGCCTTCTGGTAAATGGCGAGCGCATACACGCTGGTGCGCTTGCTCAGCGAATACTCGACACTGCTGTTGATCTGGTTCCACGTGCCCGTCGACGACCCTCGAACCTGAGTACGCGTATAGCCCAACGCGGCCTCCAGCGGCGCGGTGACCTGATACACCACGCCGCCCTCGTAAATGTTCAGCGTAGCGGCCGTGTGGTCCAGGTTCTCGAGCCGGGTGTTGGTCCATAGCGCGTAGCCGAGTACCTTGCCGAACTGATATTTGGCGCCCAGACCCAAGGTGCGCAAATCCCGTTCGCCAAGCGGATCCAGATTGGCGAGCGTCAGTTTGAGCGGGGGCACTTCCTGCAACGGATACGTGATGTCCGTATAGGCGAAGCCCATGCTGAACGGCCCATTCTTGTAGTCGACGCCGAAGCTGTAGGTCCGTGACGAGCCGCCCTTGCCGTTGTCGCCGTCCGAGCCGCCAAACTCGCCCGCCGCATTCGAAAAGCCGTACATGGCGCCGACCTTGAAGCCGTACATGCGCACGCTGTCGAATTTCACCGAGTTGTTGATCCGCACCGAGGTCAGCAGATCGAGCGTGTCGATGTGATACGCGTAAGCGTCGCCGGCAGTGAGGCCGCCGGTCGAATAGCGGTTCAGGTAGTCGTGCGAGAACGGATACTGGCGGCCCATCGTGAACGAGCCTACGCCGCTTCTGGATATGCCCACGAAAGCCTGCCGGCCGAACAGCGCGCCGCCCTGGCTGATCGAACCGTCGGCAAGACCAAAGCCACTTTCCAACGTGAAAATGGCCTTATAACCGCCGCCCAGATCTTCCGCGCCCTTCAAACCCCAGCGGTTGCCGCCGTTGATGCCGTCGTCGAACTTGACCAGGCTGGAACTGCCGCCGGAGGCGTTCTGCGCATGGTTGACGTAGCTGATGCCGGCGTCGATCAATCCATAAAGAGTCACGCTGCTCTGCGCGTGGGCCGCGCCAGCCAACCCTCCTAGTGCTACGGCGCACATCAGCTTCTGAGCCTTGTGGGTGTTCACTTAAGTCTCCTAATTTTTATATCTGATTGAAAGGAATTCCTCGATTCGGGTTTCGGCCTCCACCGCTGCCCTTGAACTTCCACCTTCAACTGCCTTACAGCCGAATTCCGCACTTCCACGTTGCGGCGACGCAACCCGCCGCCAGAGCCGGTTCCGCTGATGCGTCACAACTTGAAACGGAGTGTCGAAGGTTTTATGATAAATGTCAACATTTTACACACCCAGGGTTTTCCTGACACTCGGCATCGATATGGCTTACTGCGCAATAGATTTCGGCACTTCAAATTCAGCCGTTGCGGTCCCGGATCGCGACTGCATCGCACTCGTTTCCGTTGAAAAAGGCGCCACCACCCTGCCGACGGCCATCTTCTTCAACAGCGACGACCACACTCACGCATTCGGACGCGCCGCACTGGCGGCCTACGTCGACGGTTTCGACGGCCGCCTGATGCGCGCCATCAAAAGCATTCTCGGGACGGGCATCGCGGAATCCAGCACAGCTTTGGGCGACGGATCGGCAATCGCGTATCTCGACGTGATCGCGATGTTCGTCGGGCATCTGAAGGGCTGTGCGCAAACACGTCTTGGCGCGCCGGTCGATCGCGCGGTGCTCGGCCGCCCGGTGTTTTTCATCGACGACGACCCGGCCGCCGACGCTCGCGCGCAACGGCAGCTCGAGGCCGCCGCCCGCTCAGTGGGTTTTCGCTACCTCGAATTCCAGTACGAGCCGCTCGCCGCGGCCTTCGATTACGAATCGCGGCTCGGAGAAGAGAAAGTCGTGCTGGTCGCCGACATCGGCGGAGGCACCTCGGACTTCTCACTGGTGCAAGTGGGTCCGCAGCGAATGTCGAGGATGGATCGCAAGGACGACGTGCTTGCGCATCACGGTGTGCACGTTGCGGGAACGGATGTCGACCGGCGGGTTGAACTGGCTGCCATTCTGCGAGAAGCCGGTTACCGCAGCCTGGACAAGGAAGGACGTGAAATACCGAATCGCGCCTATTTCGATCTGGCGACGTGGCATCTGATCAACTCGCTCTACACGCCCAAGCGGCAAACCGAGCTGCGGCTCATGCGCCATCTGTACCGGAACCCGCTTCATCATGACCGGCTGATGCGAGTGGTGGACCGGCGGCTCGGCCATGCGCTCGCCGCGAGTGCGGAACGGGCAAAGATTGCGATTGCGGCTGGCGGCGATACGCTGATCGAGATCGACCCGATCGAGCCGGGCCTGAGCGTCGCTTTCGACGAACAGCAACTCGTCGACGCCACGCGCGAGGAAAGAACGCGGATTGTTCACGCCGCGCGGGAGACGGCGCGGCTGGCCGGCATCGCTGCGGGCAAGGTCGATGCCGTCTATTTCACCGGCGGATCGACGGGCCTCGCCTCCTTGACCCGCGCCATTGCGGGTGCGTTTCCCGAAGCCGAGCTCGTGTTCGGCGATCCGCTAGCGAGCGTGGCCACCGGTCTCGGCATCCACGCAAAACGGGTCTTTGGCTAGCGGCAGATTTGTCTCGATGACGTGGCCCCGCGGCGCCGCTTAGTCGATCAATTCCCGATGCAATGCCACGAATTCCTGAGCGAGCTTATGACGGGGATCGAAGTGAATCATCGGCTTCGCATACTGGTGCGACTCGCGAATCTTCACGGACGTCGACAGTCGCGACTCCAGCACAGGCAAGCCTTCGCCGATCAGTTCCTCGACCAGTTGAAGCGGCAGACTCGCGCGCGGCTGAAACTGGTTGATCACGATTCCTTCGACTTCCAGTCCGGGATTATGGTCCTGCTGAATTTCCTTGACGTTGTCGAGCAGCGTGTACAGCGCGCGACGGGAGAAGTCGTCGCAGTCGAACGGAATCAGGCAACGCTCCACCGCGATCAGCGCTGAGCGACTATAGAAATTCAGCGCCGGCGGTGTGTCGATGTAGATCGCGTCGTACTCATCCAGTTCGTTCAACGCGTCACGCAGCTTGTAGATCTTGTAGCGCGATTCGAGCTTGCCGTGCAGCGTGTCGAGATCCGGATGCGAGGGCATCACATGGAGGTTCTCGAACGGCGTGGGGTGGATGAACGTCGAGACCGGTGTCGGCCGGAAACTGAAGCTCAAAGCCGTTTCGAAGAAGTCCGCGACGTTGGGCTTGAGATCGCTGGCCTGCTTGCCGAGAAGATACTGGCTGGAGTTGCCTTGTGGGTCCAGATCGATGACTAGCGTACGCAAGTTCTCGCTGGCGTTGATGGCCGCCAGGTTGCATACGATGGTCGATTTGCCCACACCGCCCTTCTGGTTGAATATCACACGCCGCATTGACCTCTGCCCCTATATTGAGAACGCACCAAAGGCACAGCTTACCCTGGCAAAATGACAGCGCGAGGTGCGTCCCTATGAATAGTTTTTGAAGGCGTTTGCTTGTGTCAATCCGGCCAGGCGCCCTGCCCGTTTACGCCTGAGCGCCTGCAATGCCGACGTAGTTTTCCGCCATCGCGGTGGCCGCCGCGCGCGAGGTCGTCACGTATTCGAGTTCGGCCACCTGAAGCTGCTGCTCGAAAGGCGACGCACCCTCGATACGGTGCATCATGCTGGTCATCCAGTACGAGAAATGCTCGGCGCGCCAGATGCGTTTGAGCGCTGTTGCGCTGTAACCGTCGAGCAGATCCGTGCGATTCTCCACGTAGAACGCATTCAGCGCCTCGGTCAGCACGCGCACGTCGGCCACCGCCAGATTCATCCCCTTCGCGCCGGTGGGCGGCACGATATGCGCTGCGTCGCCCGCGAGAAACAGCCGGCCGTGTTGCATGGTGTTCGATACGAAACTGCGCATGCCGACAATGTTCTTCTGAAAGATCTTGCCGTCGACGATCTGCTGGCCGTCATGCGAGTCAACTCGTGCATGCAGTTCTGCCCAGATGCGGTCGTCGGACCAGTTCTCGACGGAGTCCTTCGGATCGCACTGGAAATACATGCGCTGCACGTTCGGCGAGCGTGTGCTGATCAGCGCGAAGCCGCGCTCGTGACGCGCGTAGATCAATTCGTCCGATGACGGCGGCCCTTCGCACAGGATACCGAACCAACCGAAGGGGTACACACGTTCGAAATCCCTGCGCAACGCATGGGGAATCGATGCGCGCGACACACCTTGCGAGCCGTCGCAGCCGATCACGAAGTCGCACTGCAATTCGTACGCTTCGCCTTCGTGGCGATAACGGATCGACGGCGTATCGGTATCGATGCCGTGAATCGACGTCTCCGAGACGCCGAAACGCAGCTTGCCGTCGTCGGCCACGCGCGCCGCGACGAGATCCTTGATCACTTCGTGCTGCGCGTAGACCGTGATCGAATGTCCCGTGAGTCCGGTCAGATCGATACGGCGCCGCTTGCCCTCGAAAGCCAACTCGAAGCCGTGATGCAGCGCGCCTTCCGCTTTCATCCGCGCGCCGACGCCGGCTTCAGTCAACAGGTCCATCGTGCCTTGTTCGAGCACGCCGGCACGGATGGTGGATTCGATCTGATCGCGACTGCGCGACTCGAGTACGACAGAGTCGATGCCGCGCAAGTGGAGAAGATGGGAAAGCAGCAAGCCCGCAGGCCCGGCACCGATGATGCCAACTTGGGTACGCATGAGTTGTCTCCTGAATGCGGCGTTAGATTTGCGCTCAGTGTGACGATCACGTGCGGTATCGCGCAACGCGATATGGCGGATAGGCCGTATCTAATTTAAAGATAGCAGCCGTGGTCGGGCACGTGCAGCCGGTCAGCGCAATCGGGCCCTAACGCCGTCCAGACGGGGCTTGTGGCCCATTCGTTCGACGGCTCATCCTTCGAGTTGCATTCCTTCTGATAAAGGTAAACCCCGAGCCGCACTACGACGCAAGAAACAGTCGATACACCGGGTTCTGCGTCTCTTCCCAGTTCGGATAGCCGAGCGTGGCGAGAAACTTGTTGAACGCCTCGTTCTCGCTATCCGGCACCTGGATGCCGACCAGAATCGAGCTATAGTCCGCGCCCTGGTTGCGATAGTGGAACAGGCTGATGTTCCAGTTCGGCGCCATCGACGAAAGGAATTTCATCAGCGCGCCTGGCCGTTCGGGAAACTCGAAGCGGAACAGACGTTCGTCGTGTGCCAAGGGCGAGCGCCCGCCGACCATGTAGCGGATGTGCTGCTTGGAGAGTTCGTCGAACGTCAGATCGACGGTGGCGAAGCCGTGCGCTTCAAACGCGCCCGCGATCTGCGCCGACTCGCTGCGATTCCTGATCTGCACGCCCACGAAGATATGGGCGGAGTTCGCATCCGCAATACGATAGTTGAATTCGGTGACGCTGCGTGTGCCGACCAGTTCGCAGAAGCGGCGGAAACTGCCGCGCTCTTCGGGGATCGTCACGGCGAACACCGCTTCGCGCGCTTCGCCGACTTCGGCGCGCTCGGCCACGAAGCGCATGCGGTCGAAATTCATGTTCGCGCCCGACGTGATCGCGATCAGCGTCTGGTTCTCGATGCCTTCGCGCTCCGCATACTGCTTGGCGCCGGCCACGGCCAGCGAGCCCGCGGGCTCCAGCACACTGCGGGTGTCCTGGAAGACGTCCTTGATCGCGGCGCAGAGCGCGTCGGTATTCACGAGCAGCACGTCGTCGAGATATTCGCTGCACAGGCGGAAGGTTTCTTCACCGACGAGTTTCACCGCCGTGCCGTCCGAGAACAGACCGACCTCATTCAGCGTGACCCGCTCACCGGCTTTCAGCGATGCTGCCATTGCACACGAATCATCGGTCTGCACGCCGATCACCTTGATCTCGGGCCGCACCGATTTCACGTATGCAGCCACACCCGCCGCCAGTCCACCGCCGCCGATCGGCACGAAGATCGCGTGAATCGGCCCCTGATGCTGGCTGAGAATTTCCATCGCCACGGTGCCCTGGCCGGCGATCACATACGGATCGTCGAACGGATGCACGAAGGTCAGATCGCGCTCTTTTTGCAGCTTTACTGCGTGCTCATACGCGTCGCTATACGATTCGCCGAACTGCACCACTTCGACGGTCGGGCCGCCGTGCGCGCGCACCGCGTCGACCTTCACCTGCGGCGTCGTAACCGGCACCACGATGATCGCTTTCACGCCCATACGCGCCGCCGACAGCGCCACGCCCTGCGCATGATTGCCCGCCGACGCCGTAATCACCCCACGTTCCAACGCTTCAGCGGAAATATGCGCCATTTTGTTGTACGCGCCGCGCACCTTGAACGAGAACACCGGCTGGTTGTCCTCGCGCTTCAGATAGACCGGATTGCGCAGACGTGCCGACAGATTCGGCGCGCGTTCGAGTTCGGTCTCGCGGGCCACGTCGTAGACGCGCGCGGTCAGGGTTTTTTTCAGGTAGTCGTGGCGCAGCGCGACGCTATCGGCGGCTTCGGCCACCTGTTTGAGTTGGTGTAACGACAAGGCAAGCTCCTGTGCGGCAAGGACGAATCAGCAGAGAGTTCACCAGGAGGCAGGCTGCAAGCGGACATAAAAAAACCCGCCTCGTGGGGCGGGTTATGTGTCACTGCTATCCGACGCGCGCTAACCCACCATTCGATGAATGATGCTAATAATCAGCGCAATACGGATGTCGAGGCAGTTCATGCGTTCGATCTTCGTTGACTTGAGGCGCTTTGTCAATCCCCGCTAATTGCCATGCTCACCGCGGCGAGTTATCCGCATGACTGCCACATGCGCTCGCCACCACGCTCGCCCGCCGTCACGAACAACATCGTGACTACGACGCCGAGTCTGCGCGATGCGACGATCAATGCACCCCGCTCTGCTTCCTGAAGGCGTCGAGAATGCGCTTTTCAAGCGAGTTGTAATCGCCGCCAAAGTGATGATCGCCAGACGTGCGAATCACCTCGATGCCGGTTTTGGTCAGCGTCGGACACAAGGTGTCCTTCTCGTTCTCGCCGTAGAAGCACTGCACGATGGCGGGCGGCACGCGCGTCAATTCCGGCTGGACCTTCAACGCCTTGTCGCTTGCCGGCATGCCGAGCCAGCCGCCCACGCGAATCTGAAAATCGGCATCGGGCGCGAAGCCGAGCAGCGCGATCAGCGAGACCTTCGCGCGCAACGCTTCCGGCAGACGGTTATAGGCGAACGGCATCACATCCGCGCCGAACGAATAGCCGACGAGCGCAATATGCTGCGCATTCCAGCGCGCGCCGTAGGTTTGCATCACGCGCGCGAGGTCGCGGCTGGTTTGCGCGGGCGGCTTCTCGCTCCAGAAATAGCGCAAGCTGTCCCAACCGATCACGGAGACGCCGTCTTTCTGCAAAGCCTGCGCGATCGTCTTGTCGAGATCGCGCCAGCCGCCGTCGCCGGAAATCACGATGGCCATCAGGCCGTTTGGATGCGCCGCCGGCAATTCGATGAGCGGCAGATCGGAAACGTCGTCGTCGCTCGTCGACACGGCCTGCAAATGCGGCGTGAGCAACGCGACGAGGCGCGCGCGATCCGCATTGCCCGTGGCCGCCTTTTCGACGAAACCGGGCACCTTGTCGCGGATAATCGTCGGGTCCGGCGGGCAAGGCTGAAAGCGTGCATCGAGCGTGTGCTCGGCATCCACCGCGACCGCGCCGGCAATCGTATTCGACGGCGCCTGTTCGAGCACATGCATCGCGAGCGTGGCACCCTGACCCGTGCCCGCGACGATCGGCGCGAAATAATGGCTCGACTTCGACTGCCGTTCGAGCTGATGGCTCAACGCTTCCGCATCGCCCACCAGTTGATGGCAGGCCTCTTTCTTCGCGGCCAGATTGGCGGCGTAGCGAGCCGTGTCGACACCGACGGTCAACGCACCGGCCTTGGCGAGCGCATCGGCGCTCTGCTGATCCGCCGCGCTCCAGCCGCTCGCTTGCGAGTACAGCACCACGAAGCCGCGTAACGGACCGGGTCCAGTCGGCTGAGTGACCGTGACGTCGCCATAACGGCCGCCGGGCACCGTGGTGGTTGCCGCGTGCGCGAGCGCGCCACCGGTCACGAGGCTCGCTGCGAGAGCGAGCTTGAACAACGAATGCAATGTCATGAACGCCGGCCTCCTGCCAGCAATGACAGGTCCGCGAGCGTGAAGAACACGCCGACCGAACCCGACGCCGCGAGATAGCGCGGCTCCCAATGCGGCTGGAACTTGCTTTTGAAAGCACGCAGTCCGCGGAAGTTATAGAAACGGCCGCCGAAGCGCCATACGATGCCGGCGAACCGGTGCCAGCGCGACGCCAGCGGCGTGGGCTGCATGCCGGAGAGCGGTGCGATGCCGAGACTGAGCGAGCGGAATCCCGCCTGCTTCAGATGCAGCGCCAGTTGCGTGAACAGATATTCCATTGCATACGGCGACGCGCTTTCCACATGACGCATCACGCCGACGGTCGCCTCGGTGTTCATGTCGGTCGTCATGAAAGTGACGAAAGCAGCGGGCTCGCCGTTCTGACGCACCAGCATCACCGATTGCGCGGCGAGATATTCGTCCGTGAAGGCGGCCACCGAGAAGCTCTTTTCGCGCGCGTCGCGGCTGTCGAGCCAACCGTCGGAAATCTCGCGCAACGTGTCGAGCGACGCGGGCACGTTCGCCTGATCGATCACTTCGACGGTGAAGCCATCGCGCTCGCCACGCTTTAACGCATAGCGAAGATGCGCGCGATGCGAGCCCTTCAGGTCGAAATCGTCGAGCACGACGTGCGCTTCCTCGCCGAGCTTCATCAGCGTGAGGCCGGCATCGAGGTAAAGCGGCAATGCGTTCGCGCGCACCTGATAGAACGCAGCGCGGCCGCCGTGCGTGTGCGCGAGCGCGACGAACTTGCCTATCAGACCGGCCCACTCTTCGCGCGGACCCACCGGATCGTGCAAAGCGGCCCACGTGCGGCCGTATTTCGCGTACATCAGGAAAGCCTTGCGCGACTCGGAGAACAGGAAGCTCTTGTCGCCCATCAGTGCGAGACCGGCGTCGCTGCGTTCCTGCGCGCGCACAATGCGCGCCGCGTCGTGCAGATCTTGCGGCGCAGGTTTGACGAAGCGCCCCGGCGCGGGACGCAGCAGCTGCCAGAACGAGAACGTCGCAGCGAACAGGCTCGCGGCCAGCGTCGCGCGCAATGCACGCGGCGCGCGTTCGTCGAAGGCGAATTGCCACCACAGGTCGCGCGTGTACGGCACGTCGCGGAAAGCAAACAGCATGACCCAGGTGGCCAGCATCAGCACCATCGCGACCGACACCAGCCAGCCCGCCGTGAAGCGCTCCGCGAACAGCGACGAATGACGGTTGAAACGCCTGCGCGTGGACAGCAGCAACACGACCAGCATGCCGAGCACGCCGGCTTCCACGAACGCGAGACCTTTGGTCAGCGACAACGCGAGACTCAGCACCGCCAGCAGAAGCGTCATCCACCACGCGGCGTCCAGGCGCCGCAGCAAACCACGCGCGACGAACAGCAGCAGCACGCCCAGCACGCTGCAAAGCATCTGCGAACTTTCGAGCACCCACAGCGGCAGCACGTTGCGCAGCATGTGAATGCGTTGCCAGAACGCGGGCGTCGCGCTGGAAATCACCAGCATGCCGCCGACCACGAAGGTGACGAGACTCAGAAACAGCGGCGCGAGCTTCGACGCCGCAGCGGCATGTTGCAGCGGCAAACGGCTTTTCAGCGCGCGCCCTTCGAATCCGGCGAGCAGCGCGGCCGAAACGATCAACGGGACACCGAAGTAAATCGCGCGATACGCGAGCAAGGCCGCAACCATCTGATGCGTTTGCACGCTGCCGTTCAGCGTGAACACCATCGCTGCTTCGAACACGCCGACGCCGCCGGGCGTGTGGCCGATCATGCCGAGCAGCATGGCCGCGGCGTACACCGTGATGAAGGTCACAAAGCTCACGTCCGCATGTGGCAGCAGCGCCCACAAGGCGAGGCCGGCGGCCACCACATCGAGCACCGCGAGCGCCACTTGCGCGAGCAGATCGCGGCGTGCGGGGATATCGAACGAGAGCCACTGCCAGCGCGTGCGCACCGGGCGCGTTTCGCCGCGGCAGGCGGCCGCCGCCGAGGCGAGCGCGGCGAGCAGCGCCACGCCGGTCCAACGCAGCGTAAGCGGTTCGAGATGCAGCATCGGTGCGAGCGTGCCGGCCACGCCGACCATGCCGAGCGCCGTCATCAGCACCAGTGCGAGCGCGAGCGACACGCTCGTGAACACCGTCATGCGGCCGATCTGCGCGGGCGTGACGCTCGCCACGCTGTAGACCCGCGCGCGCACGGCGCCTCCGGTCAGCGCGCCGAAACCGGTGGCGTTGCCCAGCGCCGAGCCCGCCGTCGCGCCGATCCACAGCGCCACACGCGGCACGGCCGCGCCCAGATAGCGCAACCCGACGGCATCGCGGCCGACCAGCGCCACGTAGCTGAGCGCGGTGGCGCCGAGCGCGGCGCTCCATTCGCCGGCCGTCAGTCGACGCAACTCGCGCATCACCGAGCGATAGTCGACTGCTTGCGAGAGGTGTTGCAAGACGACCAGCAGCAACGCGCCAATTCCAAGCGCGAGCAGGGGCGAGAGAAGTGCCCGGTTGCCGAGCGTTTTCGACGCCCGGTCGAACATCGCGCCTAGCCGGTCGAATTTATAGTTATATCGATGGAACATGGTCAATGCTGGGCCTTGCTTGGAGCTGTTGCGACGACGGATCGTCTGCCGCGGCATCGCCGGCTAATGGCGATTACAAATGGATAACGGCACAGGGGTAAAAAGGTTGACAGCGTCAGCCGTATTGCGGGGGTTTAACCTGATAACGCCATTGGATTTGAAAGCGCCGCGCGGCGCGCCACGGCGATTTGCGTGAATATGCGGTCGATATTGCCGATTGCGGCGCGAGCGAGGCGCGCCTGATAGCTGACAAGGGGCTGAAGTTTAAACGCTATTTGCGCGCTGAGAATGAAGATTCGACGTCGCGTCGATCGCATGCGCATGCCGTATCGCTCGATGTGTTGAAGCACGGCATCAAGATTTTCTCTTCGCGTGCCGTAATCGAGAGCAATAGCTCAGTGAAACGCGGCGCATTTGCCGGGTGAAATTCGGTACTTGAAGGGGAATGAAGATGGCGGAACAGGATTGGATGATGGCGGGCGTGTATCTGGTCGGCCTGGTGTCGATGGCGCTGTTGATGAGCGCGCTGGCCACGAGAGCGACCAAGGAACGCAAGACCGCAGCGACGGTGTCGAGCCGCGCTCGCGACTGAACCAGGCCACGACGTACGGTCCGGTGCCGTACGAGATTGGAACTCGAGCGGCGTCACGAAAGCCGCTCAAACGCGCAAATTACGCGCGTGCTGCCGCTGCAACGAGATTCGAATGACTGAGGAACCGGATCGCGCAGCACACGCTGCGCATGTCCGCGCCCCGCTCTATCGGTCAGCGCATGCGGCGCGGCCTTTCTCTTACTCAGGACGGCGATGCGCTTCCGCGATCACGGCGCAGTTTTGCAGATGCAGGTTCAGCGCATGCAGGGCCAGGGCGCGCAGCTTGCCGAAGAACGTGTTGTTGGCGGGGACGGCAGCGCGGACGGCGGAAGCATTGGAAGCGGTGTTCATGGCGGACTCCTGTATAGGGTTTATACCTAGGCAATAACCCGATTATAACGATCTCCTGCCGCACTGCAACAAATATCAATAAAACCTTAGGCCTCTGCCCGACGGTCACCTGCACAGCCGTCCCAATCTCAAAAAAGGGTGACATCGGCTGCCGCACTTTTAACAATCCGCACCGTACAGGTGCAATAATGACCCCTTTGCCCGCGACCATTCGCCGCAGCCCGCCTTCATGACCGCCGTTCAGAAAGCCCTGATTGCGCCCTTGATCGTCGCGTGCGCGATGTTCATGGAAAGCGTCGATGCCAACGTGATCGTGACCGCGCTGCCCGCCATGGCGCGCGACTTCGGGCGCGATCCGGTCACGCTGAAAATCGCAGTGACGAGCTATGTGCTTGGGCTCGGCGTGTTCATCCCCGTGTGCGGCTGGCTCGCCGACCGGTTCGGCGCACGCACGATCTTCCGTACGGCAATCGGCATCTTCGTGACGGGTTCGCTGCTGTGCGCGGCGTCGAATTCTCTCGCCACCTTCACGCTCGCGCGTTTCGCGCAAGGCGTGGGCGGCGCGATGATGGTGCCGGTCGGGCGGATCATCATCTTCCGGGTGGTGCACAAGGCGGACTTCATCCGCGCGATGAACTATCTGAGCGTCCCCGCCATGCTCGGTCCCGCCGCGGGGCCGCTGCTCGGCGGCTTCATCACGACCTATCTGCACTGGCGTCTGATTTTCTTCATCAACGTGCCGATCGGCATTCTCGGCATCTATCTGACCAACAAGCACATCGCCAACACACGCGAGCCGGATCCCGGCCCGCTCGACTGGATCGGTTTTTTTCTGTCGGCGGCGGGCGCGGTGCTGCTTCTGCTCGGGTTGTCGCTGGTCGGCGGTGAACTGATCTCGAATCGCGACGCGTTCGGCATGTGCGCATGCGGCGCGGTTCTGCTCGCGGGCTATATCGCCTACGCGCAGCGCGTCCCGCTGCCGCTGCTGGACTTGCGCTTCTTCAAGGTGCCGACGTTCCAGGCAAGCGTGCTCGGCGGTTCATTGTTCCGGATAGGTCTCGGCGCACTGCCGTTCCTGTTGCCGCTGATGCTGCAGGAGGGTCACGGCATGAGCGCGTTCGAATCCGGCCTGATCACCTGCGCGTCCGCGTTCGGCGGCATGTTCATGCGCACGGTCGCCGCGAGCGTGCTGCATCGTTTCGGGTTCCGTTCGGTGCTGGTGGTGAACGCCGCGTTGTCGGGACTTTCGATCGCGGCCTGCGGACTGTTTTTCCCCGGCACGCCGACCTGGATCATCTGGGTGGTCGTGTTGCTCGGCGGCTTCTTCCCGGCGCTTCAATTCACGAGTCTGAACTCGCTCACTTACGCGGAAATCGCGAGCCGCGACGTGGGCCGCGCCACGAGTCTCGGCAGCGTCGTGCAGCAGATGTCGCTCGGCCTCGGCGTGACGATCGGCGGTATCGTGCTGCAGATCTCGCGCGTGCTGCATGGGCATCCGGGCATCACATGGTCGGATTTCTGGCCGGCGTTTCTGGTGGTCGGGCTGTGCTCGTTCGCGTCGATTCCGGTCACGCTGCGCATGCCGCGCGGCGCCGGCGAGGAAATCGCGCGCGGCGGCCGGGGTTGACCGGTTCGATTCACGCCTCTTTGCGGATCACGCTCACTTCGCCGTTGCGTTCGAGAATCGCCGCGGCCACGTTTTCCATCGAACGTGAGCCGGTTTTCTGCCGCACGCTTTCCTGGACATCGGTTCGGCTGATCAGCGCGGCGTCCATCTCGCGCTCGTTGAACTCACCGTTGCTGAACACCTCGCGCTCGACGCCGCCCACTAGCCGCTCCAGCGCGCGCGAGTGCATGCACGCCCACGCCAGCGCCCGGTGACAGATGACGATCATGAACGAAGCGCCCACGGTGGCGATAAACGGCGACGCGCCGACGATGGCCCGGCTCAATGTCGCACCGAGCAGAATGACCACCACCGAATCGAACGGCGAGCGTTGTCCGAACGAGCGCCGGCCCGAAATCCGGATCAGCACCAGCGCGATCAGAAACACGACAATCGCGCGCATGGCCATCTGCAGCGGGTCAAGCGCCCTGCCCTGACCGAATAGCAGCAACGTCGCTTCCATCACGTCGCCCTCCTTTGACAGCAAGCGACGACCGCTTATCCGGCCGCCGCCCACGAAGCAAGCGTATCGCCGAAGCCGCCCCGAGCGCGGGCCGCTGCGCGCGCGCTCGTAATGACGCGCGGCGCCGCGCTCCACGCGATGCGCGCGCCGATCGCGATGAGCCGGTCGACCAGCGCGACATCCTCGCTGCATTTGAGAGGCGGAAAGCCGCCCGCGCGCCGGTAGGCATCGGCCGACACGCCGAGGTTCGCGCCGTGAATGTGACGATGACCGTCTGCATCCACGTAAGTCTTGCGGAAATATTCGCGCACGCTGTGCGGATGCGCGGTCCAGTCGTCGACTGCAATCGAACCGCACACTGCGTCCGCATCCAGCGAAAGCTGCGCGACCAGCCAGCCTGACGAGACGCGGCTGTCGGCATCGGTGAACGCGAGCCAGCGCGCGCCGTCCGCGAGCAGGAAGTCCGCGCCGGTCGCGCGCGCAATGCCGACGTTGCGCGCCTTCAGCGTGAGCGTCTCGACGCCGTAGGCCCGCGCGATCGCGCCGCTGAAGTCGTCGCATGCGTCGAGCACGACCACGATGCGCACCGTTTCGCCCGCCAGATCCTCATGGCGCGAAGCAGCGATCAAGGCAGCGAGACAAGACGCGAGCAACGCCTCTTCGTTATGCGCCGGAACGATCACGCCGATCATAGGAGCCCCTCGCGTTGCGCAACCGAGCGTGCGTCGCGCGACCAGACATCGATCAGCAGATCGGCTTCATCGTGATGCGCGAGACGCGTGAGGCCGCAGCGCGCATCGAACAGCGCATGCGCGGCATCGGCGGTTTCGAGCGCTTCGGCGAAGGGCCGGCGCCAATGACAGGCGAGCAACGTGCCGTCCGTGGTGAGCGAGGCGGCAATCCGTGAAGCCAGCGTTTCAAGCTCCGCCGAATCGAGGTAATACGCGAATTCGCTGATCACGATCAGATCGAATGGGCCGGCCTCGGTCGGCCATTCACGCGGCACCGTGCGCTGTTCGACACGCACGTGCGTTATGCCGGCGACGCGCTCGCGCGCCAGTTCCACCGCGCGCTCATGCAGATCCGCCGCGAGCAGCCTGTCGCAGCGCTTCGCCAGCTCGACGGTCAGTTCGCCATTCGCGCAGCCGGGTTCGAAGGCGTTCTGGTAACGCGGACGCGGCAGCAGCGCGAGCGTCAGCGCACGCTTGCGGCTCTCGTACCAGCCTTCGCGCAGCTTCCACGGATCGTCGCTGTGCCGATAGAGTTCATCGAAGTAGGTAGCCGGCGAGCTCATGTCAACGGCCCTCCGTGCATGACGTCAGAGCGTCCACGGGGCACCTCCGGCATCAGCATCGTCGTGATTGTCGGCGGCTTGCGCGGCTGCGATCAGTTCGCCGAGCGCGGCGAGATCGCGCTCGGCGTGGCTCTGCCGCAGGAACACCGGCAGATCCGCCAGCGCACGCGCGAAGCGCGCGTTGCGGCACAACGGGCCGGCGCCCAGCGTACGCGTCGCGTGATTCATCACGGCAGTCGACGCCTCTTCCACCACGAGACGCGCGCGCATAGTCTCGCGCTGCGAATCGGCTAGCGGATTGGCGTCGATGTGCGCGGCAGTCTCGCGCAATACTGCGGCCGCGCCCGCCAATGCCACCTCCACCGCACCGAGATGAGCGAGCCGATGCGGATCCACGCGCTGCGTGCACGCGTCGCGCAGCATCCGTCCGATCTGCGCGGCGGCCCCGTACCAGCACGCGGCGATACCGGCGCCGCCGTGCCAGAAGCCGGGACGCTGTACATAGCCATGCGCGCCGCCCACGAGTGTCGCCGCTGCGTGATCGAAGCTCACGTCGGCGCTGGCCGTGGCCTGCATGCCGACCGCTTGCCACTTCGACGTGTCGATTGAAATGGACGGCTGATTCATCGCGACGGCCGCCAGCACCGGCTCATCGTCCAACCAGGCGGTAACGAGCGCATGCGTGGCGACACGCGCGCCCGAGCACCAGGCCTTCGTGCCGGTGAGACGAAGGTCTGCGCCGTCGCTTCGGATTCCTACTTTGAGCGCCTGCACGCGCGCATCGGGCGGCTCGGCGGCCCAGACACCCCAGCGGCTATCCGCGGGCGGCGTGGGGCCGCGAAGCTCGGCGAGAATCGCGAGCGCATCCGTGTGTCCTTCGAACAGCTTGACAAGCCCGAGATCACACGCGGCCACCGCAGCGAGGCTGCGCCAGCGCACGAGCGTCTCGCCGTGGCCAGGCAAGGGCGAAAAAGGCGCGCGGTCAAAGCCGCGTTCGACCAGCGCGCGCAACACGTCGCCGAGCGCGGCGGAGTCGTTGGGATCGAAAGGCGTGTCACGCAGAAATTTTTCAAGCGACCCGGCAGGTTGCGCGTCCTTCCGGGTGCTGCTCGCGACCGCATGGAAATCGCGGGACGCGGCCATGGCGGAGCTTTGCGGCGGCCGCGCATTGACGCCGGCCGCACGATCACGCGTATCGAGCATCGTGCCTCCCTGAAGCTGTTCGATCGATTGCCGGCGGACTCTCGAGGGCCGCCGCTCACAAAAGATCCTCAGCAAGTGGCGTGCCTCCGGCGCCCAACGCCGGGACACGCACCACTTTTCTTCAGGAATCAGGAATGCCGATGCACGCAGGCCGTCAAACCACGCTGGTATGAAGGAAGCGTGCCTCGGTCGATGGGCTAGCCGGGACCGCGTTCGCTGCGCCGCGCTTCCACGTCGGCCAGCAAAGCATCGAACAGCTCAAGTGCAACCGGCTTCACGAGGTGCGCATGGAAACCGGCTTCGCGGGTACGCTCACGATCGCTCGCCTGGCCGAAACCGGTCATGGCGGCGTACAGGGTATGGGCGAGTTCGGGCATCGCGCGCAGCGCCGCGATGGTCTCGTAGCCGTCCATCTTCGGCATCGCAATGTCGATCACCGCGAGGTGAGGCACGAAGCGCGGCGCGACCTGCACCGCCTGTTCGCCCTCGTAGGCAATGCGCACCTCGTGGCCTTTGAGTTCGAGCAGCATGGCGAGACTGTCGGCGGAATCGCGATTGTCGTCGACCAGCAGAATGCGCAGTGGCCCGACTTCGGTGTCCGCTGCGTTCGCCTCATCGCCCGTCGCCTCGGGCAGCGCGGCGGCCAGCGGCAGACTCAGCGTAAAGGTGCTGCCGCAGCCCGGCCCTTCGCTGCTCGCGATAATGCTGCCGCCGTGCAGCTCGACGAGCGACTTGCACAACGTGAGGCCGATGCCGAGACCGCCCTCGCCGGCATTCTGCCCGTCCTTTTCCTGAGCGAACAGCTCGAAGATCCTGTCGAGCGAACGCACAGGAATGCCGCAACCCGCATCGCGCACTTCGAGCACGGCCATGTGGTAGTCGATGCGCGCCGCGACCTCGATGGCGCTGCCGACCGGCGAGAATTTCGCGGCGTTGTGCAAGAGGTTCTGCAACACCTGCACGAGGCGCGTCATGTCGCCGCGCACGATCACCGGCTCATCGGGCATATGCTGGACGACCCGCTGCTCGTGCGCGTCCGTAAACGGCCGGGCGGCCTCGATCGCGCGCCCCATGACCTCGGCCAGGTCGACACGGCCAAGGCGCAACTCGACCTTGTTCGACATGATCCGGCCGACGTCGAGCAGATCGTCGACGAGGCGCGTGAGGTGCGTGACCTGCCGGTCGATCAGGTCGCGCGAACGCGCCAGCGTGGGACTCACGCCGGTTTCGAGTTGCATCACGCCGATCGCGTTGCGGACCGGCGCCAGCGGATTGCGCAATTCATGGGCAAGGGTCGCGAGAAACTGGCGCATGCGTTCGCCCGAACGTTCCAGTTCTTCACGCTGACGCCGCTCGGTCAGGTCGCGCGTGACCTTGGCGAAGCCGCGCAGCCGGTTCGATTCGTCATGCACCGCGGTGATGACGACGTTGGCCCAGAAGGTCGTGCCGTCCTTGCGCACGCGCCAGCCTTCGTCCTCGACGTGGCCGAGCTGCCGGGCAATCGCCAGTTCGCGCGCGGGCTTGCCCGCCGCCGCTTCCTCGGGTACGTAGAAGGTCGAGAAATGCCGGCCGACGATTTCCTCGCGCGTATAGCCTTTGATGCGCGCGGCGCCCGAATTCCAGCTCACCACGTAGCCTTGCGGATCGAGCATGAAGATCGCGTAATCCTTGACGCAGTCGACCAGCAAACGGAAACGCTCTTCGCTTTGACGCAGCGCTTCGACGTACTCGCGTTGCGCGCTGAGATCGCGCGTGATCTTGGCAAAGCCGGTGAGTATGCCCGCGTCGTCGCGCATCGACGTGATCACGACATTCGACCAGAAGATCGTGCCGTCCTTGCGCTTACGCCAGCCTGTGTCCTCGAAGCGGCCGGTCAGCGATGCCTGCTGCAGTTCGTAGGCGGGCCAGTCGCGCGCCACGGCTTCCTCGGTATAAAAGCGCGAAAAGTGCTCGCCGACGATCTCCTGCTCCGAGTAGCCCGTCAGCTTGTATCCCCCGCCGTTGCAGCTCACGATCCGCCCGGACGGATCGAGCAGGAAGATCGCATAGTCTTCGATTGCCTCCAGCAGTGCCCAGTAATCGATTTCGACAGACGCCCTCGAGCGGGCCGCGGCCGGGACTTTGGCGGGCTTGCCGTTCTCGCCGGCGGAAGGGACATCAAGCTGTTTCATTGTGGTCGAAAATAAGGTCTACGGCCAAAAGCATACACCGCCAATCGCCGCCTGCTTCGCCTATGGTTTCACCTGAGGTCCGCGAGAAAGGCCAGCGCCAGCGTTCGCGTCGAGAAAAGCGCCGTCTGGATCGCCGGGCCCCGCAATTGCTACTCCCTGATCGCACCACCATCAAATAATAGGAGTCGCAATTGAAACAGGCATTCACCACCCTTGCTCTCGCTGCCGCGCTGGCACTCACCTGCACCGCCGCGCAAGCCGAGGGCTGTACGAAAGGCGCGGTCGTAGGCGGCGTGGCCGGCCACGTCGCGGGTGACCACGGCGTAGCGGGCGCGGCGGCCGGCTGCGCGATCGGACATCACGAGGCCAAGAAGAAGGACAAGGAAGCCAGCGCGGCCGCGGCCGCGGCCGCGAGTCAACCCGCCGGGAAATAACGGCGTGTAGAAAAGAGCCGGTAGTGACCTGCGGATCACTACCGGCTCGCTCAATCAGGGACTCGATATCTTCGCAAGATGATCACCCGGTGGCGCTGACCTTTTCCGCCAGCTTTGCGTCGTAGCTGGAATGCACGTGCACGCGCTTTTTGTCCGGATAAGCGTACGAATATGCGCGGCGCAGCGCCAGCGACGCCTCATGAAAACCCGACAGGATCAGCTTCTGCTTGTTCGGATAATTGGCGATGTCGCCCACCGCGAAGATGCCGGGCCGCGAGCTCTCATAGTTCGACGTATCCACATCGACGCGCCCGGCGTGAATCGATAGCCCCCATTGCGCGATCGGCCCGAGATCGGCAACCAGTCCATAGAGCGCGACGAGATGCTCGGCCGCGAGTTGCGTCTCGCCCTCGATATGTCGCAACGTGATGGACTTCAATGCATCGCCTTCAACGTTGAGCCCCGCAATCGCGCCGACGATGAAATCCATCTCGCCCGCCTCGACCGCGCGCCGCATCGACGCCACACTCGAATCGGCCGCACTAAAACCGCTGCGCCGATGCACCAGCGTCACACGGCGCGCGACCTTGCGCAGCGCCAGCGCCCAGTCGAGCGCGGAATCGCCGCCGCCGGCCACGACCACGACCTTGTCGGCAAAGTCAGCGAGACGCGGCACGCTGTAGTGCACATGACGCGACTCCAGCGGCACGGCTTCGGCCAGCGCCAGCTTTTGCGGCACGAATGCGCCGTTGCCGGCAGCGAGCAGGATCGCCGCGACGTCGAACACGAGGCCGCGATCGGTGCGTACCGTCCAGCGTCCATCGTCGTTCTGTTCGACCGACTCGACCCGCTGTTCGAGATGGATAGGCGGATCGAACGGCTTGCATTGCGCCAGCAGCCGCTCGACCAGTTCACGCGCGGTGCACGAGGCAATAGCGGGAATGTCGTAGATCGGCTTGTCCGGATAGAGCTCGATGCATTGGCCGCCGACCTTGTCGAGCCCGTCGACGATCTGGCAGGACAGGCCGATCACGCCCGCCTCGAAAGCGGCGAAAAGCCCCACGGGGCCGGCGCCGACGATCAGGACGTCGGTGCGGATCGGCGGCGGTTGTTGGTCTGCAGCGGAAGTCATGCGCAATCTCTTCGGATGGATAGATGGGCGAATGACCCACCATACCGAATCAGCCGATGCGCGGCAACGATGCCATTACCACCGGTAAGGACGCTCGGCGTGCCACCCGCGGTCGTCGCCGCCAAATCGAAGTGGTTACCTGAAAATAGCCGAAATCGGTTATTTCCCAGAACCAGTCAAGCGCCTAATCTTCACTCATCGCATCACGGCATGCGTCCAACCCAACTCAGGAGTGAATCATGGAACAACGTCTCGACTTCTACAAAGCCAACCCCGCCGCGATCAAGGCGCTGATCGGTGTTGAAGAACGCATCGGCAAATCGGCGCTCGAAAAATCGCTGACCGAACTGGTTCGTCTGCGCGCCTCGCAGATCAACGGCTGCGCGTACTGCGTCGATATGCACACCGCCGACGCCCGCAAGGGCGGCGAAACCGATCGCCGCCTGGCCACCGTGGTGGTCTGGCGTGAAACGCCGTTCTTCACGGATCGCGAACGCGCCGCGCTCGAATGGACGGAAGCGCTGACGCTGGTATCGCAGGAGCACGTGCCCGACGCTGTGTGGGAAGCCGTGCGCCCGCACTTCAGCGACGAAGAACTGGTCGATCTGACGCTGCTGGTCTCCGCGATCAACGCATGGAACCGCTTCGCGATTTCGTTCCGCAAGCTCCCGGCCTGAGGGCCGCGCGCTCAAAGGCACACCGATTAAGTTAAGTTAGAAAGCAGGCTCGCGCTGCGCCGCATCGCTCGCGACTTTGAAGGCCACGGTCAACTCGCTCAATTGCCGCGCCTGATCCGCGAGCGAGTTCGCGGTCGCCGCGCTCTCCTCGACCAGCGCCGCATTATGTTGCGTGACCTCGTCCATCTGCGTGACGGCGAGGCTCACCTGCTTGATGCCCTCGCTCTGCTCTTTCGAAGCCGCCGCAATCTCGCCGACGATACGCGCCACGCGGTCGATCGCGGCTTCGATTTCCTGCATCGTCTCGCCCGCTTCATTGACGAGCCCCGCGCCGCTCTCGACGCGCGAAGTCGACTCCGCGATCAGGGTGCCGATTTCCTTCGCGGCCGCCGCTGAACGCTGCGCGAGACTGCGCACCTCGCCAGCCACCACCGCGAAACCGCGCCCTTCCTCGCCCGCGCGCGCCGCTTCGACGGCCGCGTTCAGCGCGAGAATATTGGTCTGAAACGCAATGCCTTCGATCGCGGTAATGATGCCGGTCATTTTCGACGAACCCGCGTGAATCACGCGCATCGTCTCCACCATGCTGCCGACTGAAGTGCGCCCGCGCGCGGCCATCTCCGAAGCACGCGACGCGAGTTCGCTCGCGTGATGCGCGTTCTCCGCGTTCAGTTGCACGGTCGACGTGAGCTGCTCCATCGCCGCCGCGGTTTCTTCGAGCGATGCCGCCTGTTCCTCGGTGCGTTGCGAGAGATCGAGATTGCCGGCGGCGATCTGCTGCGTCGACGACGCGATCGAATGCGAGCCGGCTCGTACCGTGGTGACCGTGGCGCCGAGCTTGTCCTGCATCGAGGCGACGCCGCGCAGGAGTGTCGCCATTTCGTCGTTCGAACGAATCGGCACGCGGGTGGTCAGTTCGCCGGCGGCGATCGCGTCGAACTGGCGCAAAGCGTCGTTCAGCGGGGCCATGATCGCGCGGCGCAGCGTGCGCCAACTGATGGACGCAACCGTCAGCCCCAGCAGCGTGCTGCCGATGCACGCAGCCAACAGCGTATGAAAGAGCGCGGCCGAACGCTCGCTGGCGTCGCTCGCCTGCTGGTTCAGATAGTCCTCCAGCGCGCCCTGGCTCGCGTTCATCGCCGTGTAAAGGCCGATCAGATGGTTCGCGCGGCTTTCGTCCATCCAGCTCGCGTCGCCGGTGCGGATCGCCTCGATCAGCTTGTCGATGCCGTCGCGGCGCACGGCGGTGCGCTTCGCGTCGAGGTCGCCGGTGAGGCGTTGCAGTTCGGGCGTTTTCGGCAGATCGCGAAAGCTGTTCCACCATTTATCCGAATCGCCGAGCAGCATGCGCGCACGTTCCAGTTGCGCATTCAGTTGCGGGGAGTGCGGATTGCTCATCGCCCAGTCGAGCCCGAAACGCGCCCGCGACATGGCCGTGCCCGATTTGCCGAGCGCGACCACGGAAGCGAAATGCACCGTGTAGGCGTCGCGCTGCGCCGAGTTGCTTTCGCGCATGCCGAGAATGCCGAGCATGCCGGTGGCGATCAGCAGCACGCCGAGAAACGCGATGGTGATCGCGATCCGAAGATTGATGGTCAGATTCTTGCTCATCTTGGTTTTTATCGCTCTGGCTGGTTCTGGCGCTCTGGCTTATGACGTGCGGCCCCGCGCACGTGAACGATCAAACGTTCCTTATATGGAGCACTGAACCGTATGTGGAAAGTATAGCGATTCGCCTTCCGGTGAAAAAACAAAATTTCGCGGACGCGGTAAACGCGCAACAGGCCGCGACGTGCTTGTTTCGCCGGTGGGCGGTGCCGCCGGGCTCGGATAGATTTAATCGACGAACCACCAGACAGCGGCATGCCGCTGCGGATTATTCTGGAATCCTAGTTATACGGCACGCAAGCGTGGCATGGGTCCTCACGGCTCGCCCCTATTCGCCGATCCACGACCCGCGCAGATCGCTGTCATGCAGCAATTGCAACAGCGTGCCCGCCGGCTTGCTGAGCCGTTTCGCCGCCAGCGCAATGAATTCCACCGACGGCAGCGTCGGCAGACTCGCCATGTTCAAGGGCGCCGCGAGACCCCGCGCCGCCAGATACTGCGGACGAACCGTAATGCCGAGCCCGCCGCGCGCGGCCGCGATGCAACCCGCGTGGCTGCTGCTCGTGCACACCAGCTGCCAACTGAAGCCCGCCTCGGCGAGCGCGTCGAGCACGACGGCGCGCGTCACGCTCGGTTCGGCGACCAGAATCAGCGGCAACGGCTGGCTTAGATCGACCAGCGTGCCGGCGCGCGCCAGCCACTCCAGCCGCCCGGTGAAGAGCGGCACGCCGCGGCGGTCGCCGAGACGCCGCTTGCCGACCAGCAGATCGATCGCGCCGGCGTCGAGCAGTTCGTACAGCTTGCCAGTCATGCCGATGGTAATTTCCAGTTCGACGTCCGGATGCGCGTCGCGAAACGCCGCCAGCACGGTGGGCAATGGGCCGAGCGCGACGTCGTCCGAGGAACCGAGCCGCACGCGGCCTTTCAGACGCGGCGCGCGAAACTGCGATTCGGCTCGCGCGAGCGCCTGCAGAATCACGCTGGCGTGCGCGAGCATGGCTTCGCCGTCGGGCGTCATTGCGAGCGAATGGGTGTCGCGCACGAAAAGCCTCCGGCCCACGCTCTGTTCGAGCCGGCGGATGTGTTCGCTGACGCTCGATTGCGTCAGGTCGAGCCGCCGCCCCGCCTCGGTGAAGCTGTGGCAGGCCGCGACGGTCGAAAAGGTCTTGAGCCAGATGGGATTGAGCATGGAGCATTGTCGCGCTGCTCATCGGCAAAGTCGATAACAGTCAACATCCCTAGTGGGGTTCCCGATTGACGAGGATGTCAATATGATTACGGAATTGCCTCACTGAATGCTCGGAGCCGGGACGGCCGTCACCGCCGTCACCGCCGCCGCCCCGCTGCTCCGTCAAAAGATGACCAAGGATTCTTCCCAGACTGCTTTGCTCTGGATCGTCGCCGCCGGCTTTTTCATGCAGTCGCTCGACACGACCATCGTCAACACCGCGCTGCCGTCGATTGCGAACAGCCTGTACGTGGCGCCGCTCGCGATGCAGCCGATCGTGGTCGCCTACACGCTGACCATGGCGATGCTCACGCCCGCCTCCGGCTGGCTCGCCGACCGCTTCGGCACGCGGCGCGTCTACTTCGCCGCCATTCTCGTGTTCGTGCTCGGCTCGATCTGCTGCGCGAGCGCGCATACGCTCGGCCAACTGGTGATGGCACGCGTGCTGCAAGGCGTGGGTGGCTCGATGCTGCTGCCGATCGGGCGGCTCGCCGTCCTGCGCAGCGTCACGGGCGACCAGTACGTCGCGGCGCTCGCGTTCATCTCGGTGGCCGGACAGCTGGGCCCGATCGCCGGGCCGACGCTCGGCGGCTGGTTCGTTCAGGCGATCACGTGGCACTGGATTTTCCTGATCAACGTGCCGATCGGCGCCGTGGGTCTGTACGCGGTGCAGCGCTTCTTGCCGTCGCATGGCGAAGCAAAGGCGCCGCCGTTCGACTTCGTCGGCTGCGGGTTGCTCTCGTTGTGCATGATCGCGTTCTCGCTCGCCGTCGACTCGCCGATGCCCACGCATCGCGTGGCGTGGTCGGTGGCGCTGTTCGCGCTCGCCGCTATTAGCGCGCTCGCCTACATCCCGCATGCGAGACGCCGCGTGAATCCGCTCTTCAAGTTGTCGCTCTTTCGCGAGCCGAACTTCAGTGTGGGCCTGATCGGCAATCTGGTGTGCCGCATCGGTTCGAGCGCGGTGCCGTTTCTCGTGCCCTTGCTGCTGCAATTGCAACTGGGCTACTCGCCGCTCCATTCCGGTCTGATGATGCTGCCCGCGGCTCTCGCCGGCACCGTCGCCAAACGCTGGATCGCGCCGCTCGTGCGCCGCTATGGCTACGACACCTTCCTGCTGATCAATACGATCGTTGTCGGTTCGTCGATCGTTGCGTTTGCACTGATTACGCGCGGCACGCCGCTCGTGGTCGAAATCGCGATTCTGGCCGTGTTCGGCGCGGCCAACTCCATGCAATTCGCGGCCATGAACAGCGTCACGCTCAAAGGCCTCTCGCATGAAGATGCCGGCAGCGGCAACAGCCTTTTTTCGATGGTGCAGATGCTGGCCATCGGGCTGGGCGTATCGATCGGCGGCGGGCTGGTGAATCTTTTTTCGGCGCAAGCCGGATCGGCGGCGCTCGGTTTTCGGCTCGCCTTTGTGTGCGTCGGCGTGATCACACTGGTGTCGGCGTGGGTGTTTCGCCACCTCGACGAAGCGCCTGCCTCGCGCCCGGTGCAGGGGCAAGCGACGCAGGGCGCGGGCCGCTGATATCCACGCCTTGCGTCACGTCAATCCGGCAAGCGGATGCCGGAAAATCCCGCGCACGCCTCGATCAAACGCTCCTGAACGGCAACGTCGCGCACAGCCGGGTGTGTTTCGCACTGCTTCATGTGATAGAAATACGCGCCGCTGACGGTGGCCGCCGGCTCGTCGCTGACGGCGAGCCACACTTGAGTTTTCGGCGCGGCCTGCAAATCGTCCGGTGCACCCGGACCACCCATTTTCGTCGCCACCCAACCCGGCTCCAGCGCATTCGACAACACCCTCGGCCAGCGCCGCGCCATCGCGAACGCCAGCAACGCATCGTGCAGTTTCGAGTCCGAGTACGCCGCCGCGCCTCGCCAGGGACGCCGCTCCCAGGCCAGATCGTCGAGGCTCGCGTCGCCGCTGCGATGCAGGCCCGAACTCAGATAGACAAGCCGCTTCGGCTTCTCGATCAAAGCGGTGAGAATGTACGGCGCCAGCGTATTGACCGCGAACACGTGCGGCAAGCCGTCGACGGTGGCGACCCGCCGCGGCTCCTGATAGCCGACCGCCGCGTTGTGGATCACCGCGTCGAAACGGCCAAGCTGGTTGACCTGCTCCGCGAGCGCCACCGTGGCCGCGATGCTCGACAGGTCGCCGGCCAGCGCGGCTTGCGCTTGCGGCACGGCTTGCAACGCCTGGTCGGCGCGCGCCGCGCTGCGCGCATGCAACACCACCTGATGGCCGGCCTCGACAAGTAGACGGGCAGCCATTTGACCGAGACCATCGGCGGAACCGGTAATAAAAATTCGCGACATGGGACGTCCTCCTTGTTCAGCGTGAATATGCCCGATGCATGACGAGAAGCACTTGTCTTGGTGCTTCGGGCGAACGCCAACAGATTAACGCCCGCCGCTCGACTGACGCGATAGCCTGGCTGTCATTCCACTCATGACATCACATCATTCGTTCGCCTTACTAGGCGGCGTTTCCCCGAGTCCACGCGTGAATTCAAACGGACTTTCGCGTTAGCATGTCACGCATTAACGAATAACAAAGGACTTATCACATGCCATTTGACGAGCGCATGCTGAACGGCATGGGCGTCTTGACGGCGATTGTCGATTGCGGGAGTTTTGCGGCAGCCGGAGAAGCGCTCGACATGTCGCAATCCGGGGTGAGCCGTTCGGTCGCGCGGCTCGAAGCGCGTCTGGGCATCCGGCTCTTCGATCGCACCACGCGTTCTGTCACGCTGACCGACGAAGGCCGGCGTTTCTACGAACAGATCGTACCGCTGCTGGGCGGACTCGAAGAAGCGGCGGCTTCCGCCGCCCAAGGCGCAACCGCCGTGCGCGGACGTTTGCGCGTGAACATGGATCCGTTCTTCTCGCGCCTCGTACTCGGGCCTCGGCTGGGCGGTTTTATCGACAAGCATCCCGATCTGCAGCTCGAACTGATCACCCGCGATCAATTGGGCGATCTGGTCGGCGACGGCTTCGATCTCGCGATCCGTTTCGGCGATCCGCCGGTGTCGACGCTGATCGCGCGCAAACTATTGGACACGCGAATTCTCACCGTAGCCGCGCCGTCGTATCTCAAGAAGCACGGGCATCCGACGACTCCGGCCGAACTCGAAAACGGCAAGCATGTCTGCATCAAGTTTCGCGACCCGCTCACGGGCTACCCGTTCAGTTGGGAATTTCATCGCGGCCGCAAGAAAATCTCGATCGCGCCGCAGGGTCGCTTGACCGTGAACGACGTGGGCACCCTGCACAGCGTTTGCACGGCGGGCCAGGGCGTCGCGCAGATTCTCTCGCTCGGCACCGAGTCGTTGATGGCGAGCGGAAAGCTCGTCGAGCTATTTCCCGATTGGGGCGACGAGGTTTATCCGCTGTATGCGCTCTATCCTTCGCGGCATCATCCGCCGGCGAAGGTGCGGGCGTTTTACGATTTCATCGTGTCGCTGACAGGCGGCGCACAGCGCGAAACGGCGGCTTGAGGCCGTGTTCGGCGACGTCCGCGCATTGGCATGATGCCCTGCGCCGCGCCGCGTCAGGAAATCGTGTAGCGGTTCTGTGGGCCGCCGATGTACAGACCGCGCGCGAGCGTGAGAATCTGCTCGCGATGCTGGTCGAACGCGGCAAGCACCGCTGGTTCGTCGGAGCCGACGCTTGGGCTCAGATTCGAAATCACCGACCGGTTGACGGCAAAAGCGATTTCGCGTGCGTTGTCGTAGCCCCAGAAATTCACGCAGTGATGCGAGGCGTCGTAACTGCGGCTGGGATTCGGGAAGTTGAGGGACATGTCGTACTCCCGGGAGGTAGGGTGCTCCTTGCACGGTGCGCTGAATGGGGGAACGGGTCAAGGCTTTGTTTGTCAGCGCGCGCAGCGCGATGGCCAGACCCGAACAAAACACGAAACATGCGCCCAGGTCTGCCGATTGCTGCACTACTCATGTCATCCAACCAGGAGAGGATCATGAGCGAAACCAAAGAACAGGCCAACAACAAACCGGCCGATATCGAGCATCCGCAGCCCGCCGCGCACAGCGACAACGAGAAGAGCAAGCTGCCCAAACGCGACGACGAAGGGCGCGATCAGGCGCCATCGGACAATCCGGGCAAGAAACCCCGCGAGGGCGAGCCGCCTGTCGGCTGAAATATTAAGCGCCAATCCCGGAGCGGCTTTGCTGCTTTTCGCCAGCGAAGCCGCATAAATTTTTCCCTTCTGGCGGCTTTCATAAGCCAAACATTTCTTCCTGTTTTTTACCGATTATTTTTTCCGCGTGATGGACTATTTTTCTGCTTGCAGCGACGTGTGCGCCAAGCAGACCAGCTGCCGCCCCTCAACAGATAACAAAGGCGACGCTTATGTCCATCTCCTCGACTCCCCCTCACCGCCCCCACGTGTCCATCTGTCTGCCGACCTGCGATCGCCCTGAGCTGATCGCAACGTGCATCGACTCGTGCCTCGCGCAGAGCTACGACGATCTGGAGATCGTGATTGGAGATGACTCGAAGGACGCGCGCACCGAGCGGTTGATCGCAGCCCGCTACGCGCACGAACCGCGCGTGCGCTATGTGAAAAATCAGCCGCCGCTCGGCCAGGCGCGCAATGTTGCAAGCCTGTTCGAGCGCGCCAGCGGCGACAAGATTCTGCTGATCCACGACGACGATCTGCTCGCCACGGACGGCGTCGAAAAGCTCGTGTCGCTATGGCTGCGCCACCCGCAACTCGATGTGGCGTTCGGCGACCAGTACGAAGCCGATCACGGCGGCGCCATCGATTTCGCGGCGAGCGCGAAGCTCAACGCCGCATTCCGGCGTACGAAGGACGCTGAAGGCCTGCAGTCGCAGCCCGGTCGAACCGGTCTGATCCAGATGTTTCCGAACAACGGCTGGATGGCCAACGCCGAACTCGTGAAGCGGATCGGCTACCGGGAAGAATACGGTGTGTGCTGCGACTTCGTATTCGGCACCGAACTCTGTCTCGCTGCGCGCGAGGTGTTCTATCTGCACGACTATGTCTCGGTGTATCGAAAGACGGCAAGCTCCATCTCGCATAGCACGCGCGGCACAGCAGTCGCGGCGACGGTCAGCGCGTATGCATTCGTCAAGGCGTTGCAATTGCCCGGGCAACTGGAGCCATCGCGCAAGCTGGCGTTGCGCCGGCTCGCGCCGATCGTGGTATCGGTTCACGCCAGAAATAATCAGGTGCTCGACGGGCTCAAGGTCGCCTTCACGCATCTGTTCGCGTACAACTACGGCTTGAGCACGCGGCTTTACTATCATCTTCTCGCGCTTGCGCGTGGCGCGCTGAGGGCCCCTCAGCAAGCCGTCGCGGCGGCCGCGGTGGCGGCGGTGGCGGCCGCGCCCGTTGTGGCCGCGGAGCCGGCCGCCGTGGTGAAGGAACTCGTCTCCGAACTGGTAAGCGATCGTTCGGAACCGGTCTGACGCGCCGCCGGCGACGCGTGCAGCGCGTGCAGCGCGTGCAAGCCTTCAGCAATCAGCGTGTTTTATGCTAAGCATCCCGTGCTAAGCAAACGCGGATTTATTGCTTGGTCCGGCGTGGCGCACTGATTACGATGAAAGCGAACCATCACCAGCCCCGAGGTGACTCGCATGTCCGATAGTGCCTGTTTCAAGCCGCGTGTGATCGAACCCGTCGTCGTCAACCAGCCTGAAGGATTGGGCCTCGCTGTGGAGCTATGGCTCGCGCAACCCGTCGACGGAATCGCGGGGCGGGCGCTGCAGATTCATTTACGCAGCGACGCAAAAATGGCGCAGGCCGAGACGCTGCGCGATCTGCTGCACGCGTTGGGCACGGAGATAGTCGTGGCGTGAGCATGGGCTTTGGCCATGAGGCGCGATGGGTTTGCATCGCTGCCCACGCGCATAAAAAATCACGGCGGCCAAGGTTGCCCTGGACCGCCGTTCTCATGCGTCGCCCGAACGTACTTCGCGAGCGAGCGGGCCTCGATTCAAAGCTTCAAGCCTCAAGGCTCCAGACGCAAATACCCTTCTTTCGACGGATCGCGCATCCGCAGCGAAACGATGCCGGCAATCGCGCACAGCGCGGTCACGTACCAGTAGAAAATCGACTCGTTGCCGACCGACTTCAGCCACAGCGCCACATACTCGGCCGAGCCGCCGAAGATCGCATTCGCCACCGCGTATGAAAGCCCCACGCCGAGCGCACGCACTTCCGGCGGGAACATTTCCGCCTTGATCAGGCCGCTGATCGACGTATAGAAACTGACGATCGCCAGCGCCACCACGACCAGACCGAAGGCCGCATAAGGGCTCGTCACGTCTTTCAGCGCGTGCAGCAGCGGCACGGTGCCGATGGTCGCGAAGAAGCCGAAGAACAGCATGGAACGACGGCGGCCGATGCGGTCCGACAACGCGCCGAACGCCGGCTGCATCACCATGTAGACGAAGAGCGCCGCGGTCATCACGTTGCTGGCCGTCTTGGCGTGCATGCCGGCCGTGTTGACCAGGTACTTCTGCATGTAGGTGGTGAACGTGTAGAAAATCAGCGAGCCACCGGCCGTGAAACCGAGCACGGTCATGAACGCGCCTTTGTGCAGCCACAGGCCGCGCAGCGTGCCGGCTTCTTTGCGCTGACGGGTTTCGGCGGTGGTGGTTTCGTCGAGCGATTTACGCAGATACAGCGCGACCAGTGCCGCAACCGCGCCGATTGCGAACGGCACGCGCCAGCCCCATGCTTTCAGTTCATCGTTGGAGAGCGTTTGTTGCAGCACCACCAGCACCAGCAGCGCACACAACTGCCCGCCGATCAGCGTGACGTACTGGAACGATGCGAAGAAACCGCGCCGGCCCTTGAGCGCGACTTCACTCATGTAGGTCGCGCTGGTGCCGTACTCGCCACCCACCGACAAGCCCTGGAACAGCCGCGCGACCAGCAGCAGCGCCGGCGCCAGCGCGCCGATCTGCGCGTAAGTGGGCAGCACGGCGATCACGAGTGAGCCGCCGCACATCATGAACACCGACACCATCATGGCGGTGCGGCGGCCGTGCTTGTCGGCGAGGCGGCCGAAGAACCAGCCGCCGATCGGACGCATCAGGAAGCCGGCGGCGAACACGCCCGCCGTGTTGAGCAATTGCGTGGTGGTGTTGCCGCTCGGGAAGAACGCCGGCGCGAAATACAGCGCACAGAACGAATACACGTAAAAGTCGAACCACTCGACGAGATTGCCCGATGAAGCGCCAACGATCGCGAAGATGCGGCGCCGGGTGTCGTGAGCCGAGGCCACGGTTTGGTCGGTTAGGTCGGTCATGCTTGTCTCTATCCTTGTAATTGAACGGAGGTCACCGTGGTGGCGCCGCCTTCAGATCGCGTGCACGGGAGCGTTTATCCCGTCCAGGCTAATTTTACAGAATCGCAAGGGAGAGTTGGAGCTTTGTTCGGGCAGTTAAGGAGCTAAGTTGTCGCGCAGCCGCGCTCGTGTCTGAATCTGCTGCATCGCATATAAGAAAAAGCCAGCTCGAGATAGGAGCTGGCTTTCGTCTATCGCACCGTATATGGCGCCGTATATAGCGCGTCCTGCTGCAATGCGCCGGTCACACTCTCACTGCAGGCGGCACATAGCGGCACTCGTAGCGCTTGCGAACCGTGCCGTTCTCATCGACGCTTTCCAGATACACGTCGAACTGCCACAGCCGCGCCATGTGCTTGAGCACTTCGTCGCTATCGCCGGAGAGATGCCGGTTGTCGCTCATGAAGTGCCGTAGCGTCAAACTCCGGTCGCCACGCGTATTCACCGCCCACACCTGAATGTTCGGCTCGCGGTGATGCATGTCGTACTGCCGCGACAACGCCTGACGCACGTACTGATAGCCGCTGTCGTCGTGAATCGCCGAGACTTCGAGCGCGTCGCGCATGTCGTCGTCGAGCACCGAGAAGAGGCGCATTTCGCGGATCAGATGCGGCGACAGATACTGCGCGACGAAACTCTCGTCCTTGAAGTTGCGCATCGCGTAGTGCATGGCCGGGAGCCACGGACTGCCCGCCAGTTCCGGGAACCACTTGCGGTCTTCTTCCGTGGGCGTTTCGCAGATGCGGCGAATGTCGCTCATCATCGAAAAACCGAGCGCGTACGGATTGATGCCGCTGTAGTACGGCTTCGTGACCGGCGGCTGATAGACCACGTTGCTGTGCGAATGGAGAAACTCCATCATGAAGCCGTCTTCCAGCTTGCCCTGGTTGTACATGGTGTTGAGCAAGGTGTAGTGCCAGAAGGTCGCCCAGCCCTCGTTCATCACCTGGGTCTGCCGTTGCGGATAGAAATACTGGCCGACCTTGCGCACGATGCGGATCACTTCCCGCTCCCACGGCTCCAGCAGCGGCGCGTTTTTCTCCGCGAAATACAGCAGATTTTCCTGCGGCTCCGGCGGATAGCGCTCCTCGACTTCCTCCGGCAACGGCGTATGCCGGGTCGGCAAGGTGCGCCACAATTCGTTCACCTGCGACTGCAGATAGGCCTCGCGTTCACGGCGCGCTGCAAACTCCTTTTGCAGCGACAGCTTCTGCGGACGCTTGTAACGGTCCACGCCATAGTTCATCAACGCGTGGCAGGAATCGAGCAGTTCCTCGACCCGGTCGAGCCCGAAACGCTCCTCGCACTCCGCGATGTAATTCTTCGCGTACACGAGGTAGTCGATGATCGCGTGCGCATCCGTCCACAGCCGGAACAGATAGTTGCCCTTGAAGAACGAGTTGTGGCCGTAGGCCGCATGGGCGATGACGAGCGCCTGCATCGTCATCGTGTTCTCTTCCATCAGATACGCGATGCAGGGGTTCGAATTGATGACGATCTCGTACGCCAGCCCCATCTGCCCGCGACGGTAGCTTTTTTCGGTGGAGAGAAAGTGTTTGCCGAACGACCAGTGACGGTAGTTCACCGGCATACCGACGGACGCGTACGCATCCATCATCTGTTCGGCGCTGATGAGTTCGAGCTGGATCGGATACACGTCGAGTTCATATTGCTCTGCAACACGGGCAATATGCGAGTCGTACTCTTCGATCAATTCGAAGGTCCAGTCGGACGGGCACGGCAGAGGCCGTCTATCGGCTACGTTCATACGGACTTCCCTTTGCCCCTGAGTGGGCGTTCCGGTGTGTCCCCGTGCTGCAGCGGTGTGGACTGCTCCGGCTGCGGCGGTTCCGGTATCGTCCGCCCTTGCCTCGGCATGCCCCGACTGTTGCTGCTGCGGCACGCCTTTCCCGCGCTCCGGCGCGCCGTTCTCCGGCTCGCCGCGCGCTTCGTTGTGCAGGTGCTCGTTCGTCATGAATTCGCCGCCTGCTTTTCGAACAACTCGCGAAACACCGGATAAATGTCGGCCGCGGTCTCGACTTTCTTCATCGCCATGTGCGGCTGGCTCAAGGCCAGCTGCGCATACTCCAGCCACAGATTCTGTTCTTCCGGCGTCACCTGAATATACGCAAAATAGCGCACCTTCTCCAGGATGTCATCCGAGAGTATCTTGCGGCACTTCGGCGAGTCGTCGGTCCAGTTGTCGCCGTCCGACGCCTGAGCGCCGTAAATATTCCATTCAGTCGGCGAATAACGCTCGTCCATCACCTTCTGCATCAGCTCAAGCGCGCTCGACACCACCGTGCCGCCGCTTTCGGTCGAATGGAAGAACGTGTCTTCGTCGACCTCTTCGGCGCGCGTGTGGTGACGAATGAACACCACTTCGATCTTCTCGTAGTTTCGCTTGAGGAACAGATACAGCAGGATGAAGAACCGCTTGGCGAGGTCCTTGCGCTGCTCGTCCATGGAACCGGACACATCCATCAGACAGAACATCACGGCCTGACTGGAAGGCGTGGGCTGTTTCACGCGATTCACGTAGCGCAGATCGAACGGATCGATGAACGGAATCCGCCAGATGCGGCCGCGCAAATGGTGAATCTCCTCTTCGAGCAGCTTGATCTCTTCGCGACGATCGTCGGGATCGGCTTTCATGACCTCCAGTTGCCGTTCCATCTCGTGCAGCTGGTTGACGAGCGGCGCACCGAGCGCGATACGGCGGCCGAGCGCGCTGCGCAGCGAACGCACCACGTCGATGTTGTTCGGCGTGCCTTCGGCAGCCCAGCCCGCGCGGATGCTTTTCCACGTCGGCACGGCAAGCAGATGGGTTTTGACGAGACGCGGCAGTTCGAGATCGTCGAAGAAATACTGCATGAATTCTTCGCGGCTCAGCTCGAACACGAAGTCGTCCTGACCCTCGCCTTCGTTGCTGGCCTGATTGCCCCCGCCTCCGCCGCCGCCCCCTTGCGGGCGCTGGATCTTGTCGCCGCGGATGTAGTCGGAATTGCCCGGATGCACCATTTCCCGCTTGCCGCCGGGGCCATGTCGGAACGACGGTTCGGCAATGTCCTTGCGCGGGATGGTGATGCTCTGGGTGTTCTGAATGTCCTTGATGCTGCGGTCGCGCACGGCTTCCGAAACGGCGCGACGAATATAGTTCTTAACGCGACGCAAAAAACGTTCGCGATTCGCAATGCTTTTGTTCTTGCCTGCTAACCTGCGGTCGATAATTTGATGAAGCACGCCCGGTCTCCCGCTGTAATATCGCGTTTGCGAGACGTAGCTGCCCAAGGCAACGCTATGTCCATGCAGCTTGCGCCTCGCAGGGTGCCCGCGCGGTCGGACCGCGCGGGCGGCACGCAATACGCATCATGACGACTTGCGCACGCGCAGATACCAGTCACACAGCAAGCGCACCTGCTTCGGCGTATAGCCCTTCGTCACCATGCGATTGACGAAGTCTTCGTGCTTGCGTTGTTCCTCCGCCGAGCCCTTGGCGTTGAACGAAATCACCGGCAGCAGTTCCTCCGTGTTCGAGAACATCTTCTTTTCGATCACGACGCGCAGCTTCTCGTAGCTGACCCATGCCGGATTCTTCCCGCCATTGGCAGCACGCGCACGCAGCACGAAGTTCACGATCTCGTTGCGGAAGTCCTTCGGGTTGCTGATACCCGCCGGTTTCTCGATCTTCTCCAGTTCGGCGTTCAGCGCCGCGCGGTCGAAACTCTCGCCTGTGTCGTGGTCGCGGAACTCCTGATCCTGAATCCAGAAGTCAGCGTACGTCACATAACGATCGAAGATGTTCTGACCGTACTCGGAATACGACTCCAGATACGCGGTCTGAATCTCCTTGCCGATGAATTCCGCGTAGCGCGAGGCGAGCACGTCTTTAATGAACGACAGATACTTCTGCTCGGTTTCCGGTGGGAACTGCTCGCGTTCGATCTGCTGTTCGAGCACGTACATCAGATGCACCGGATTGGCCGCGACTTCGGTCGAGTCGAAGTTGAACACGCGTGAGAGGATCTTGAACGCGAAACGGGTCGACACGCCGGTCATCCCTTCATCCACGCCCGCGAAATCACGGTACTCCTGATACGACTTGGCCTTCGGATCGGTGTCCTTCAGATTCTCGCCGTCGTACACCTGCATCTTCGAAAACAGGCTCGAATTCTCCGGCTCCTGCAACCGAGTCAGCACGGACATCTGCGCCATCATCTTCAAGGTGCCCGGCGCGCACACCGCATTGGCCAGCGACGAGTTACGCAGCAGCTTCTCGTAAATCTTGATCTCTTCACCGTAGCGCAGGCAGTACGGCACCTTCACCACGAAGATCCGGTCGAGCAGTGCTTCGTTGTTGCGGTTGTTACGGAACGCCTTCCATTCGGACTCGTTCGAGTGAGCCAGAATCACGCCGTCGAACGGGATCGCACCGAAGCCTTCCGTGCCCTTGAAGTTGCCTTCCTGGGTGGCGGTAAGCAGTGGGTGCAGCACCTTGATCGGCGCCTTGAACATTTCGACGAACTCGAGCAGGCCCTGATTGGCGAGACACAAGCCACCGGAGTAGCTGTATGCGTCCGCGTCGTCTTGTGCGTACTGTTCGAGCTTGCGGATGTCGACCTTACCGACCAGCGACGAAATGTCCTGATTGTTTTCGTCGCCCGGCTCGGTCTTGGCGATACCGATCTGGCGAAGGATCGACGGGTAGCGGCGCACCACGCGGAACTTGCGGATGTCGCCATTGAATTCGTGCAGGCGCTTGACCGCCCACGGGCTAAGAATGCTTTTCAGGTAGCGGCGTGGAATGCCATATTGTTCTTCGAGAATCGGGCCATCTTCCTCGTAGTCGAACAGACCGAGAGGCGACTCGTTCACGGGCGAGCCCTTGATCGAATAGAACGGCACGCGTTCCATGAGCTGCTTGAGACGTTCCGCGATTGATGATTTACCGCCGCCGACCGGGCCCAACAGATACAGGATCTGCTTCTTTTCTTCGAGCCCCTGGGCCGAGTGGCGGAAGTAGGCGACCACCTGCTCGATCACCTCCTCCATTCCGTAGAACTCACGGAATGCGGGGTATACCTTGATGACCTTGTTCGCGAAGATGCGCGACATGCGCGGATCGTTACGAGTGTCGATCTGTTCCGGCTCCCCGATCGCCGTCAACATGCGTTCGCCAGCCGTGGCGTACGCGGCGGGATTGTCTTTGCAGAGCGCGAGATACTCCTCGAGCGAGAGCTCATCTTCTCGCGTTTTCTCGAAGCGGGTCGCGAAACTGCTGTAGATATCCATGCTACCTCCTCGCCGAAGTCTAGACCGATGTCGTGCGCGGCGCGCTATTCGGAAACGACATCGCTCGAATTCATCCTAAACCCTTTTAAATTTTTTTTCACGAACTACGTTGCGAAAATCGCGCCGTATTCGCCCCCCAACAATTCCTCACTTGGAAACAAAGTTTCGACCACCTACAAT
This sequence comes from Paraburkholderia phytofirmans PsJN, assembly GCF_000020125.1. Taxonomy (NCBI): domain Bacteria; kingdom Pseudomonadati; phylum Pseudomonadota; class Betaproteobacteria; order Burkholderiales; family Burkholderiaceae; genus Paraburkholderia; species Paraburkholderia phytofirmans. The sequence continues at coordinate 2,544,313 of NC_010681.1, forward strand.
CTTGCGCTCATACCGTAGCGATTGTGGTCACACCTCGCTGCCCTTCTACTGCCCCGCAGCCTCGTCAGCACTCTTCTGCAATGCTGCTCGATGCTCATCGAAGTGTCCCGCATTACTTCGCGATACTCCTCAATACTCTCTTGCACCAGCCATTACGTTCATCGAACGATCCCACTGCAATACCGGACGGCATGTCTGCACACGCACACTTTGTTGCTAAAAGCGCGGACGTCTACACGCTTTCTGTGTCCGGGTGCTTTCTCCTCAACGCACGACACGAGCGTTCGGTCTACAGCGACACAGGCCTGTTACATGTTCATGAACGCGTCATGTGTGTCCCTCACGCCGTCTCACGCTTAAGCAAAGTCCGTGCAGCTCCATGCGGTTCGTCAACTCATGAACGGTTTTGTTCCGCGTCATTTACATGCGGGTCATGGATCGCCGTGCGGGACGTGTGCGCATTAACCGCGCCGTGAGCATGGTTAGCCGCGTGTATAACGGGATGACGACCTCACCATGTGTCGCTTCAATAGGTGTATACGGTGAAGCCGCAGTCACAGATGCACGGAATGTAAAACGGCCACCCGCAGGCAGCCGTCTTGATGAAGCTTCGTAATGTGTTGTTACAAGCGGTGTTGTTACAAGCCGGTCGTTACAAGCGTGTTGTTACACGCGCGCCTTTTCAGGTCAGTTCAATCTCCACTTCCCCAAGGCCGTCGATGTGCCCGCGCACGACGCCCGCCTGGTCCAGCCTGTGCGCGCCGACATACGAACCGGTGGTAATAGTCCATTCGGGTTCGATCGTAATGCCCATGGCGGCGCAATGGTTGACGAACCACACCAGCAGTTCGCGCGGGTCGCCGGCCGGATTACCGGTGGCTTCCGGCAGTAGCGAAGCGCCGTCGAAGCTCAGTTCCAGTTCCGGCGACACGAAGTCGAAGCCGCGCGCGAGCCCGGCATAAGCGACCGGCTGCCCTGTGATCAATGCACCGTTGTTCTGGGCGTCGGCGAGTTGCGCGAGCGGCGCGACGTTCGGCCACTCGGCGAAGCGGCTATCGACGATCTCGATGGCCGGCAAGACGACGCCGACCTTGGAGAGCACCTCGTCGCGCGCATAGGCCCGGCCGCGCGGTTCGATGGCCTCGGCGAAACGGAAGGCGATTTCCAGTTCGACCAGCACCCTGAAGAAGCCGTCATGCGCGACGCGCGCCGGCGATCGAAACACCAGCGAGGCCGGAATCGGCGCGCCCGCGGCAGCGCCGCCCGGCGCTTTGGCGCCGATCTTCCAGGCGCCGGTCGAGTCGCCGAGACCTGCGATGACCGCCTGCTGGATCGCGTAAGCGGTTGCCGCATCGGGCGGCAGGCAGTCGGGTGCGGGCGCGTCGATCGGGCGATGCTGCCGGCGTGCTTCGACGAGGCGGTTCGCGAGGTCGTATGGCGTCATGTCGGTCCTTTGTGGCTGGCGCATTGAGCGGTTGGTTGTGGCGTGCTGGTGGGGGGTGACCACACGTCGGGCCATGCGTTGGGCTAGGCATTGCAGCGCTCAAAGGCGGCGCAGGCACACGCGCGGGCCAAGGGGCCAACGGCGCTTGCCGCACACCATGCCGGGCAGCGTTCACCAGGCACAGTTGCTTCGGTGCGTCCGTCAATGTACCGGATCATGGCGCTCGCCAGGGCGCCGACTGACGGCGCAAACGTTACTTAATGCGCACGCCATAAAAAAAGACCGCGAATGTCTGTGCAATCGCGGTCTTTTGAAGCGAGGCAGCGTGCTCTTTCACAGCGCCTACCCATCTAATGGGATTGGCTGCGGCGCCGGGAATGAATGTTGCGCGTGCCTTGCGCTCAGAACGTTTCCCAATCCTGATCGCCGCCCGCGCTGGCGGTCGCTTTAGCAGGCGCGCGTGTCGTCGCGGCGGCGGGCTGTGCCGCCGCCGGCGCGTTCGTCGCGACCGCGGCGTGCGGCGCGGGCTGCGCGGCGCGAGTGTGCGAGACCTTGCGCGCGACCACCGAACGCAGCGGCGTCGATGCGCGCTTCGGCGGCGTACTGACGGGCGCCTTGTAACCGCTTTCTTCGAGGTGGAACACGGCCACCGCGGTACGCAGTTTGCCGGCCTGATCTTCGAGCGACGACGCCGCGGCCGCCGCTTCTTCGACCAGTGCCGCGTTCTGCTGCGTGACTTCGTCCATTTGCGTGACGGCGCGCGCCACCTGATCGATCCCGCTGCTCTGCTCCTCCGAAGCCGCGGCGATTTCGCCCATGATGTCGGTCACGCGCTGCACTGCGCCGATGATCTCGGTCATGGTGCGGCCGGCTTCGTCGACCAGCGCCGAGCCCGACTGCACGCGCTCCACCGAGGTGTCGATCAGTTCCTTGATTTCCTTCGCCGCCGCCGACGAACGCTGCGCGAGACTGCGCACTTCACCGGCCACGACCGCGAAACCGCGCCCTTCCTCACCGGCCCGCGCCGCTTCCACGGCCGCATTCAGGGCGAGGATGTTGGTCTGGAACGCAATCCCTTCGATGATCGAAATAATGTCGGCGATCTTGGCCGAGCTTTGATTGATGTCGCCCATCGTGCCGACCACCTGGCCGACCACCGCGCTGCCCTTGTTGGCGATCTCCGACGCATTGGCCGCCAGCGAACTCGCCTGGCGGGCGTTGTCGGCGTTCTGCTTGACCGTGCCGGTCAGCTCTTCCATGCTCGACGCGGTTTCCTGCAGCGCCGACGCCTGCTCTTCGGTACGCGAGGACAGGTCGATATTGCCGGCCGCGATCTGACGCGTGGCCGTCGCAATCGATTCGCTGCCGCTACGCACGGTACGCACCGTTTCGGTGAGACTGCGCTGCATTTTGGCGATGCCGTCGAGCAACTGCCCCATTTCGTCGCGCGAAGTCACGACGACCGGGCGGCGCAGATCGCCCGCCGCAATCGCGTCGAAATGGCCGAGGGCGGCATCGAGCGGCCGGGCGATCGCGCGGCTTAAGGTCAGGTACGAGATCACCGCCGCCAGCACGCCGATCAGCAAGGCGCTCATGCTGACCATGCGAAACACGCCGAAGCTGCTTTGCGCGGAGTCGTAGCCCTCTCTCGCCGACGTGAACTGGTATTTGCGCAACACGTCGTCGGAATTGGCGAGGTCGTTGTAGGCGACTTGCAAACGCTTGGCGCCGTCGACCAGTTTGGGCGAGTCGCTCGCGGCGACGATCGTCGCGAAGGCGTCCATCTGCTGATGCAGCGCCTCACGTTTGGAAACGACGTCCTGCGCAAGGCGGTCTTCGTCCGGCTCGCGCGACATGTCCATGTACTTCTTCCACCACATGTCGGACGTGGCGCGCATGCCGCGCGCGCGCTCGAGCGTCGCCGCCACTTCCGGCGTGCCGATCATGAACGCCGCGCGATCGAGCGCGAGGCGCTCGCGCGCGGCGAAAAGCTCGGCGTTGCCGATATCGACCGCACTCGGCATGGCGTTGGTGAACGTGTCCTTATAGGCGTCGTTCGAACGGCTCATGCCGAACAGACCGAATACGCCGATGGCGACGAGCAGCGCGGCGAGAAAAGCCATCGTGAGGCCAATCCGCGCCTTGATCGTAATGCCCTTGTTCAACATGCTTGTTCCTGTGCTTTGACAAAATGAGAGGCTGCGTCCGCAGCGCGGTTTGGCGTGTGGCGTCTGCGTCATGGCGCGTTTTTGACGGCGCGCTCTAATAGTTTTGTTTACGGCAGAGCGACTGCGTACTTGAAGGATTTATATGGTATGAGGAAAGACGCGGTAAGCAACGGAATAAATTACAAATTGCTGACGAAGTGGGATGCGCAGGCCGTTGATGCGGAGCGGGGAGCGGCTATGGCCAAGGGTCGGCCGAGAGAGACGCCATGCCGATGCGGCGGTTGGCGGTGTGCTGACGGCATTTAGTCGCAGGTCTGGATTCCGCGGGACGATAGGGAGCGCCGCAAGGCTGAATCCGGCCGGCTTATCGCTTTCATGGCTCAGCAAGAGCAAGCGCCGAAATACGGTTCAGCGCCGGGATTACGCGCGCCATTCCAGCGCTGTATTGAACAGCGCTTCGGGGTCGCCGACGTGTTCAGCGGCCCGCGCTGCGGGTGAAAATCGAAGGCGACGCGTTGCGCCCAAAGAATGGCCTTGCGCGAGCAACCGCTCCGCTAGCCACAAATGCGCGTTTCAAATCCGCGCATCACATCGCATCCAGTCAGGCGGCCAGATCGCGCTTGGCCGCGCCGGCCCAGGTGGCGGTGGATTCGCGCACGATCAGCCGCGGCGACACCACGCGCCGGCGGCCCGGCGCGCGTGGCGTGCCCGACGAGGTCCCGGCAATCCGCTCGATCAGCGTCTGCGCGGCCATATCGCCGAGCGCGCGCACGGATTGCCCGACCGTCGAGAGCGCCGGATAGGTGAAACGCCCCAGTTCGATATCGTCGAAACCGATGATCGAGCAGTCGCGCGGCACGCTGATATTACGTTCCGCGGCGGCCCGCAGCGCGCCGATGCCCATCATGTCGTTGCCAGCAAAAATCGCCGTTGGCCTGATCGTGTCGAACAGTTGCGCGGCCGCGCGGTGGCCGCCGGTGCCCGAAAAATCGCTTTCCACGATCGCGTCGGGCGGAATCTCGATGCCGCGCTCCGTCATCGCGCGGATAAAGCCGTGCACGCGCATCGCGCTGACCGCCGTCTGAATCGGCCCGGTGATGCAGCCGATCCTTACATGCCCCAGTTCGAGCAGATGCCGGGTCGCCAGATAGCCGCCCTTCTCGTGGTCGATCTGCACCAGATCCGCGTTCAGCCCTTCGATGTTGCGATCGAGAATGACCAGCGGCTCGTGCGAGTCGGCGAGCGTCTGCGCGAGCACGGCGTCGTCGCCGGCGGACGCGACGATCAGACCGTCGATGCGCTTTTCCTGCAGCACGCGCAGGTAGTTACGCTGCTTGGCCGGATCGTCGTCGGAATTGCAGAAGAAGACGCAGTAGCCGTTGCGCGAACAACCGTCCTCGATGCCGCGCGCCAGTTCCGCGAAGTACGGGTTCGTGGCGTTCGGCACGACCAGCCCGATGGTCGCCGTGGCCCGCGCCTTCAGCGAGCGGGCCACCGCCGACGGAACATAGTGGAGCTGACGGATCGCGTGCTCGACCTTCGCGCGCACGTCCGCCGACACCGGCCGCGAGTTGTTCACCACGTGCGATACCGTCGTGAACGACACGCCTGCCGCAGCCGCTACATCCTTGATCGTCGCCATAACCTGTTGCTCTCCCGCCTGTTTTACCCGCCGGCCGCGCCACCTGGCGACCCACCGGACGTCTCATCGAAGACCGACCCAATCCATGAATTCTTACGCTTTACCGCTCACGACGCGCTGACCGCCCCGCTTGCGTTACTTTGCCGGCTGACGGTGACCGTCACCGGTCAGGCCCGCTTGCGGCGGCTGCGATACGTATCCAGCACCACCGCCACCACGATCACCGCGCCGGTGATCATCCGCTTGGTCGGCTCGTTCGCGCCGATCTGCGCGAGGCCGGCCGCCAGCACGGAAATAATCAACACGCCGAAAAAAGTGCTGATCACCGAGCCGCGCCCGCCCATCAGGCTCGTGCCGCCGATCACCACGGCCGCGATCACCTGCAGTTCCACGCCTTGGCCCGCATTCGGATCGGCCGCTTCCAGACGCGAAATCTGGAACAGCGCGGCCAGCCCCGAGAGCGCGCCCATCAGCGCGAACACGATCACCTTGTACGGCCGCGGGTTGACGCCCGCGAGCCGCACCGCTTCCTCGTTGGTGCCGATGCCGACCAGATAGCGGCCGAACACCGTGCGCGTGAGCACCAGTTGCGCGATGACCATCACCGCCACCGCGATCAGGAACGCCGGCGAGATGCCGAGCGCGATCGGGTTCGACAGGAAGTCGAACGCGTCGCCGATATAGGCGGTGCGCGAATTCGTCATCTGATACGCCATGCCGCGCGCTGCTTCCAGCACGCCGAGCGAGACGATGAACGACGGAATCCGCCAGCCCACCGTCACCGCGCCGGTGATGGTGCCGGTCAACGCCGCCGCGGCGACGCCGAGCACGGCCGACGGCAACGGCCCCCAGCCCCACTTCAGCGCCGCCACGCTGACCACCGACGCGCCCAGCGCCAGCACCGATCCCACCGACAGATCGATCCCGGCGATGATCAGCACGAAGGTCATCCCCACCGACATCACCACCAGATCCGGAATCTGGTTGGCGATCGTGCTGAACGTGTCGTAGGTCAGAAAGTGCGAACTCAGCAGCGAGAACAGCACGATCATCCCGAGCAACGCGCCGGCAAGCCCCAGGTAATTCGAAAAGCCCAGCCGCGTGCCGGCCGGTTTGCCGCTCGCGAGCGGCGCCGACGGATCGGCCGGCGGTGTCACGCTGCCCGTGCCGCCCGCCGTACCCGGCTTGTCGCCCGACGCTTCCCGCAACGGTTGATCGTTCATGACGCACTCCCTGCTTCGCTGGTGTCGGGGGCGGCGTGCAGCAACGCTTCGCGGCTGCGATAACCGGCAAAAGCCGCGGCCAGCAACGCATCCTGCGACCAGTTATCGCGCTCGAACACACCCGTCATACTGCCCGCGGACATCACGCCGATCCGGTCGCAGATCAGCATAAGCTCACGCAGGTCGCTCGACACCACGACGAGCGCGCGCCCTTCACGGGCCAGCGCACCCATCAGGCCATAAATATCGAACTTCGCGCCGACGTCGATGCCGCGCGTGGGTTCGTCGAATAACAGCACACGGCAATCGCGCGCCAGCCAGCGGCCGATCACCACCTTCTGCTGGTTGCCGCCCGACAGTTCGCCGACAATCTGCCCCGGCCCCGACGTACGGATTCGCATCGCCGCGATCTGCGTCTGCGCCAGCGCGTTCTCCCGCTTCGCGTCGACGATGCCGTGCCGCGCTACGCTGCCGATATTGCCCAGCGACACGTTGGCCGCGATCGGCTGCGGCAGCAGCAAGCCTTCGCCTTTACGGTCCTCGGTGATGAGCGCGATGCCCGCGCGCACCGCGTCCGAAGGCGAAGCGATTTGCACCGGCGTGGGTGGCGCGCCCGGCGTTGCCGCCAGCGAAACGGTGCCGCTATCCTTCGGATCCGCGCCGTAGATCAGCCGCATCAACTCCGTGCGGCCCGCGCCGATCAGGCCGCTGATGCCGAAAATTTCCCCCGCGCGCACTTCGAACGACACCTCGCGGACCACCTTGCCGCGCGTGAGCCGGTCCACTTTCAACAGCGGCGCGCCGATGTTGCGCACCCCCAGATCGATCCGCTCGCCGAGTTCCCGGCCGACCATCCATGTGACGATTTCGTCGCTGGTCAGGTTGGCCATCGCGTCGACATGCACCAGCCTGCCGTCGCGCAGCACCGCGATCTGCTCGGCCACCCGCGCAAGTTCTTCGAGCCGGTGCGAGATGTAGACGAGTGCCACGCCGCGCGCCTTCAGCCGGTCGATCTGTTCGAACAGCAGATCGACTTCGCGCGCGGTCAGCATCGCGGTCGGCTCGTCGAGGATCAGCACGCGGCAGTCGTCGATCAGATTGCGCGCGATTTCCACCATCTGCTGATGGCCGATGCCGAGCTCGCCGACCAGCGTGTCCGGATCGATCGCGTCGAGCCCGACCTGCGCCATCGCCTGGCGCGCGTCTTCGCGCAGCTTGCGCCGGTCGATCCAGCCGAAGCTGAACGCGCCGGCCCGCGGCAAGCGGTTCAGGAACAGATTTTCGGCCACCGACAAGGTCGGAAGCAGATTCAGTTCCTGCATCACCATGCGCACGCCGAGCGCCTCGGCCTGAGTGCGGCTCGCCGGCGCATACGGCACGCCGCCGAGTTGCATCGTGCCGGCGGTCGGCTCCACCAGCCCGCCGATGATTTTGGACAGCGTACTCTTGCCCGCGCCGTTCTCGCCCGTCAGCGCCAATACCTCGCCGGCGCGCAACGACAGCGAAATGTCGGCGAGCACCGGTTCGGCGTAGGTCTTGCCGATGCCGCTGACAGACAGGACGGCGGGCACGGCGTCGTGATCGGTTGAGTCCATCGCAATCCTGGTTCCGGGGCGGCAGCCGCGACCTCATGCGATGCGCTCGAATGAAGTTGCGGCCCTTGCGCCCCTCGCGCCCCGTGTCATGCCGGCCCAATGCGCGCAATGCGCAGGCGCTAACAGCCACGCAGCCTCCCGTCGCGCGGCACCGTCATGACGCTTACCTCTGGAATTAACGGCGGCGCGGCAGGTTTCTTGAGCGTTTATTGAATAGACGCGGGTTTGCGAGCGCAAGCCAAGCGTGGAGCATGAAACGGCGCCGCAAATCCGCGTACCCGACCTACCCCGGCACTGACCGGGCGATGCTTACTTCGTGACCAGATCGCACGGCGTTTCCACCACGCCGGAGAGTTCCGCCTGCTTCTTGTGTCCGCTGAGCGCCTTCAGCGCGGTGTCGATACCGAACACCGCTTGCTTGGCAGCGTACTGATCCGCGGTGGCGAGCACGCGGCCGTCCTTGAGCATCGGCTTGATCGCATTGATGTTGTCGT